>NZ_JAWDIE010000002.1:0-230291 GCF_037688875.1 Amphibiibacter pelophylacis
CAAACGCTATGTGGCGGCTGCGATTCTGCCCGGCGCCCCAAAATCGCCCCCGCATGATCTGGGGCGAGTTAGCGCTTGGGCCATTGCGCAGGCCTTACGTTTCAGCATTGATCTGACTGGAAAAACAGTGGCGCTGGATCACGACGGCGTTCGGCACATTCTCAATCGCCATGGTTCAGACAAGGAGTGGTCGCGCCAGCAGGTGCCTGTCACGGCTGAGGATATGGCCGATTTCCTCGAAATTTTCAACACAGCCGACCTCCGGGTTGGGCAGCCCCATAAAGCGAAAGATGGGGCAGCGATGCTGGCCGGATCGTGCGTGGCGGGCTGCTGGATCTACGGCTTTGCTGCAAAGGTTCGCCGCGAAAGAATTGTGGCTCACACGCTGTTCAAACGACTGAAGCTCGAGCCGCAATAAAAAAAGCCCTCCTGCCACATGCACCTGTTGAAACAGTCCCATGGCTTAAACGCCCAAAGCGTCGGAGAGCTATTTTGATTATAGGGGGATAGCGGTTGGGCGCACAAGCCGGGGTCTGCGGCATCAATGCGCCAGTCCCACTGGCTCCTGGACAAGATCAGGCGGTCTGCGCAACCAGCCGCACACCGAGCGCCTGAACGACTTTAAGAACTGTATCAAACCGGGGTTTGGCGCCAGGGGCCAGCGCCTTGTATAGGCTTTCGCGCCCAAGCCCGGCATCTTTGGCCACCTGCGCCATCCCTTTTGCTCTTGCTACATCCCCCAGAGCCAGCAGAAGAAGGTCCGCGTCGTTGGCCTCCAGCGCGGCGCTCATGTATTCCGCTATGGCTTCATCATCGCCGAGATAGCGGGCGGCATCGAAAGGGACAAGTTTCGATGGGGACAGCGGCTGGGTCATGACGGTTCTTCTCCAAGTTCGGCGGCCAGGCGCAGGGCGCGGTGAATGTCGCGCTTCTGGCTGGATTTGTTCCCCGCATTCAAAAGGATGACAAGCAGTCGGCCGCGACGCACAAAGTAAAGCCGGTAGCCCGGCCCCAGGTGGACACGCAGCTCCGACACTTCGCCCTCGACGGGCTGCCAGTCTCCCAGGTGACCCGCTTCGAGCTGGCGCAGACGCAAAGCGATACGAACCTGGGCCCGCTTGTCTTTCAGGTCGTCCAGCCAAGCCATGAATTCTTCAGTTTGACGGACGATAAACATCAACAGATTGTATCCGTTTGGATACTGCCGTCAAGACCGGGCGTCTGGCATCAGCCAGTATGCCTGCCCGTCTGCTCATCCTCCAGCGGCACCACCGGCAGCGGCCGCTTCGTGCGGCTGACCAGCACATACAGCGCGGGCACGACGAAAAGGGTCAGCAGCGTGCCCAGTGTCATGCCGCCGACGATGACCCAGCCGATCTGCGAGCGGCTCTCCGCCCCCGCGCCGCTGGCCAGCGCCAGGGGCAGGGCGCCCAGGATCATGGCCAGCGAGGTCATCAGGATGGGACGCAGGCGCAGCGTGGCGGCCTCGATGGCGGCGCGGGTCTTGTCCAGGCCGCGCAGTTCGCGCTGCTGGTTGGCGAACTCGACGATCAGGATGCCGTTTTTGGTGATGATGCCCACCAGCGCGATCAGGCCGATCTGGGAGAAAACGCTCAGCGAACCGCCCGTCAGCCACAGCGCCAGCAGGGCGCCCAGCAGCGCCAGCGGCACGCACAGCATGACGATGAAGGGGTCGATGAAGCTCTCGAACTGCGCGGCCAGCACCAGGAAAATGAACAGCAGCGCTAGCGCGAACACCGTGTTGAGCGAGTTGGCCGACTGCAGGAACTCGCGCATCGGGCCGTCGGTGTCCAGCGTGTAGCCGGGCGGCAGGACCTCGGCGGCCACCTTCTGCGCCAGCTCCAGCGCCTGGGCCTGCGAAACGCCAGGCGCCAGGTTGGCGGTGATGTTGACGGCGCGGCGCTGGCCGAAGTGCTTGAGCTCGCGCGGGCCCACGCTGTCTTCGACCTTGACCAGCGCCGACAGCGGCACCATGGCGCCGGTTTTGCTGCGCAGGTTGACGGCGCCGATGTCCTGCGGCGTGCTGCGCTCGGCGGCGTCCAGCTGGACGATGACATCAAACTGCTCGGCGCCGCGCATGTAGCGCGTGATGCTGCTGCCCGCCAGCAGCGTCTGCAGGCTGGCCGCGACCTGCGACACGTCCACGCCCAGCGCGGCGGCCTTGTCGCGGTCCACCGTCAGGCTCAGTTGCGGGTTGTTGAGCTGAAGATCCTGGCGAGGCCCCAGCAGGGCGGGCTCGTTCGAGAGCCGGTCCAGCATCCGGTTGGCGACCTGGATCAGTTTCTCGTAGCTGTCGGTGGTCTGGATGACGATGTTGAAGCCCTCGGACGGGCCGCGTCGCCCCAGCCCGGCCGGGGTGACCGGGCGCGCATCGACTCCGGCGAGCTGGCCGAAATCCTTCTCCATCGCCGTGGCGATCTGCGCGGTGCTGCGGCTGCGCTCGGACCAGTCGCTGGTGCGGAAAAACACCAGGCCGTCCTGCCCGGAGCCGGTTCCGGCAATCGAGAAAATCCGGTCGATCTCGGGCTGCTTGTGGCCAAAGGTTTCCACCGCCTGGACGTAGGGGCGGATGGATTGCGGCGTGGCGCCATCCGGGCCAGCCAGGCGGGCGATGATCACGCCCCGGTCTTCGCCAGGCGCCAGCTCTTTGGGCAGCAGCTGGAAGAAGAGCACCGAGCCGCCCACCGCCGCCAGCAGCACCAGCACCATCAGCCAGCGCGCGCGAACCGCGACGGTGACGGCGCGGCCAAAGCCGCTCTCCAGCGCGTCAAAACCGCGATCCAGCCAGTTCTTGCGGCCGTCCGCTCGGGCCTTGTGCGGTCGCAGCAGGCGCGAGCACATCATGGGCGTGAGGGTCAGCGCAATGAAACCCGAGACAATCACCGTCCCGGCCAGCGTCAGCGCAAATTCGATGAAGAGTTTGCCTGTCCGCCCTTCGGTGAAGGCCAGCGGCGCAAAAACGCTGGCCAGCGTCAGCGTCATGGCGATCACCGCAAAGCCGATCTCGCGGCTGCCTTTGAAGGCGGCCTGGACCGGCGTCATGCCTTCCTCGATGTGGCGGTAGATGTTTTCCAGCACCACGATGGCGTCGTCGACCACGAGGCCAATCGCCAGCACCAGCGCCAGCAGCGTCAGGGTGTTGAGCGAGAAACCCGCCCAGCTCATCAGCGCAAACGCGCCGATCAGGCTGACCGGAATCGTCACCAGCGGGATGATGGACGCGCGCACCGTGCGCAGGAAAAAGAAAATCACCAGCGCGACCAGCACCACCGCTTCGGCAATGGTGTGCCAGACCGATTCGATCGAGCGCTCGATGAAGACCGCGTTGTCGTTGGCCACGTCCAGGCTGACGCCCCGGGGCAGATCTTTCAGGATGACGGGCAGGGCGCTGCGCACCTCTTCGGCGACCTGCAGCGGGTTGGCGGTGCTCTGCGCGATCACCCCGACCGACACGGCGTTCTGGCCGTTGAAGCGCACCTGGCTGGTTGTGTCGACCGGGCCTTCCTCGATGCGGGCGATGTCGCCCAGCGTCACGCGGCCCGTGCCGCTGTCGCGCAGCACCACGGCGGCGAACTGCGCGGGCGTGCGCAGATCGGTCTGCGAATCGACGGTGAAGCGCCGGTCCACGCTGTCGATGCGCCCGGCGGGCACCTGCAGGTTCTGCGCCTGCAGCGCGGCTGCCACGTCGGGCACAGTGATGCCCAGGGCGGCCATGCGCTGCGCGTCCAGCCAGACGCGCATGGACCAGGTGCGCTGGCCCCCGACCTGGATGTCGGCCACGCCGTCCAGGCTCTGCAGCCGGGTTTTCAGCACATTGGCGACCAGGTCGGAGAGCGCTTCCTGGCTCAGCGACGGGCTGGTCAGCGCAACATAAATGGTGGGCGTGGCGTCGTCACCGGCCTGACTGATCACCGGCTCGGTGATGTCGGCGGGCAGCTTGCGGCGTACCTTGCTGATGGCGTCGCGGATGTCGGCCAGCACCTCGCTGGGCTTGCGGCTGGACGAAAACGTCAGCTGGATGCGCGATTCGCCCGCGCGCGACTGCGATTTGATCAGCGTCGTGCCCTCGATGGTGGCGACAGCGTCCTCGATGGGTTTGGTCACCTGCGTTTCCATCACCGAGGCCGCCGCCCCGGTGAGTGTCACCGCGATGGTGGCCACTGGCTCTTCGATGGCGGGGTATTCGCGCACCGACAGGCGGTCGAACGAGACCAGGCCGATCAGCACGATGATGAGCGACATCACCGTCGCCAGCACCGGGCGGCGGATGGAGATTTCCATCAGTTGCATGGCGTGCTCCGCTTACTTCGGTGCGGCCGGGGCGGGCGCTGCGGCGGCTCCCGGGGGCGGGCTGTCCAGACGGTCGCCGGCAGCATCCAGCACCGCCTGCAGCGACACCACGCGCACCGGCAGGCCTTTTTCGGCCGCCGGGGTGCCGATCTGGCGCGCCAGGCTGGTCTGCCCGGCCACCACCACCTGCTGGCCAGCGCTCAGGCCGCCCAGAATCTCGACCAGGCCCTCGCGGCGCTGGCCAATGCGCGCCAGGACCGGTTTCACGCGCATCCCACCCTCGGCGGGGGGCGACTGGGCCACAAACAGCCACTGCCGCCCCTGCGCAGAAACCAGTGCCGATTCCTTCACCCAGGTGGTGTTGGGCACCACGCCCAGCTCGAGCGTCACACGGGCGAACATGCCCGGGCGCAGCAGGCCGCGCGGGTTGTCGATCTGGCCGCGCACGATGAGCGAGCGGTTCTGCGCGCCCAGCGAGCTGTCGGTGGTCAGCACGCGGCCTTCCAGCGTCTGGCCGGGCAGGGCGTCCAGCGCCAGGCGCAGTGACTGGCCCGGCTGCACGGCGGTGACGTCATTCTCGTTCACCGGAAAATCCACCCACATGGGGCTGCGCGCCTGCAGCGTCACAGCGCTGGTGCCCGCGGGCAGCACGTCGCCGACGCTGACCTGGCGCAGGCCGATCACGCCGCTGAAGGGAGCCAGCACGCGCATCTGCCCGGCGGTGGCGCGGGCCATTTCGACATCGGCGCGGGCGACGGCGACGGCGGACTGCGTCTGGTCCACGCTGGCGCGGCTGATGAAGCCTTCGGCGAGCAGGCGCTGCTGGCGCTGGGCCTGGCTTTCGGCCAGCTTGAGTTTGGCCTGCGCCTGAGCAAGCTGCGCCCGCGCCACGCTGTCATCGAGCTGGATCAGCAGCTGCCCGGCCTTGACGCTGTCGCCGTCCTGAAAATTAAGCGCCGTGATGCGTCCGGCGCTTTGCGTGCGCACCTGCACTTCGCGGCTGGCTTTGAGGCTGCCCAGCGCCTGCAGGTTGCGGTTCTCGTTGCGCACGACCACGGGCTGGAGTTCGACGGCAGTGGGTCGGGCATTGCCTCTGGGCGAACCGCCCGGGGCACCGCCTTGCCGCGCCTGGGCGGGCTTTTCGGCCTTTTCGGCCTGTGCTGGCGTTGCAGCTGAACCCGACTGGCTGCGTGCGCCCGTCCAGGCCAGCGTTGCGGCCAGCGCCGCCAGGATCACAATTACAGAAGGTCGGATCAGGCGGCGGGGCATGGCTCACTCGTGCAGCAAGGGTGGGTCAGTCAGGTGGGCGGCGCTCCGGCGTAGATCCGGCTGCTCAGGGGAAGAGCCGTCACGCGGTCGCCGTGCTGGAGATTCAGGGCGGCGAATTCGCCAGCGGGCAAGTGTACTTCGATGAGGTCGGCGCGCATGTCGCTTTGTAAAGCATCACCCCCCGAGGCTGGGGTTGATCCGGGGAGCAGCGGGCTGAGCTCGAGTCGCGCCAGCGGGCCGGTGACGATGGCGTGGCAGACCTGGGCGACGATGCCCGGATCGCCCTCGCGCCAGCGCGCCAGCCGGATCTGGTGCGGGCGTACGTAAACGCTGGCGGCGCTGCCCTCGGTGGCCACTTCGGGCGGGGCATCGAGCGCCAGCGCCTGGCTGAGCACGCCGCGCAGGTGGACGCGCCCGCCGCGAACCTGTCCGGCAAAGACGTTGATGTCGCCCAGAAAGCCGCACACAAAGGGGCTGGCGGGCTCGTCCCAGACCTGCTGGGGCGTGCCGTTCTGCTCGATGCGGCCGCGGTTCATCAGCACCACGCGGTCAGCCACTTCCAGCGCCTCTTCCTGGTCGTGCGTGACGAAGACGCTGGTGATGTGCAGATCGTCGTGGAGCTGGCGCAGCCAGCGGCGCAGTTCCTTGCGCACCTTGGCGTCCAGCGCGCCGAAAGGCTCGTCCAGCAGCAGCACGCGCGGATCAGTCGCCAGTGCCCGCGCCAGCGCCACACGCTGGCGCTGTCCGCCCGAGAGCTGCCCCGGAAAGCGTCGCCCCAGGCCGTCCAGCTGGACCATGTGAAGCAGGCTGTTGACGCGGTCGGCGATGACGTTTTCGGCGGGGCGCAGTGCACGCTCGCGCACACGCAGGCCAAAAGCGATGTTGTCGGCCACGCTCATGTGACGAAAGAGCGCGTAGTGCTGGAAGACGAAACCCACGCCGCGCTCGCGCACCGGCACGTGGCTGATGTCCTGGCCATCGAAGCGGATCTGGCCGCTGTCCTGCGCCTCCAGCCCGGCGATGATGCGCAGCAGCGTGGTCTTGCCGCAGCCCGAGGGGCCCAGCAGGGCCAGCAGTTCGCTGCTGGCGACGTCAAGGTCGATGCCGCCCAGCGCCTGGAAGGCGCCGAAACGTTTGTGGATCTGGTGCAGCTGGATGCTCATGATGAAACGGCCAGCGCAGCGGGCACCGGCAGGGCAGGACGGTCAGAAGGGGTCGCAGGGGGGTGGGCCAGGGCCTCAGCTTCGGCCTGCACGGCCTGGGCCAGTTCGCGGCGGTGGCGCCACTCGACCAGCGATTTGATGCCCAGCGTGACCAGCGCCAGCAGCGCCAGCAGCGAGGCCACGGCGAAGGCGGCGGTCGATTGATATTCGTTGTAGAGAATCTCGACGTGCAGCGGCATGGTGTTGGTCTGGCCCCGGATGTGGCCCGACACGACAGACACCGCGCCAAACTCGCCCATCGCCCGCGCATTGCACAGGATGACGCCGTACAGCAGCCCCCACTTGATGTTGGGCAGCGTGACGTGGCGGAAGGTCTGCCAGCCGCTGGCGCCCAGCACCAGCGCGGCCTGTTCCTCGTCGCTGCCCTGGGCCTGCATCAGCGGAATCAGCTCGCGGGCGATGAAGGGGAAGGTGATGAACACGGTGGCGATGATGATGCCCGGCACGGCAAACACGATGCTGATCCCGTGCGACTGCAGCCAGGGCCCGAGCAGCCCCTGTGCGCCAAACAGCAGCACATACATCAGGCCGACGACCACGGGCGAGATCGAAAAGGGCAGATCGATCAGCGTGGTCAGCAGCGCCTTGCCCCGGAACTCGTACTTGGCCACGGCCCAGGCGGCCATCACGCCAAACACCAGGTTGAGCGGTACGGCGATGGCGGCGGTGAACAGCGTCAGGCCGATTGCGGCCAGCGCGTCCGGGTCGGTGATGGCGGCCAGGTACTCCTGCGAGCCCTTGCGCAGCGCTTCGGTGAACACGGCGGCCAGCGGCAGCACCAGAAAGAGCAGCACAAAAGCCAGCGCCAGCGCGATCAGCAGACGGCGCAGGGCGGGCGATTCGGTGGTGGCGCGGCTGCGCCGCTGCGCGTTGGAGGCTGAGACGGCGCTCATGCGTGGGCTCCGGAGTGACGCTGGCGCTGCCAGCCCTGCAGGGCGTTGATGGCCAGCAGCATGACAAACGAAGCCAGCAGCATCACCACGGCCACGGCGGTGGCCCCGGCGATGTCGTACTGCTCCAGCTTGCTGATGATGATGAGCGGAGTGATCTCCGACACATAGGGCATGTTGCCCGCAATGAAAATCACCGAGCCGTATTCGCCCATGCCGCGCGCCATGGCCAGCGCAAAGCCGGTCAGCAGAGCAGGCAGCAGGGCGGGCAGCAGTACGCGGGTGAAAATCTGCCCGCGGGTGGCGCCCAGCGTGGTCGCGGCTTCTTCCAGTTCGGGCTCGAGCTCTTCAAGCACGGGCTGCACGGTGCGCACGACAAAGGGCAGTCCGATGAAAATAAGCGCGATCACCACGCCCGCCGGGGTGAAGGCCAGCTTGATGCCCAGCGGCTCCAGGTACTGGCCCAGCCAGCCGTTGCCCGCCAGCAGCGCAGTCAGCGCGATGCCCGCTACGGCGGTCGGCAGGGCGAAGGGCAGATCAACCAGCGCATCCACCAGACGCCGCCCGGGGAAGTTGTAACGCACCAGCACCCAGGCGATCAGCAGGCCAAACACGGCGTTGACCAGCGCCGCCGCCAGCGACGCGCCCAGCGTCAGGCGGTAGCTGGCCAGCGCGCGGCCGTCGGTGACGGCAGCCCAGAACTCGCCCCAGGTCATCTGCGCGGTGTAAAGCGCCAGAACGCCCAGCGGAATCAGCACGATCAGCGCCAGATACACCAGGGTGTAGCCCAGCGTCAGGCGAAAACCGGGCAGAACGCGGTGTGAACTCACGGCTGGATGCTCTTGTAGATGCGGTCAAATTCGCCGCCGTCCTTGAAGTGCGTCTCCTGCGCCTTGGCCGAGCTGCCAAACACCTCGTCCACCGTGAACAGCTTGATGGGCTTGAAGCGGCTGGCGTTGGCCTTGAGCACCTCTGCCGAGCGCGGACGCAGCCAGTGCTTCGCGGCGATCTGCTGCGCTTCGGGCGACCACAGGAACTTCAGGTAGGCCTGCGCCAGCTCCTGCGTGCCTTTTTTGGCGACCACCGGCTGGACCACAGCCACCGGGTTTTCGACCAGCAGGCTGCTGGACGGGTAGACCGGATCGACCTTGCCTTCGCCAAATTCCTGGTCGATGGTGATGACTTCCGATTCAAACGTGATCAGCACGTCGCCCACATTGCGCTGCAGGAAGGTGCCGGTGGCGGCGCGGCCGCCCGCATCCATCACGGCCACGTTTTTGAGCAGCTTGCCGACAAACTCGGCGGCCTGCGCGTCGCTGCCCCCCGCTTTTTTGATGTGGCCCCAGGCCGCCAGCCAGGTCGCACGGCCGTTGCCGCCCAGCTTGGGGTTGACGATGACGACTTTCACGTCCGGGCGGATCAGATCGTTCCAGTCCTTGATGTTTTTCGGGTTGCCCGTCCGCACCAGGAAAATGCTGGTTGAGGTCGTTGGCGCGGCATTGTCCGGGTAGGCCTTGCGCCAGTCGGCGCTGACCATGTTCTTGCTGGCCAGGAAGTCGATGTCGGTGGCCTGGTTCATGGTCACCACGTCGGCGGGCAGGCCGTCAGACACGGCGCGCGCCTGCTTGCTCGAACCGCCGTGCGCCTGGTCAATACGCACGTCTTTGCCCGTGGTTTTCTTCCAGTAGGCGGTGAAGGCGGCGTTGTAATCTTTGTAAAACTCGCGGGCCACATCGTAGGATGCGTTGAGCAGCGTCTGCGACTGGGCCTGCGCGGCAGTGGCCAGCGGACCCAGAGCGAGGGCGGCGACGGCGCCCGGAATGGCGGCCAGGAAAGTGCGTTTTTTCATCGGATTCCCCTGAAAAGAAAGCCGCGCGACCGAAGGGTCCGCAGCCAGACGGGCGCCAGTATGCAACTTCTGGTTATGAAAACAAAATACTTTATCCTTGGATCGTCATGCTGAATCGGCATAAGCCCGCCACCCATCACTCGACCTGACTGCAGATCCCTCTCAGAACCCTGAACCCCGACCCCGGAGAACCTCGTCATGATCCCTGCTGTTATCGCTGTCGTCGTTGGCCTTGCCCTGCTGGTCTGGAGCGCCGACCGTTTCATTGACGGCGCTGCCGCCACGGCGCGCCACTTCAGTGTGCCGCCGCTGCTGGTGGGCATCGTTATCGTCGGGTTCGGCACGTCGGCGCCCGAAATGACGGTGTCGGCGCTGGCCGCGCTGGAAGGCAGCCCGGGCCTGGCGCTGGGCAACGCCTGGGGCAGCAACATCGCCAATATCGCGCTCATCCTGGGCGTGACGGTGCTGATCGCGCCCATCGTGGTCGGCCCGGGCATCGTGCGTCGCGAGCTGCCCATCCTCACCGGGGTGACGCTGCTGGCGGGCGCGCAGTCGCTGGACGGTGTCCTGAGCCGGGGCGACGCCGCCGTGCTGCTGGGTGTTTTCGCTGCTTACATGGTCTGGATGGTCTGGGACAGCCGCCGCCAGGGCGTGCCGCTGGAAGCCGATGACGCTGAGGGAGAACCCATGTCCCTGTCGCGCGCCCTGCTGTGGCTGGTCCTGGGTCTGGTGGTGCTGGTGGGCAGTTCGCGCCTGCTGGTCTGGGGCGCGGTCAGTATCGCGCAGAGCCTTGGGGTGAGCGATCTGGTCATTGGCCTGACCGTGGTGGCGGTGGGTACCTCGCTGCCGGAGCTGGCCTCGTGCATCGCCGCCGCGCGGCGCCAGCAGCACGACATTGCGCTGGGCAACGTTCTGGGCTCCAACCTGTTCAACACCCTGCTGGTGGTCGGCGTGGCGACGGGCATCGCGCCCTTCCCGCTGGAGCCACAGACGCTGGTCCGCGACTATCCGGTCATGCTCGGCCTGACGCTGGCGCTCTTCCCGCTGTGCTGGGCCTGGCGCGGCCGCCCGGGCGTGATCGGCCGCACCGCTGGCATACTGGGCGTGCTGGCTTATGCGGGGTATACGGTCTGGTTGATTGCGGGGGCGATGCGGTGAATATGACTATAAGGCACACGCAATTTCATGGGATTATTCCCTGTTCGCCATTCTGTGCCATATTCCCCCGGCAATCGCGGGGGCAATAATGCAAAATCCAATGATCGTCACAGAGACCTGCTCCTGCGTCAGGAATTTTGACAGAATAATCACCAGCAAAAAACCCGCAGCAGCGCCCAGATAGATGCGCCAGTAATAGCGCAAATCCATCGCGTGAATGAGGGTGTCGATGATGTCATCCAGCCAGTTGATCATGGTTCGCGTCCGTCTCGGAACATGCGCAGGAGTTGGGTGAAAATAGAAGGCCCTTGCAGTCTACGGGGCCAAGCCGATCGCGGGGGTTCAGATAAGCTGCTCTTGGGCGGTCTGTTCTTGGGCGTCCCAATAAAAAACCCCGCCGGGCACGAGGCCGGGCGGGGTGAATCAGAGGATGACGCGGATCAGTTCTGGCTCTGTGCGATACCCGCGATGCGCCAGTCAGCGTCCTCGGCCATAGCCGGGCGGATGAAGTGCCAGACTTCGTCGAAAGCTTCGGCGGCGGCGTCCTTTTCCTCGCGGATCAGACCGTGGAATCGCACGCTGGCCACCCACAGATCGCTGCCCTGGTGGTTTTCGCGGGCCACGTCCAGCATCTGGGCGTCGAGCTGGACCACGTCGGTGCGCTGCTCGGTGGCGCCGCGCTCCTGGATGTCCAGACGCAGCTCGGCGAACAGCTCGGGCGTGGTGAACTTGCGCAGATCGTCCGTCTGGCCCGCGTCATTGGCGGCCTGCAGGCGGATGAAGAGCAGCTTGGCAATGCGCTCGAAAGCGGCGGCGTCAAAATCAGCCGGGCCCGCTTCAGCGGCCAGCGGTGCACTGGCGGGGGTACCGGCTGGGGCACTCATCGGTTGCGCGACCGGCGTCTGAGGCTGCAGGGGCTGGAAGGCCGTCGTGGTGCGCTGCGCGGCCTGCGACGCAGCGCCAGACATGCCGCCCAGGCCCGCCCCTGCGGCTGCCGGGTTCAGGCCCGAGGCGTTCGCGGCGCCAGCGGCCGGATTCATGCGGCGCATGATGAAGCGGAAGGCGACCACAGCCAGCATCACCAGCAGGGCAATCATGACGAAGTTGGCCAGTTCACCGCCCAGGCCCAGGCTGCTGAACAGCGCGGCCAGACCAAGACCCGCGGCCAGACCGGCGATGGGGCCCATCCAGCTGCGTGCCGGTTTGGCGGCGGCTGCGGCAGTACCTGCAGCGGCGGCCGGTGCGGCGGCGGACGGGCTGGCCGTCGGCGTGTTCGGCGCAGCGGCAGGCGGCGTGGCCTGCCGCTTCATGCCCAGCGATTTGCCGCCGCCCATGCGCTTGGCATAGACGTCGGACGGCGCAGTGGTCATCGTGACAGCGGCCAGTGCGATGGCCGCAGCAACCCAGAGTTTCTTCATGGCAGCTTCCTCAGTTGAAAGAGACAGTGGCCATTTTAGGCGGCAATACCTTTAAATAAACCAGACGATCAGTGATTGATGCTCAGTTTTTTCCTGAGATCAACGCACGTGCAGATCGTCCGCCGACCAGACCAGGTCCAGCGGCTCGACGATGAGCTGCTTGGTTCCGGCCTCGACCGCGCCGCAGACCCAGGCCTCGATGCCGCAGGCCTGCGCCACGGTGACGGTGCGCTCGGCCTGATCCGCCGGGACGAAAAGGGCAAAGCCCGCGCCCATGTTCAGCGTGGCGTAGGCCTCGCGGGCGTCGTGTCCGGCCTCGCGGGCCATGAAAGACAGCACGTCGGGCACGGGCGGCACGGTGTGGACGCGGTAGGTGAAATCGCCCGGATGGCGCAGCAGTTTGCGCCAGCCGTGGCCGGTGACGTTGACGCTGTAATGCACCGGCACACCGGCCTGAGCCAGCGCTTCGGTGACGGGCGAGTACAGCACCGTGGGCGCCAGCAGTGCGGCGCCGAAGCTCAGGCCTTCGTCGTTGACGGGCGTGAGGTAGCCCTGAGGCAGGCGCTCGGACAGTTTGCGCGCTAGGCTCAGGCCGTTGGCATGGATGCCGCTGGAGGCCAGCAGCACGATGGCATCGCCCGCCTGAAGATTTTCGCCCAGCGACAGGCGCTCTCGCGGCGACACAATGCCCGTGCAGCCCGCAGCCAGATCAATCCGTCCGGTTTCGACGATGCCCGCCAGCGCCGGGGTTTCACCGCCGCCCCAGGACACGCCGCAGCGCTCGCAGGCCGCCTTCCAGCCGCGCGTCAGGGCCAGCGCCCGGTCGGCGTTCAGAAACCAGTCGCTGCCGCCGGCGGCCCAGTAGGCCTGCACGACCAGCGGCGTGGCGCCCACGGTGATCAGGTCGTTGACCGCCATGGCAATGGTGTCCTGCGCCACCGCCTCGTAAAAGCAGCGGCCGGTCAGTTCGGCCATGGCGTCGGCCACTAGGCTCTTCGAGCCCAGGCATTCGACAATGCTGGCCAGGTAGAACGGTCCGACATCGACGACGTAAGCCGATTCCCCGCGTGAAGCGGCCACTTCGGAAAAACCGTGGCGCGCCAGCTGCCCGGCGGTTGAAGCCGCCGCCTGCTGTGCGGCAATCTTGAGGGGATCAATGACGTCGTAATTGACGCCGGCCTGGTCGTAAGTGAGGGGCTGGGTGCTCATGGGGCGGCATTATCGCCCATGAGCGTGCGCTTCAGCGCGCCAGCCAGGGCTGGGCCACGCCCATCACCGTCTGCAGGATCCGCGGCTGCGCGGCGCTGGTCGGGTGCAGGCCATCGGCTTGGAAGAGCGTCCGCGCATTGGGTGCGTCCGCCACCCCGGCTAGCAGGAAGGGCACCAGCGGCACTTTTTCGCTGCTGGCGATGCGCGGGAAGAGGGCGGCGAAATCGCGCGTGTACGTCGCGCCGTAGTTGGGCGGAATCTGCAGCCCGATCAGCAGGACGCTGGCCTGGGCCGCCCGGCACAGGGCGATCATTTCGCGCAGGTTGCGTTCGGTCTGATCCAGTGCCAGGCCGCGCAGGGCGTCGTTGGCGCCCAGCTCCAGCATGACGTGGCTGGGCCGGAACTGGCGCAGCGCCTGGGGCAGGCGACCCAGCCCCCCGGCGGTGGTGTCGCCGCTGACGCTGGCGTTGACCACCAGGCGGGGTGCGAGCTGACGCGCCAGAAGGCTGACCCAGCCCGTGCCGCGCGCGATGCCGTACTCGGCCGAGAGACTGTCGCCCACCACCATGACCGGACCGGGCTTGGGCGCGGCGGTTTTCGTCTGGGCGAGCACGGGCAATGGCGCCAGGGCCAGCAACGCTGCGCCGAGCGCGCTATGCTGCAGCCAGAGTCGGCGGCCGGGTTCCATGGGTCGGTCAGCGCTGTTGCTGATCCGGTCTGAAAGAAGGAAATCTGTGCGTTGTCGGTCCATGATCTGAAGTGTGACAGGATTTTTATGAGCCCCCAAAACCCCTCGGACACGCCCCTGGTGGACGTGCGTCATCTGGTCCGCACCGTGCAGGATGCGGGCGGCGAGCTGACCGTGCTGCGCGACATCACCTTCAGCATCCAGCCGGGCGAGACCGTCGCCCTGGTCGGCGCGTCCGGTTCAGGCAAAAGCACGCTGCTGGGGCTGGTCGCGGGGCTGGATGTGCCCACGTCCGGCGAGGTCTGGCTGGACGGGCAGTCGCTGTTCACGCTGGACGAAGACGCCCGCGCCGCCGTGCGCGCCAGCCGTCTGGGCTTTGTGTTCCAGAGCTTCCAGCTCATGCCCAGCCTGAGCGCGCTGGAAAACGTCATGCTGCCGCTCGAACTTCTGGGCCGTCGCGATGCGCGCGCGCAGGCCGTGGCCATGCTGGAGCGCGTGGGCCTGGGCCAGCGCCTCGGCCACCTGCCGCGACTGCTGTCGGGCGGCGAGCAGCAGCGCGTGGCGCTGGCCCGTGCCTTTGTTGTTCAGCCGCGCCTGCTGCTGGCCGACGAGCCCACGGGCAGCCTGGATCACGCCACCGGCGAGGCCGTTCTGCAGCTGATGATGGACATGAACCGCGAGCAGGGCACCACGCTGCTGCTGGTCACGCATGACCTGAAACTGGCGCGAGCCTGCCAGCGTGTGCTGCGCATGGACGCGGGCCAGCTGGTCGAAGAAGACGCGGTGGCAGCCGAGGAGACCTGACCCGCCCGGGTCAACCCTGATCAGCCTTGATCATCTTTGACAGGCGGCGCCAGACGCATGGCGTCGTCCAGACGGTCCAGCAGCTGGTGCAGGCGCTCGCGCTGGGTGTGCAGTTCGCGCTCGTCCACCGTGGCGGGCGGCGGCGCGGTTTCCAGCTCGACCGCCAGGGTGAGCGCGGCCAGCACGGCGGTGCGTTCGCGGGCGCGGATCTTGCCCTGATCACGGATCAGGGTCATTTCCTGATCGACACGGCCCGCGGCCTGGCGCACGGTGCTGACGCTGTCGCGGCTGGTGCGCAGCACGTAAATCTGCCCCAGGATGCTGACCTCGACGGCCTCGCCCTGCGGGCTGGCGGAGGCCGCAGCTGCCGGGGTGGACGGGCGGGCGTTCTGGCGGGCGGTGGCGTTCATGCGGGATCTGCCGGGCGAAGAAGGGGGACGCTCTCGGGTCGGCCGCCGTGCGCTTCGTGCGGCAGACGGTCGATCAGGGTGTTGATGCGCGCGCGCGCCGCAGCCAGGCAGGACTGCAGACGCTGACGCTCGGCATCCAGGTGGGTGACCTGCTCCTGCAGGCGCTGGTGGCTGTCCACCAGATCCGTGTAGCGCTGGATCAGCACGCGCACGCGCTCTTCAACGGCGTCAACGGTGTCTGTGAGGGAGGGCGGCGTGGAGGACGGCATGGGCAGGCGCGGCGGTAGCGGCGGGCGTGGCAAAAGGCGGAAAACAGCTCTGTTGATTGTGCCACAGCGCTGGCGGCGGCCCTGGCCCACCGCACCCGGGCGCGATGGATCAGCTCGCTGCCGGGCCACCCAGCGCCTGGATCAGCGTGGCGTGGTTGCTCAGCCGCGCCAGTTCGTTGGCGCGCAGGCTGGCGCGGGCGCTGCGCAGGGCGTCCTGCGCGTCCAGCCAGGTTTTGAGCGCCACGCTGCCCGCGCGGTAACGCGCTTCGCTGACGCGCGACACGGTCTGCGCCTGCGCCAGGCTGGCGGCCTGCAGCTCGCCCTGGCGCTGGAGCTGGCGGCGCTGTTCCAGCGCGTCGGCGACTTCACCCAGCGCGGTGTACAGCGTCTGGCGGTAGGTGTTGACGGCCTCGGCGTACTGGTTCTGCGCGACTTTGAGGTCCAGATTCATCTGGCCCGCGTTCAGGAAAGGCAGCGACAGCCCGGCGCCCAGCGTGGCGACCGGGTTGGCCAGCAGATCGAGCAGGGCGCTACCCGCAAAGCCCAGGCGGCCGGTCAGGCTCAGGCTGGGGTAGTAGCTCAGGCGCGTCACGTCGGCGCTGGCCCACGAGGCGCGCAGGCGCAGTTCAGCCGCCTGCAGGTCGGGCCGCCGCGCCAGCACCTGTGCGGGCAAATCGGGCTGGACGGCGGGCAGCGTCATCTTGGGCCAGCCCTGCGGTACGGGCAGGCCCAGCGCCTGCAGGCCCTGGAGGCCATCGGGCGCGGTGTCCATCAGCAGCGCCGCGCTGGTGCTGGCCTGCTGGAGCTGCGAGGCGATCTGCGACTGGCTCACCTGCGCGGCCTGCACGGCCTGCTGCGCCTGCGCCAGCTCCAGCGCACCGACGGCGCCCGCCTTGTGCTGAGCCTGGACCAGCGTGAGCGCGCGGCGAGCGTTGTCCAGCGCCAGACGGGCGTCAGCGGCCTGCGCCTGCAGCGAGGCGATCTGCCAGTACAGCGTCGCCGCGCCCGAGGCGACCGTGAGGCGCGCGCTGGCCAGATCCTGCGCCGTGGCCTGCGCCGTCCAGCGCGCCGCGTCCTGCTGGCGGGCGACTTTGCCCCACAGGTCGGCCTCGTAAGACACGCCGAAGCTGCTGGACGCGCTGCTGCTGGGCGAGCCCAGGCCGCCACTCAGCGAGCGGCTCTGGCCGCTGGACAGGCTGGCGCTGACGGGCAGGCGGATGTCCTGCATCTGCGCCTGCCAGCCCGCGCGCTGCAGACGCAGCACGGTGGTGGCGATGTCGGCGTTGCGCTCCAGAGCGGTGTCCACCCAGCGCGTCAGGGCCGGGTCGCCAAAAGCCGACCAGCCTGCGTCCGCCGGTGTGCTGGCGGTTGTTTTAGCCGCTGCTGCGGTCCCAGCGGTGGACCAGGTGGCCGGGACAGTCACTTCGGGCGCGCTGTAAGGCGTTCCCGCCGGAGGCAGCAGGCTGGCGCAGCCCGACAGCAGCAGGGCCGCGGCCAGGGGGACGAGAGAGGCCAAGGAAGGGGAAAGAGGCTTCATGGGAATTCTCAGTCGCGGGCCAGCGCATCGACCGGGTCCAGCCGGGCGGCGCTGCTGGCGGGCAGGTAGCCGAAAATGACGCCGATCAGCGTCGAACAGGCAAAAGCGGCGCCCATGGCGGTGGACGAAAACACGAAAGGCAGTTGCGCTGCGCTGCTGGACGCCAGCGCACCCAGCGCCAGCGCCAGCGCAATGCCCAGCCCGCCACCGATCAGGCAGACCAGCACCGCCTCCAGCAGGAACTGCTGGCGGATGTCAGCCTGGCGCGCGCCGACGGCCATGCGCACGCCGATCTCGCGGGTGCGCTCGGTGACCGAGACCAGCATGATGTTCATCACGCCGATGCCGCCGACGATGAGCGAAATCACCGCAATCGACGAAATCAGCAGCGTCATGGTCTGCGTGGTGCTCTCGATGGTCTGGCGGATGGTGTCGCTGTTGCGCACGAAGAAATCCTCGCTGCCGTGGCGGCTGGTCAGCAGCTGCACCAGCCCGGCCTCGGCGGCTTCGGGCGAGACGCTGTCGGCCACGCGCACCGTGATGCTGCTCAGGTAAGAGCGCCGCTGCAGCCGCCCCATGACCGTGGTGTAAGGCAGCCAGACATTGAGCTGGTTGCCCGGCCCGAAAGCGCTGTCCTGCGGCGCGGCCACGCCGACCACGCGCACCGGCACGGCATCGACCAGCATCACCTGGCCGACCGGATCGGGCGTGTCCGGGAAGAGCTGCTGGCGCGTGTTGTCGTCAATGACGGCGACCTGCGCCAGCGACTGTTCTTCCTCCGGGCCGAAGGACTGGCCCAGCGCCAGCTTGACGCCCTTCACCCGGAAATACTGCTCGCCCACCCCGCTGACCGATCCGCTGAGCGCCACATTGCCCGCGCGCAGCGTCGAGCTGGCGCTGACCACGGGCGTCACGCTGTCCAGATAGGGCTGGCCGGACAGCGCCTGCGCGTCGGCGGCCACCAGCGTGCGCACGCGCCCGGAGCGCAGGTCGCCAAAGCCGCTGCCGGGGAAAATGTCGATGGTGTTGGTGCCGATCGAGCTGATGTTTTCCAGGATTTTCTGCTGCGATCCGGCGCCCAGCGCCACCACCGACACCACCGACGCGATGCCGATGATGATGCCCAGCATGGTCAGAAAGGTGCGCAGCCGGTGCGACATCATGGCCAGCACGGCCATGCGCAGGGCCTCGCCCAGCCGGTCGCGCCAGCCGCTCCAGCGCGCCCAGACGCCGGTGGGCGCGGGGGTGGACTGGGCCGCCTGTGGCGTGCCAGAGGGCAGGGCGGGCGCCTCCGGATTGGGGCCGTCGGCAATGATTTCGCCATCGCGCAGCTCGATGATGCGCTGCGCGTGGCGGGCCACCGCCATGTCGTGGGTGACGATGATCAGTGTGTGACCGGCCTGGTGCAGCTCCTGCAGGATGCGCATGACCTCGGCGCCGCTGTGCGTGTCCAGCGCGCCGGTGGGCTCGTCGGCCAGGATGACGCGGCCGCCGTTCATCAGCGCCCGCGCGATGCTGACGCGCTGCTGCTGGCCGCCCGACAGCTGGCCCGGCTTGTGGTGCGTGCGCTCGCCCAGGCCCAGGCGCTGCAGCAGTTCGGTGGCGCGCTCGTGACGCTGCTGGGCCGGACGCCCGGCGTAAACGGCGGGCACGGCGACGTTGTCCAGCGCGGGCAGATCCGCCAGCAGGTGATAGCGCTGGAAAATGAAGCCGAAGTGCTCGCGGCGCAGCTCGGCCAGCTCGTCGGGCTGAAGCTCGCGCGTGTCGCGCCCGGCGACGCGGTAGCTGCCGCCGCTGGGTCGGTCCAGGCAGCCCAGGATGTTCATCAGCGTGGATTTGCCCGAGCCCGACTGGCCGACGATGGCGACCATTTCCCCGGCGCGGATGCTCAGATCAACGTCCTTCAGGACGGTGATCTGGCCGTCGCCAGCGGGGTAGGATCGGCTGAGGGCCTGGACCTGCAGCAGCGGCGGGCCGTCGCTGCGGGCGTCATTTTGCGGGGCCGTCATGTCAAAACATGCGCGGCGCGCGGTTGCTGCGGTTGTTGCTCGAGCCCTTGCCCGCTTCGCCCAGCACCACGGTGTCGCCTTCCTTCAGGCCGTCCAGCACCTGAGCGCTGACTTTGTTGTTCAGCCCGATGCGTACGCGCCGCTCCTGCGCCTGGCCTGCCGCGTCCAGCACGCGCACCATGGCCGATTTCTTCGCGCCCGCGCCGCGCATCTGTAGGGCGGCGGAAGGCACGGTCAGCACGTCCTTGACGCTGTTCACGACGATGGTCACCTGCGCCGTCATGCTGGCGCGCAGGCGGCCGTCGGGGTTGGGCACGTCCAGCAGGCCGTCGTAGTAGACCGCCTGGGTGCTGGTGGCGCTGGTCGCGGTGCTGCTGGACGTGGGCGTGTAGCCGTCGGGCGCCGGCTGAATGCTGCGCAGCGTGGTGGGGATGCGTTTTTCGCTGCCCAGCGTGGTGAACCAGGCGGTGGCGCCGGGCTGCACACGGCTCACATCAGCTTCGGAAATCTGCGCCTGGATGGTCATCGGGTCGGTCTGCGCCAGCGTCATCAACGTGGGCGCGCTCTGGTTGGCGTTCACCGTCTGGCCGACTTCCACCGGCAGGGTGACGATGGTGCCGTCCATGGGCGCGGTGATGCGGGTGTAGCCCAGGTTGGACTTCGCCACATCGACCTGGATTTGCTGCTGGCGAATCTGCGCCTCAAGCTGCGCGCGCGAGGTCTGCGCGTTCTTCCAGGCCAGGCGGGCGGTTTCGAGGTCGGCCTGCGAGGTCGCGTCCTGCTGGCGCAGCGTGCGGGCGCGCTCGTAAGCCAGGCGGGTCTGCTCAAGAAGGTTGGCGTTGCCGGCCAGCTGCGCTTTCAGGCTGTCCACATTGGCCTGCGCGGTGCGCAGGGCGTTGGTCTGGCTGGTGGCGTCGATCTCGGCCAGAAGCTGGCCTTTGCGCACGCGGTCGCCCAGGCGCACCGCCAGCGTCCTGATCTGGCCCGACACCTGCGCGCCCACACTGACCGCGCTGGAGGGCTGCAGCGTGCCGGTGGCCAGCACGGTGTCCTCGATGTCACCGCGCGTCACCTTCGCGGTGACGTAGGACGGCGCCACGGTCTGGCTGCCGCGCCAGGCCATCACGCCCCAGACTGCGGCGGCTACAAGCGCCAGCACCAGCACGAGGCGCAGCGGCCGCTGCAGCACACGCTGAAGCAGCGAAGGCCGGTGCGTCGGGTTCGATGAGGAAGAAGTAGAGGGCTGGGGTGTTGTCATATGAATATCCCTTGTGCGGCGCATTGTCCCGGCGCCACGCTGCCCGCGTGTTGCGCGGGGGTAAAGAAAGCTGTCCCGCGCCTGCGCCACCACCCGCAGAAGTGCGGGCGCTGTCAGCCTCGTGTGAATGTGCGCGTGCTATCCTCAGGAACAGATTCCGGCAGCAGGCCTTGGCCCGCCGGGCCCTCCCCAGACCCACGATAAGGTTGAGACGCATGAGAGTCATTCTTCTGGGCGCCCCCGGCGCAGGCAAAGGCACGCAGGCAGGCGCGATCACGGCCCGCTTCGGCATCCCCCAGATCTCGACCGGCGACATGCTGCGGGCGGCCGTCAAGGCTGGCTCCGAGCTGGGCGTTGCGGCCAAAAAAGTCATGGATGCGGGGGGCCTGGTGTCGGACGACATCATCATCGGCCTGGTGCGCGAGCGCATCACCCAGCCCGACTGCGCGGGGGGGTTCCTGTTTGACGGCTTTCCGCGCACGCTGGCGCAAGCCGACGCCATGCGTGACGCGGGTGTGCCGCTGGACGCGGTGCTGGAGATCGACGTGCCGTTCAGCGAAATCATCGAGCGCATGAGCGGTCGCCGCGTCCATCCGGCTTCGGGCCGCAGCTACCACGTGCGCTTCAACCCGCCCAAGGTCGAAGGGGTGGATGATGCCACTGGCGAGCCCCTGATCCAGCGCGACGACGACCGCGAAGAGACTGTGCGCAAGCGCCTGGAGGTCTACGACGCCCAGACCCGTCCGCTGATTGAGTACTACAGCACCTGGGCCAATAGCGGCCAACCCGGCGCGCCGCGCTACCTGCGCGTGGCCGGTGTGGGCGAGGTCGAGGCCATCACCCGCCAGGTGCTGGACGCGCTGGGTGAGGTGGAGACGGCGAAGGCCTGATTTTTTCGTGCAAGGACATCCCCGGCCTTGCCAACCGGCTCTTCAGCCCCCCACATCCAGCTCCCAGCTCCCCTGGCTGTCCTGCTGCATCACCTGCGACAGCACGGGCAGGGCTTCGCGCAGGGCGGGCTCGAGCGTGTAGGGCGGGTTGATGACGAAGACGCCGCTGGCCACAAGACCGCGCTCGCGGCGCTGGCCCACGGCCATGCGGGCGTGCAGCCAGGGGCGGCCCAGGCGCTGCAGGCGTTCGGGCAGCTGCTGGGCATCCAGGCGCTGCAGCACGGGGTGCCAGATCACGAAAACGCCCGTGGCGAAGCGGCGCAGGGCGTCGCGCAGGCTGCGGATCACGCGGTCGTAATCGGCCTTGTCCTCGTAGGAAGGGTCCATCACCACGAGCGCTCGCCGCTCGGGCGGGGGCAGCAGCGAGATCAGGCCTTCGAAGCCATCCCCGGCCTGCATGGCCTGGCGGTGCACGGGCAGGGGGGACGTGGTCGTCCATTCGGCCAGGGCCACGGCCTCGTTGCGGTGCAGCTCAAACAGGCGCAGGCGGTCGGCCGGGCGGCGGGCCAGCAGGCGGGCCAGCAGGGCGGGCGAGCCGGGGTAGAAGGTCAGATCGGCGCCGGGCTTCAGGCTGGGGTCGTCCTGGCGCAGGCGCTCCCAGACTTCGGCGTCGAAGGCTTTGAGCACGTCGGCGTAGTCGCGGATCAGGGCGGGCGCCTTGCGGGTGTTGTCGCCCTGGCCCAGCCAGTGCAGCAGGTGCAGAACGCCCTGGCGCGATTCACCGCCCTGGCGCGCCCAGTCGGAGCGCAGCGAATAGGCCCCTGCGCCCGCGTGCGTGTCCACCGCCAGCAGCGGGGCTTCCTTGCGCTGCAGGTAGTCGGCCACGTGCAGCAGCACGGCGTGCTTGAGCACATCGGCGGGGCTTCCCGCGTGAAAAGCGTGTCGGTAGCTGAACATATCGGGGAATCTTTCAGCGCCAGCCGGCCGCAGCCAGTTTGGCGCGCAGCGTGGGCAGGGCGGCCAGCGCGGCCTTGCGACCGGCTGCGATGGCCTGGGCACGCGCGCCGAAATCGACGCTGCTCAGGGTGTCGATGGCCGGGCGCAGGGTGACATCGGCCGCAGCCAGTTCCCAGCGGTTGATGCTTTTGGTCATGATGGACGTGGTCTGCAGCAGCAGGCTGAAGGGGTCGGTGCGCGTGTCCGGATTCGGCGGCGAACTGATATCTACGGCGATCACGAAAGTCGCGCCCATTTTCTGGGCGAACTGCACGGGCACGGGCGAGGTCAGGCCGCCGTCCACATACTCCTGGCCGGAGATGGTCACGGGCGAGAAAATCGCCGGAACCGCGCTCGACGCACGCACCGCCGTGGCCGTGTCCCCGCGCCGGAACAGGATGGGATCGCCGGTGCGCACATTGGTCGCGACAATGCCCAGCGGCACGCGCATGTCCTGAATCGTCAGCCCGCCGGTTTCCTTGCGCACGAAATCGCCCAGCGCATCACCGCGCAGCAGGCCGCGCAGCGGGAAGGACCAGTCGGTCAGGGCGGATTCGTCCATTTTCAGGGCGACCTGCTCCAGCTTGCGCGCGTCCATCCCCGAGGCGTAAAGCGCCGCCACCAGGCTGCCCGCCGACGTGCCGGCCACCAGATCGGGCTTGATGCCGTTTTCCTGCAGCACCTGCAGCACGCCGATGTGGGCAAAGCCGCGCGCGGCGCCACCGCCCAGCGCCAGACCGATGACAGGGCGGGCGCTGGCGGTGACCAGGGCGGCGCGGCGCAGCCAGCGGGTCAGGGGGGAAGAATCAGGGGAGATCGCGGTCAGGACGGTCATGCCAAGGGTGCCGGGCAAAGCGGGCATCTTAGCACCGGGGGGCATAATCGCTGACCCGGTTTTGTGAGCCGGTTTTGTGAGGCCTGAACCATGACGTTTCCCCCTTTGACGACTCTTGCGGTTGCCCGGCGCGTTCCGCTTCGGCCCGCCCATGTGCTCGGTGGCCGTGGCGCGGACCCAGCGCCCGTGCGCTGGTGGGTGGGCGTGGATGGCGGCGGATCAGGCACGCGGGTGCGCGTGCACCGCAGCGATGCGCCTGGGGTTTCGGGCGAAGGCCAGGCGGGTCCGTCGGCACTGGGGCAGGGCGTGGATCAGGCCTGGCGCCACATCCGCGACGCGGCGCAGCAGGCGTTTGCTCAGATCGGGCTTGAGCTGGACGACAGCGTCTGGGCAGCCAGTGCGCTGGCCGCCGGGCTGTCGGGCGCCAATGTGCCCGGGCAGGCCGAGCAGTGGCTGGCTGCGCGCCCGCCACTGGCGCTCACCGTGCTGGACAGCGATGCCGTCACCGCCGTGCTGGGAGCGCTGGGCGGCAGGCCGGGCGGCGTGGTGGCGGTGGGCACGGGCAGCGTCGGCGTGGCGCTGGACGCACAGGGCCGCCAGCACCACAGCGGCGGCTGGGGCTGGCGGGTGGGCGACGAAGGCAGTGGCGCCTGGCTGGGCATGCGCGCCATCCAGCACACCCACCAGGCCAGCGATGGCCGCGCGACGGCGGGCGCACTGGCCGAGGCTGTCTGGGCGGTGACCGGGCGCAGCGTGGCCGAGCAGCTGGCCTGGGACGCCCGCGCCGGGCAGACGGCCTATGCGTCTCTGGCGCCCGCTGTGTTCGACACGGCTGCACAGGATCCGGCGGCCGCCCGCCTGATCGCCCGCGCCGCCGACCACATCCGCCACCTGGCGCTGGCGCTGGACGCCACCCAGAGCTGTGATCTGGTCCTGACCGGCAGTGTGGGACAGCGCCTGCGCCCCGAGCTGGAACGCCAGGGCCCCGACCTGGCCGCGCGTTTTGTGCCGCGTCTGGGCGATGGCTGCGCGGGCGCCCTCATCCTGCTGGAGTCTGCTCTCGCGCCGGACGGCGGCGCGGCAGCATATTGATCACCAGCCCGGCCATCACCACGCCAGCGCCCGCGATCTGCAGCGGGCGCAGCGCTTCGTCCAGCACCACCCAGCCCGCACTCAGGCCAATCACTGGCACCAGCAGCGTCAGCGGCGCCACGCTGGCGGTGGGCAGCTCGCCCAGCAGGCGGCCCCACAGGCTGTAGCCGATCAGGGTCGCGGCCAGCGCGAGGTAAATCACCACGCCCACGCTGCCCAGCGACAGATGCGTCAGGCTGTGCGCGATCGCGGTCGGCCCTTCCAGCAGCAGCGACAGCAGCACGAAGGGCCCGATGGGCACCAGTGCGCCCCAGACGACCAGTCCCAGCACGGGCACAGGCCCGATCTTTTTGGTGACGATGTTGCCGGTGCCCCACATGGCCGCAGCGCCCAGCGTCAGCAGCAGGCCGATCAGCGGCACGGGGTGACCGCCCTGCAGGCTGCCTTCACTGATCAGCAGAAGTCCCACGACAGCCACCGCCAGCCCGGCCAGCTGCAGTGGGCGGATGCGCTCGCCCAGCCACAGCACCGACAGCCCCAGTGTGAAAAAGGCCTGCGACTGCAGCACCAGCGAGGCCAGCCCCGACGGCATGCCCAGCGCCAGCGCCGAGAACAGCAGCGCGAACTGCCCGAAGCTGATCGTCAGGCCATAGGCCAGCAGCCAGCGCCAGGCCACGGGCGGGCGGGGCACGAAAAGCACCGCCGGAAACGCCACCAGCACGAAGCGCAGCGCTGCCAGCAGCAGCGGCGGCACGCCCTGCAGCCCGAGCTTGACCACCACAAAGTTCAGCCCCCACAGGACAACAACGATCAGGGCAAGGAGCAGCTGGCGCGGGGTCATGGCAGTGTTGGGGCAGTGGGGCAAAGCGAAAAACGCCTATTGTGATGGCATAATGCGCGCTGCACTGCACACATCGGGTGTGTGGTCACTGCAGCAGCTTTCGACGGCGTACCCGCCCCGGATGACTGTGTCAGCAGGTCCTGCGTCTGCCTGAACAAGGCCCCGCAGCGACGAAGCCCAGCCCCGCGCTGCGTGACGTCGCGCATGGGCTGGCCGGGTGAGCAGGCCCCTGCGCTTCGCTATCGCAAAGGCCCAAGATCATGTCCACACCGGCAGCTTCGTCCGCCAATTCCGTCAAAAGCCGTCCAGCCGACCGCCCCATGATGGGCGCCGAGATTCTGGTCGAATCGCTCAAGGCCGAAGGCGTCAAGTTCATGTGGGGCTACCCCGGTGGGGCAGTCCTCTATATTTACGACGCGCTGTATGCGCAGACCCAGATCGAGCACGTGCTGGTGCGCCACGAACAGGCCGCTGTCCACGCAGCCGATGGCTATGCCCGCGCCACCGGCGAGGTCGGCGTGGCCCTGGTCACCTCGGGCCCCGGCGCCACCAATGCCGTCACAGGCCTGGCCACGGCCTACATGGATTCCATCCCCATGGTGGTTATTTCTGGCCAGGTGGCTACCGCCGCGATTGGCCTGGATGCTTTCCAGGAGTGCGATACCGTGGGCATCACCCGCCCGGTGGTCAAGCACAACTTCCTGGTTCGGGATGTCACCCAGCTGGCGATGACAATCAAAAAAGCCTTCCACCTGGCGCGCAGCGGCCGTCCCGGTCCTGTGGTGGTGGATATCCCGAAGGATGTGTCCAAAGCGCTGGCGACGTTTGATTACAGCGAGCCTGTGGTCATGCGCTCCTACAACCCGGTCATCAAAGGCCACGGCGGCCAGATCCGCAAGGCGCTGCAGCTGCTGCTGACCGCCAAGCGGCCTTATATCTACACCGGCGGCGGCATTATCCTGGGCGAAGCGGCTGCCGAACTGCGCGAGCTGATCGACCTGATGGGCGCCCCCTGCACCAGCACGCTGATGGGCCTGGGCGCCATTCCGGCCAGCGACCCGCGCTTTCTCGGCATGCTGGGCATGCACGGCACCTACGAGGCCAATATGGCCATGCAGAACTGCGACGTGCTGCTGGCTCTGGGGGCGCGTTTTGACGACCGTGTGATCGGCAATACCGAGCATTTCGCGTCGGTGGAGCGCAAGATCATCCATGTGGATATTGATCCGTCCAGCATCGCCAAGCGCGTCAAGGTGGATATTCCGATTGTCGGACACGTGCGCGAAGTGATCCGCGAGCTGGTCAGCCAGTTGCGCGCCTCGCCCGTCAAACCCGACCCGACGGCGATGGCTCCTTGGTGGACGCAAGTCAACCAGTGGCGCAAAAAAGAATGCATGAATTTCAGCATGGGCGATGGCGATGTCATCAAGCCGCAGTATGTCGTGCAGAAACTGTGCGAGCTGACGCAGGATCGTGAAACGTATATCACCTCCGACGTGGGCCAGCACCAGATGTGGGCTGCGCAGTATTACCGCTTCGAAGAGCCGCGCCGCTGGATCAATTCCGGCGGTCTGGGCACCATGGGCGTGGGCCTGCCTTATGCCATGGGCATCAAGCTGGCCAAACCCGAGGCCGAAGTGTGCTGCATCACGGGCGAAGGCAGTATCCAGATGTGCATCCAGGAGCTGTCCACCTGCCTGCAGTACAACACGCCGGTGAAGATCGTCGCGCTCAACAACCGCTATCTGGGCATGGTGCGCCAGTGGCAGGAAATTGAATACGACAAGCGCTATTCGCACAGCTATATGGATGCGCTGCCGGATTTCGTCAAACTGGCCGAAGCCTATGGTCACGTGGGCCTGCGCATTGAAAAGGCCTCCGAGGTCGAGCCCGCCCTGAAAGAAATGCTGCGCCTGAAAGACCGCACGGTGTTTCTGGACGTGCGCACCGACCGGACCGAAAACGTCTGGCCCATGGTGCAGGCGGGCAAGGGCATCACCGAGATGCTGCTCGGGTCGGAAGAAATCTAAGCCAAGGACAGCTCCATGAAACACGTCATCTCCCTGTTACTGGAAAACGAAGCCGGTGCGCTGTCGCGTGTGGTCGGCCTGTTTTCGGCCCGTGGCTACAATATTGAAAGCCTCTCGGTGTCGACCACCGAAGACGCTTCGCTGTCGCGCATGACGGTGGTCACCACCGGCTCGGACGACACCATCGAGCAGATCACCAAGCACCTCAACCGCCTCGTTGAAGTGGTGAAGGTGATTGATCTCACCGAAGCGGCTTATATCGAGCGCGAACTGATGATGATCAAGGTGCGCGCGGTCGGCAAGGAGCGCGAGGAAATGAAGCGCATGGCCGAAATCTTCCGGGGCCATATCATCGATGTCACCGAATCCACCTATACCATTGAAGTCACTGGCAATTCCCCCAAGGTCGAAGCCTTCATTGGCGCGATTGATCCGTCCTTCATCCTGGAAACCGTGCGCACCGGGGTGAGCGGCATTGGCCGTGGTGAGCGCATCCTGCGCGTCTGATTGTTGCGCCCTGTTATTTCTGGAAACTGATTCTTTTTTCTGCCCCTTTTTTACTGCAAGGACAAATAGCATGAAAGTGTTTTACGACAAAGACGCCGATCTGGGCCTGATCAAAAGCAAGAACGTGGTCATCGTGGGTTATGGCTCGCAGGGCCACGCCCATGCGCAGAACCTGAACGACAGCGGTGTGAACGTCACGGTGGGCGTGCGCAAGGACGGCGCTTCCTGGGGCAAGGCTGAGAAAGCCGGCCTGAAAGTGGCCGAAATCGCCGACGCAGTCAAGACCGCCGACGTGGTCATGATGCTGCTGCCTGACGAGGACATCGCCCAGGTTTACCGCGACCACATCCACGCCAACATCAAGAAGGGCGCCTCGCTGGCTTTCGCCCACGGCTTCAACATCCACTACAACCAGGTCGTGCCGCGTGATGATCTGGACATCTGGATGGTTGCGCCCAAGGCCCCCGGCCACACCGTGCGCAACACCTACACCCAGGGCGGCGGCGTGCCCCACCTGATCGCCGTCCACGCCGACAAGTCGGGCAAGGCGCGTGACCTGGCGCTGTCCTACGCCGTGGCCAACGGTGGCGGCAAGGCCGGCATCATCGAGACCAACTTCCGCGAAGAAACCGAAACCGACCTGTTCGGCGAGCAGGCCGTGCTGTGCGGCGGCGCCGTCGAGCTGGTCAAAATGGGCTTCGAGACCCTGGTCGAAGCCGGTTACGCGCCCGAAATGGCCTACTTCGAGTGCCTGCACGAGCTGAAGCTGATCGTCGACCTGATCTACGAGGGCGGCATCGGCAACATGAACTACTCGATCAGCAACAACGCCGAGTTCGGCGAGTACGTCACCGGCCCCGAAGTGGTCAACGACAGCTCGCGCGCCGCTATGCGCGCCGCCCTGAAGCGCATCCAGAACGGCGATTACGCCAAGATGTTCATCCAGGAAGGTCGCCTGAACTACCCCGCGATGACCGCCCGCCGCCGCCTGATGGCCGAGCACCCCATCGAGCAGGTCGGCGAAAAGCTGCGCGATATGATGCCGTGGATCAAGGCCAACAAGCTGGTCGACAAGACCAGAAACTGAGCCTCCTGACCCCATTCAGGCCAGCAACCCACCGGTCATACGGTGGGTTTTTTGTTATCCTTGCCCGTTGACCTTTCAGCATGGCGTCAGGCACGCCCACACCATGAACTATCCCCATCCGTTCCTCGCCAAAGAAGGCTGGCCCTTCATTGCTATTGCCTTTTTCATCGCGATTTTTGCCTCGATTTTCTTCCCCGGCTGGTTCGCGCTGCTGTTCTGGCTGCTGCTGGCGTTTGTGGTGCAGTTTTTCCGCGACCCGCCGCGTCCGGTGCCGCTGCTGCCCGGCGCCGTGCTGGCCCCGGCCGACGGCCGCATCGTCAAGGTCGAAACCACGCGCGACCCCTATGCCGACCGCGATGCGCTGCTGATCAGCGTCTTCATGAACGTGTTCAACGTGCACAGCAACCGCATCAGCGTGGATGGCACGGTGCGCAGCGTGCAGTATTTTCCGGGCCAGTTCCTGAACGCCGATCTGGACAAGGCCTCCACCCACAACGAGCGCAATGCCGTGGTCATCGACGGAGCAGGGGAGCTGTCCGGCCAGACCATCACCCTGGTCCAGGTGGCCGGCCTCGTGGCGCGGCGCATCCTGTGCTACGTGCGCGCCGGGGCGACGGTCGAGCGCGGCGAACGCTACGGCTTCATCCGCTTTGGCTCGCGCGTCGATGTCTACCTGCCGCTGCACGCCGTGCCACAGGTGGTGCCGGGCCAGAAAGTCAGCGCGACCAGCACGGTGCTCGCGCTCGTACTGCCGCAGGACACGACGGCTGAAACCGCCGCTGCAGCGCCAGGCGCTGACGCAGCGTCCACAGATCCCGCCGAATCCGCAGGCACATGACCGGGCAGACCAATCCGGACCAGGACGGGGCTGCGGCCCAGCCGCCTGTGCGCGCCCGGCGCAAGGGCGTTTACATCCTGCCCAACCTGTTCACGCTGGCGGCGCTGTTTGGCGGCTTTTACGCCATCATCATGTCCATGCACGGCCTTTACGACAAGGCCGTCACGGGCATCATCTGCGCCATGGTGCTGGATGCGCTGGACGGCCGCGTCGCACGGCTGACGCACACGCAGAGCGCCTTTGGCGAGCAGATGGACAGCCTGTCCGACATGGTCAGCTTTGGTGTCGCACCGGCCGTGATGATCTACACCTGGGGCCTGAGCGGCATGGGCCGTCTGGGCTGGCTGGTGGCTTTCATGTACTGCGCCTGCGCGGCTCTGCGTCTGGCGCGCTTCAACGTCAACACCGGCGTGGTCGACAAACGCTATTTTCAGGGGTTACCCAGCCCGGCGGCGGCGGCGCTGATCGCCGGTTTCGTCTGGATCCTGCAGGATTACGGCATCCGTGTGCAGCGCACCGACACCGTGCTGCCCGTCGTGACGATGGTGCTGACGCTGTACGCGGGCCTGACCATGGTCACCAACGTGCCTTTTTACAGCTTCAAAGACCTGAGCGCACGACGCTCCGTGCCCGTGGTGGTGCTGGTGCTGGTGGCTTTCCTGCTGGCGCTGATCATCTACGAGCCGCCCAGCGTGCTGTTTATTTTCTTCATGGCCTACGCGGTTTCGGGCTATGTTCTGTTTGGTTACCGGCTGTACCGGGGCGAGCGCGTGTCGCTGGTCTCGACGTCCACCAACGAGCCTGAAGAGCGCGATCTCCATCACTGAGATCGTCCGGGGTGCGTGTTTTTGCAGCGGAGTGCCTGGTGTTAACACCCAAAGGCACCCCATGGCTGTGATTTTGCCTTAGCATAGTGGGCTAGGTGCTTGTAATTGGCGGTTTTCTGGATTTATGAGGTGGGTATGAAGCAATCGGTCTGGATGCGGGGTGTGGTCTCGCTGGCGGTGGGCTGGACAATGGCGCTGTCCTGCAGCGCGGTGATGGCTCAAGGCAGCGGCATCCGGGTGATTGTGGGCGGTGCAGGGCAGGGCGGTTCTGTGCTTGATGACCCGATCGCCGATTTCGCCCGCCCCGGCGGCCGCCCGGCGGCCCTCGCCCAGGCCGCCCGTCAGAGCGTGCGCCAGCCTGCGCAGCAGGCACAGCCGGTAAATTTCGAGCCGGTGGTTGATTCCGAAGATGATCTGGGCGATCTGATCCAGCAGCGTTTGGGCAGTGCGCCCATCCGCGTAACCACCCAGCCCAGCAGCAATTACCAGGCGCTGTTTGGCGGCGGCACCGGTATTTACGACGGCATGAGCGCCGAATCGGTGCTGGTGCAGGACGCTGTGACCGGCGAAGTGCTGTACAGCAAGAACGACCGTGAGCGCCTGCCCATTGCCTCGATCACCAAGCTGATGACCGCGCTGGTGGTGCTGGAAGCCCAGCAGAATATGGACGATGAGATCACGATCACCGACGAAGACGTCGATTACCACAAGCACAGCAGTTCACGCCTTGTGGTCGGCACCACGCTGACGCGCCGCGACATGCTGCATCTGGCGCTGATGTCCTCCGAAAACCGCGCTGCACACGCCTTGGCGCGCTATTACCCGGGCGGTCTGGCTGCCGCTGTCGATGCCATGAACCGCAAGGCGCGCCAGCTCGGTATGCGTGACACGCACTACATCGAGCCAACTGGCCTGTTCGCCGACAACCAGTCCACTGCGCAGGATCTGGCGCTGCTGGTGCGTGAGGCGTCGCGCCAGCCTGTGATCCGCCTGTTCTCGACTTCGGCCAGCGGCGAATTCTGGGTCAACAACCGCCTGCAGACTTTCCGCAGCACCAACCGCCTGGTGAGAGATCCGCTGTGGGCTGTTGGGATACAGAAAACCGGCTATATCGCTGAAGCTGGCCGCTGCATGGTGACGATGTCGTCCGTAGGTGGTCGTGCTGTGGTGCTCGTCCTGCTGGGCGCCCGCAGCAGCAGTTCGCGCTTCGCTGACGCCGAGCGCGTGCGCATGATGGTGTCTGCACCGACCGCACCGGGTGCAGCGACGGCGAATGCGGGCTACATCGGCTACTGACTCGGCTGCCGCTGCAGCACAACGGGAACAGCCTTCGACGTGAAGGCTGTTTTTTTGCGTTTGTAATTTTACATAATATACATTGTCGCTTATTTTAACGTTACAGATGCATCGTCGAAGCAGGCCTGTGCGGACACGGGTCCGTTGGTGAGACGCCCACGCATGCACCGGGCTTTCCCTGGTGGTGACAAATAGTCGAATTGGTATGATGACCTGACAAATTAAGGAGTCATGCCATGTCTGTATCTGCTCTTCTGACAATTGCCCTCGCAGGCATTGCTTTGCTTCTTTTCCTGATCATCCGCTGGAAAGTGCAAGCCTTCGTTGCCATGATGCTGGTCAGCCTGCTCGTTGCGCTGGCAGCTGGCATGCCGGTCGGTGACATCGTCAGCACGATGATTGCCGGCATGGGCGGCACTCTGGGTAGCGTGGCAATACTTGTAGCACTTGGTGCCATGCTGGGCCGCATGATCGAGGTGTCTGGCGGTGCATCGCATCTGGCCGGCCGATTCACACAGATTCTGGGGCCGACACGAGTTCCAGCGGCACTAACTGCTGCAGCGCTGGTTCTTGCTGTCCCAGTTTTCTTTGATGTGGGTTTCATCATCCTGATACCCATCATTTACGGCTTTTGCAAGGCCGCCAAAGTCGATCCAATCCGGTTTGGTCTGCCTGTAGCCGGTATTATGCTGGCTGTCCACGTGGTTGTGCCGCCACACCCGGGTATCGTCGGTGGCGCGGCTGTAGTTCAGGCAGATGTGGGCTGGATCACTATTCTGGGGCTGCTGCTGTGCATTCCATTGGCTTTCCTGTCGCAGGCTGTTGCAGCCCGAATCAACCGTCGCCGCTTTGCGATGCTGCCGGCAACGGCTGAACAATTTGCCCGTTTCGGCGAAGCTGCAGAAGATACACCAGCAACTCCTCAGCACAATACGCTGCAGTCACCCAGTGCAGGAGTGATTCTGACCCTGGTCATTGTGCCTTTGCTACTGATTATGCTCGGTACCGTGGGCGCCACACTGCTGCCCAAGGAAAGCGCTCTTCGAGGGATATTGACTCTGATTGGTGCTCCTGTATTTGCACTGATGGTGGCTATCGGTCTGGCGTTTGCTCTCGTGGCTCGTCAGCAGCGCTGGTCCCTGGACCGAACCAACGAGGTCATGGAGTCGGCCTTGCCTCCTGCCGCAACTGTCATTCTGGTGACTGGTGCCGGCGGTGTTTTTGCCAAAATTCTCACGGCCACAGGTATCGGGGCCGCCCTTTCGGGCGCTATCACAGAAATACACATGCCGCTGATTCTGGCTGGATTCATCCTCTCGGTCGCATTACGGATCGCGCAAGGGTCTGCGACGGTGGCTATCCTGACTACCTGTGGCCTGTTGGCCGACGCCATCATGGCGGGAGGTTATTCTGCTGTGCAGGTGGCTTTACTGGTCATTGCAATCGGCTTTGGCGGCCTGGGTTTCTCGCATGTCAATGATTCCGGTTTCTGGATTGTGACCCGATACCTGGGTTTGAGTGTTGCCGATGGACTGCGCAGCTGGACTGTACTGACCACAGTACTGGGGATCGCCGGGTTTGTGATGACTGCCGTGCTGTGGGCCCTGATCTGATCATTGAAAGGATGCATATGAACTCCCCTTCTCTCCCGTCCAAAGTGGGCGTCATTGGTCTGGGTGCCATGGGCGCTGGTATAGCCAGAACGCTGCGCCAGCGTGGGCATGAAGTGCATGTTTGCGATATTCGGCCCGAGGCTGCAGAAGCATTTGCGCGTGAAGGCGGTGTGGCCTGCGCATCGCCACTGGAAGTAGCCAGCCAGTGCCAGATCGTTATCTCGGTCGTGATCAATGCTGCCCAGACCGAAGCTGTGCTGTTTGGGGACCAAGGCGCTGCTGCTGGCATGGCCGAAGGCAGCACCTTCATCATGTGTTCGACAGTCGCTCCCGGCTGGTCAGAATCGATGGAGACACGGCTGCTGGAACTGGGAATCCATTACATTGACGCCCCTATATCGGGCGGCGCTGCCAAAGCTGCATCGGGTCAGATGACGATGATGACTTCCGCCCGGCCCGAGGCCTATGCTGCCGCCGGACGCGTTCTGGACGACATGGCAGGCAAGGTCTATCGGCTGGGTAACCGGGCTGGCGTCGGTAGCAAGGTCAAGATCATCAACCAGCTCTTGGCGGGTGTGCACATTGCCGCCGCCGCAGAGGCCATGGCTCTTGGCTTGCGTGAGGGGGTTGATGCTGCCTCCCTCTATGAAGTCATTACCCACAGCGCAGGCAACAGCTGGATGTTCGAAAACCGCATGGCCCACGTGCTGGCGGCCGATTACACGCCACTGTCGGCCGTGGATATTTTCGTCAAGGATCTGGGTCTGGTGCTTGACACCGCACGCGCAAGCAAATTTCCGTTGCCGCTGTCTGCCACGGCGCACCAGATGTTCATGCAGGCCTCCAGCGCTGGTTTTGGCCGCGAAGATGACAGCGCGGTGATTAAAATCTTTCCCGGTATCGATCTTCCCGGCACTCCGCCTCAGGAGCACTCATGATCCCCATCCACCTCGGCTGCATCGCCGACGACTTCACCGGCGCCACAGACCTCGCCAACAATCTCGTCCGCGCGGGCATGCGCGTGCTGCAGACTCAAGGCGTGCCGACCGCGCAGGCACTGGCGCAGATGGACTTGCAGGTCGATGCCATCGTCGTCGCGCTGAAATCGCGCACCATCCCAGCCGATCAGGCCGTGGCCCAGTCGCTGCAGGCGCTGCGCTGGCTGCAGGAGCGCGGCGCAAAGCAGTTCTATTTCAAATACTGCTCGACCTTTGACAGCACGCCGGCCGGCAACATCGGCCCGGTCGCGGATGCGCTGATGCAGGCGCTGGGCACGGATTTCACCGTGGCCACACCCGCTTTCCCCGACAACCACCGCACGGTGTTCAAGGGCTATCTGTACGTGGGCGACGTGCTGCTGAGCGAAAGCGGCATGCGCAATCACCCGCTCACGCCCATGACAGACCCCAACCTGGTGCGCGTGCTCCAGGCGCAGACGCACAGCAAGGTGGGCCTGGTCGATTACCGCAGCGTCAGCCAGGGCGCCGATGCGGTGCGGGCGCGCATCGGCGAACTGCGCCAGGCGGGCGTGCGCATGGCGGTGGTCGATGCGCTGTCCAATGAAGATCTGGTGCGCATGGGTCCGGCGCTGGCCGACCTGCCGCTGCTCACCGGCGGATCGGGCCTGGCGATCGGCCTGCCCGCCAATTTCGGCATCCAGCCTTCCAGCCAGGCGGCGGCATTACCTCCGGCCCAGGGGCGACGCGCCATCGTGTCGGGCAGCTGCTCGGAGGCGACCAACCGCCAGGTGGCCGAATTCATCGCCGCTGGCGGCCAGGCGCTGGCGCTGGACCCGCTGCGCATGGCTGAAGGCGAAGGCGTGGTGGCCCAGGCGCTGGCCTGGGCGCAGCAGCATCTGGACCGCCAACCGCAGCAGCCCGTGCTGATTTATTCCACCGCGCCGCCCGACGCCGTCAAGGCCATCCAGGCCAGGCTGGGCGTCGAGGCGGCCGGGCACCTGGTCGAGAACACGCTGGCGCAGATCGCCTGCGGTCTGGTCGCGGGCGGCGTGCAGCAGCTGATTGTTGCTGGGGGCGAAACGTCCGGCGCCTGCGTGCTGGCGCTGGATCTGGCGCACCTGCGCATCGGCGGGCAGATCGATCCTGGCGTGCCCTGGTGCCATAGCGTGTCGGCCCAGGCGCCGCACGGCCTGCACATTGCCCTGAAATCGGGCAACTTCGGAACCCCCGATTTCTTCGGCAAAGCCTGGCAGGCCCTGGCGACATGAGCGCCCTGCCCCCTGCCCCCACCGCCCCTGCTGTGATCAGCGAAGATCAGGCCCGCGCGGACATCTGCGCTGTCGGCCGCAGCCTGTTTGAGCGCGGGTACGTCCACGCCACGGCGGGCAACATCAGCGTGCGACTGCCCGACGGCGGCTTTCTGATGACGCCGACCGACGCCTGCCTGGGCCGCCTCGTTCCCGATCGTCTGGCGCGCATCGCGCCCGATGGCCAGCAGGTGTCGGGCGACCGCGCCAGCAAGACGCTGGTGCTGCACCGGCGCATTTACGCGGCCACGGCCGACACCGCGCGCCCGGCGGGCTGCGTCATCCACACGCACAGCACGCATCTGGTGGCGGCATCGCTGGCGCAGTCTGGAGCGCTGGCCGAGCAGCCCGAGGGCGCTGCGGCGCCCGATCTTCTGCCGCCGATCACGCCCTATTTCGTCATGAAAGTCGGCCATGTGCCGCACATCGCCTACCGCCGCCCCGGCGCGCCGCAGGCCGCGGATGCGGTCGAAGCGGCCATCGCTGCGCATCACGCTGCGGAGCACCCGATCGCTGCCGTGATGCTGGCGCGGCTGGGGCCCAATGTGTGGCACAGCCACCTTTTTGAAGCCATGGCCCTGCTCGAAGAGCTGGAAGAAACCGCCCGCCTGTGGCTGCTGGGCCAGTCGCTGGCCACGCCCCCTGATCCTTTAGACCCCGACCAGATCGCCGAGCTGCGCCAGCAGTTTGGCGCGCACTGGTAACCCCCAAAACCCCAAAATCCCCCGAAGATTCCCCTGCAAGGACCGCCATGCCCCGCTTTGCCGCCAACCTGTCCATGCTCTACAACGAGGTGGATTTCCTGCAGCGTTTTGCCGCCGCCGCCAGCGATGGCTTTACGGCAGTCGAATATCTTTTCCCCTACGAGCACGCGCCCGAGGTTCTGGCGGCCGAGCTGTCCGTCCACAAACTGCAGCAGGTGCTGTTCAACGCCCCGCCGGGCGACTGGGCGGCGGGAGAGCGCGGCATCGCCTGCCTGCCGGGGCGCCAGGCCGAGTTCCGCGACGGCATTGCCCGGGCGCTGGACTACGCCGCTGCCCTGCACTGCCCGCGCGTTCATGTCATGGCGGGCCTGATCCCGCTGGACCAAAGCGCGCAAGAGGTGCGCCAGACCTACATCGCCAACCTGCGCTTTGCGGGCGAAGCGGCGGCACGCCAGGGCGTCAATATCCTGATCGAGCCGATTAATGGGCGCGACATGCCGGGGTTTTTCCTGTCCCGCCAGGATCAGGCGCATGTGCTGGTGGCCGAAATCGGTCTGGACAACGTCCAGGTGCAGATGGATCTGTACCACGCGCAGATCGTCGAAGGCGATCTGTCCATGAAGCTGCGCCAGTACCTGCCCACCGGCCGCGTCGGCCACCTGCAGATCGCCGGTGTGCCGCAGCGCCACGAGCCCGATCTGGGCGAAGTCAACTTCAGCCACCTCTTCAATGTGATCGACGAGCTGGGTTTTGACGGCTGGATCGGCTGCGAATACCGCCCTGCGCGGGGTACCGCACCGCACGCCACGCGCGACGGCCTGGGCTGGCTGCAGCCGTGGGTGACTGGAAATGCCACATGAAGCTTTTGAATTACACCAAGATGATGGTGCTGGGAGTTGGCATCCTGGTGGTATTGCCTGCCCAGGCTCAGGTCCCGGAGGCAGCAGTTGAACCAGCGATGGCCAAGTTGGAGGCAGATGGCCCCAAGCTGGAGCAGATTCAGATGCAGCAACACACTTGGGTGGCGCGCAACTTCCGGTTTCACACCGATGAGCTATTACCCGAGCTTAAGCTGTTTTATACAACGATTGGAAACCCAGAGGGAATTCCGGTACTGATTCTTCATGGAACCAATGGCTCAGGTCAGGCGCTTGCCAAAGGGCCTTTCGGTAAGAGTCTGTTTGGGCCGGGGGATCCTCTTGACGCCCGATACTACTACAGTATTTTGCCTGATGGCTTGGGTACAGGCGGCTCAAGCAAGCCCTCAGACGGGCTGGCTGACCACTTTCCTGCCTACAACTATAGCGACATGGTAGAGGCTCAGTATCGTCTTCTGACGCAAGGTCTGAAACTGAATCACGTCCGCCTTGTGATGGGCTTTTCTATGGGAGGAATGCATACCTGGATGTGGGCAAGCCAGCACCCGGATTTCATGGACGCCATTGTGCCAATGGCAGCATTGCCTATGCCAATGTCGGGTCGAAACTGGATGTTGCGTCGTATGCTTGTGGAGGCCATCCGAAAAAATCCGGATAATCTCGGTTGGGCTTCGGCTTTTTACGCTTTAGCCAGCAATGGGGGAAACCAGGGATTACAGTACTTGGCACCAAACACGGCAACGGCTGATGCTCTTGTGAGTCAAAGACTCAAAACACCGGTGAAAGCAGATGCCAACGACACGCTGTACCAGTGGAATGCCAGCCGTGACTTCAATCCTGATCTGAGCACAATTCGTGCACAGATTCTGGTCATTAACTCAGCCGACGATGAGCGTAATCCACCTGAGTTGAAGGCTGTTGAAGCAGCCCGCCGTAGACTGCCCCAGCTTCGGAGCCTTCTGATTCCTGCCAGTAGTGAAACCAAGGGGCATAGTACAGTGGGTGATTCACGCTGGTGGCGGAGTGATCTGGCGGAATTTATTAAAGATTTACCTGCATCACGCTGATGGTTCAGAGAAAGCATGAGTTCTTTAACAGGTTAAAAATACCATGTCTCTTGACCTCCCCACCCCGCCGCTGGCCATCCGCCTGGCCGAGCAGGTGGCTGATCTGCTGGAAGCGGAGATCCGCTGCGGGCGCCTGAGCGCGGGTGAAAAGCTGCCCACCGAGCGCCTGCTGGCCGCGCAGATGGGCGTGAGCCGCACGGTGCTGCGCGAGGCGGTGTCGCGGCTGAAATCAGCGGGGCTGCTGGAATCGCGTCAGGGCAGCGGCGTTTATGTGCTGCAGCCGGGCTTTGTGCCGTTGCAGTTTGACCGCGCGGGCAGCAGCTCGCTGCAGGCGGTGCTGCAGATCATCGAGCTGCGCCGGGGCATCGAGGCCGAGGTGGCCGCCTTGGCCGCCCAGCGCCGCACGGATGCTGATGTGGACGACATCCGCGCCGCCATGGCGGCCATCGTTGCGGCGGTGGACCAGGGCGGCGACGGCGTGCGCGAGGACGTGCAGTTCCACCGCCGCATCGCACAGGCGGCAGCCAACCCCTACATGGTGCATACGCTGGATTACCTGGCGCAGTTCCTGCACGAGGCCACGCGCTGCACCCGCGCCAACGAGGCGCGCGACAGCCGCCTGATGCAGGACGTGATCGACGAGCACGAAGCCATCATCGCCGCCATCGCCGCCGGTGACGCCGCCGCCGCCCGTCAGGCCGCCGCGCAGCACATGCGCAATGCCGCCGGGCGCATCGGCCAGACGGGCACGCCGGGTCTCAGCCCGGGATGACAGGGTGGCGGCCGCGAGTCACGCTATGCTGGCGGCCCGACCCTTCCGGAACCGCCGCATGACAGCCTCCCCGACTTCTCTCCCGACCGATTTCCCCACCGCCGCGCAGATCGACGCCATCCTGCGCCAGGCGCTGCAGCCCACGCGGCTGACCGTGCTGGACGACAGCGCCGCGCACGCGGGCCATGCCGGAGCCAACGGCACGGGCGCGGGCACGCACTTTCGCGTGCAGATCGCCGCGCCCGGGCTGGATGCCCTGCCGCGCGTCGCCCGCCACCGCCGCATCTATGCCGCGCTGGAAGCGGCCGGCTGCAGCGGCTGGCACGCGCTGGCCATCGAGGTGCTGCCCGGCTGATCGCGCGATCGCTGCGCTGCGGCCTGGCCCGCTCACTGCCAGCCGTAGCGCCGCACGTAAAAGCCCTTCATGGCCTGCGTCAGGGCAACGTAGGCCAGCAGGATCAGCGGCAGGAGGGCGAAGTACAGCGGCGGCAGCGCCTGCAGCTTGAAGTAGTGCGCCAGCGGCCCCATCGGCAGGAAGATGCCGATGGCCATGATCAGCGCCGTCATCGCCATCAGCGGGGCCGAGGCGCGGCTTTGCAGGAAGGGGATTTTGGGCGTGCGGATCATGTGAACCACCAGCGTCTGCGTCAGCAGCCCGACGACAAACCAGCCCGACTGGAACAGCGTCTGGTGCGCGGGCGTGTTCGCGCCAAAGACAAACCACATCAGCGCGAAGGTGGTGATGTCGAACACCGAGCTGATCGGCCCGAAAAACACCATGAAGCGCCCCACTTCGCCCGGCTGCCAGTGCTGGGGGCGGCGCAGCAGCTCGTCGTCCACGTTGTCGAAAGGCACGGCGATCTGCGAGACGTCGTACAGCAGGTTCTGCACCAGCAGGTGCATGGGCAGCATGGGCAGGAAGGGGATGAAGGCCGAGGCCACCAGCACCGAAAAGACGTTGCCGAAATTGGAGCTGGCCGTCATCTTGATGTACTTGAGCATGTTGGCGAAGGTGCGCCGCCCTTCCAGCACGCCCTCTTCCAGCACCATCAGGCTTTTTTCCAGCAGGATGATGTCGGCGGCTTCCTTGGCGATGTCCACCGCCGTGTCCACCGAGATGCCGATGTCGGCCGCGCGCAGCGCCGGGGCGTCGTTGATGCCGTCGCCCATGAAGCCCACGACGTGGCCGCCCGCCTTGAGCCGCCGCACGATGCGCTCCTTGTGCGCCGGGCTCAGGCGCGCAAAGACGTTGTGCGTCTCGACCGCCGCCGCCAGTTCGGCGTCGTCCATGCGCTCGATGTCGTCGCCCAGCAGCAGGCCCTGCTGCTCGAGACCCACTTCGCGGCAGATTTTGGCCGTGACGCGGCCGTTGTCGCCCGTCAGCACCTTGACCGCCACGCCGTGCTGCGCCAGCGCCTTGAGCGCCGCAGCAGTCGATTCCTTGGGCGGGTCAAGGAAGGCGACGTAGCCCGTCAGGGTCAGGCCGCACTCGTCGGCGACGCCGTAGGTGTCCTGCGTGGGCGGGACTTCCTTCATGGCCACCGCGACCACGCGCAGGCCTTCTTCGTTGAGATCGTCGGTGACCTGGCGGATGCGCGCGAGCAGCTGCGGCGTCAGTGCCTCGGTCTGGTCGCCGTGGCGCACCTGCGTGCACACGGCCAGGATCTCGTCCACCGCGCCCTTGCAGATCAGCTCGTGGTGGTCGTCGCGCTCGCTCACCACCACCGACATGCGCCGCCGGTTGAAATCGAAGGGAATCTCGTCCACCTTGCGGTAGTTGCGCGCGGGCTGCAGCTCGCGGTGGACTTCGGCGTGCTCGAGCACAGCCACATCCAGCAGGTTTTTCAGGCCGGTCTGGTAGTAGCTGTTGAGGTAGGCCATGTCCAGCACCTCGTCGGCTTCTTCGCCCCAGACATCGACGTGGCGCGCCAGAAAAATCCGGTCCTGCGTCAGCGTGCCGGTCTTGTCGGTGCACAGCACGTCCATGGCGCCGAAGTTCTGGATGGCGTCCAGGCGCTTGACGATGACCTTGCGCCGCGACAGGATCACCGCGCCCTTGGCCAGCGTCGAGGTGACGATCATGGGCAGCATCTCGGGCGTCAGGCCCACGGCGATGGACAGCGCGAACAGCAGCGCCTCCATCCAGTCTCCCTTGGTGTAGCCGTTGATGAAAAGCACCAGCGGCGCCATCACCGCCATGAAGCGGATCAGCAGCCAGCTGACCGTGTTCACGCCCGACTGGAAGGCCGTGGGCGCGCGGTCGGTGGCCGTGACGCGGGCCGCCAGAGCGCCAAAATACGTCGCATTGCCCGTGGCCAGCACCACCGCCGTCGCCGCGCCGGAGACCACGTTGGTGCCCATGAAAAGGAGGTTGTCCAGCGCCACCGGATTGACCACGCTGGCGTCGCGCTGGGTGGCAAACTTTTCGACCGGCATCGATTCGCCCGTCATCGCGGCCTGCGCCACAAACAGGTCCTTGGCGCCCAGCACGCGGCAGTCGGCCGGGATCATGTCGCCCGCCGACAGGTGGATCACGTCGCCCGGCACCAGCTGCACGATAGGCACTTCAGCCGCCCGCACCTGGCCCGGACGCAGCACGCTGGCGGTGTTGCTGACCAGGGCCTTGAGCGCATCGGCGGCTTTGCTGGCGCGCGCTTCCTGCCAGAAGCGCAGCAGCGTGGACAGCACGACCATGGTGCCGATCACCGTGGTGGCCTTCATGTCGTCGGTCAGGAAAGAGACCAGCGCCAGCAGCGTCAGCAGCAGGTTGAAGGGGTTGCGGTACGACAGCCACAGGTGCTGGCGCCAGGACAGCGGCTTCTCATGCTCGATCTCGTTGGGGCCGGTGCGCTCGCGCACCTGGTCGGCCTGCGCCTGGCTCAGGCCATCGCTGTGGCTGTCCAGCCTGAACAGCAGCGCGGCCGGATCGCTGTGGGCGGCTTCGACCAGGCTGTGGCTGAGTGTCTGCGGCAGTTCGCGGCCGATGCCGCCAGCGTCCGTCTGCGGCAGGCTGTCCAGCAGCGCCAGGCGCCGGAAATGCCGCCCGATGCGGCGCGTGCGCAGAAAGCCTGCGAAGAACTCTTTCAGGAGCGTGAAATTCATGGCGTGACTCCGGCCAGCGGAACCCGGCGCGCCTGAACGGGACAGAAGTCCTGAAAAAAGGGGTTTATGGCGTGCAGCAGAACGCTGCACACCGCCTGGCCACCTCCCGCTCCCGGCGGGATCGCGGCGGCCAGCAACAGCGGCGCCTTATCCGGCCTGGAGCATGCCGGTCACCGGGACCGGCCGACAACTCTCACTCGAACAAGGGCCCACAGGGGAACTCCGCTATTGATGAAGCGGCGGATTCTAGCCCCGCCAAAGGCTGAATTCCGTCCGGCTCAGGTCTTCTGGCCTGGCAAAATCAGCCCGAATCCATTAAAAAACCAGCGAGCGCAGCGGCAGCCGGACAATTTATTTTTAAGCAAACACAAATAAATTCAACTTGATTTGATCGTTGACCCGCTCCCGGCACACTGCTGTCATGGCGGTCCCAGCGCCGCCCTGTTTTTACCGGAGAGGCGCTATGTCTTTGTTTTTGGATGTATCGGCGACGGCTTTCCTGTCCGGCCTGGCGATGAGCCTGTCGCTGCTGATGGCCATTGGCCCGCAAAACGTGCACCTGATCCGCATGGGTCTGCAGCGCCAGCATGTGTGGCTGACGGTCGCGGTCTGTACGGCCTCCGACGTGGCGCTGATTGGCCTGGGTGTCTGGGGCCTGGCGGGTCTGGGCGGGCTGTCCGACAAGGTGCAGGGTGCGCTGGTGGGCGCGGGGGTGATTTTCCTGGCCACCTACGGCTGGGGCGCTGCGCAGCGCGCCTGGCGCGGAGCCAGTGATACGGCAGGGCTGCTGCAGGGCGCGCAGCCGCTGAGCGTGGGCCGGGCGGTGCTGAGCGCGCTGGCTTTTTCCTGGCTGAATCCGCACGCCTGGCTGGATACGGCGGTGCTGATCGGCAGCGCATCGCTGGCCTGGGGCCGTCATGGCGGTGAGTTCGGCCTGGGCGCCATGGCCGGATCCACGCTGTGGTTTCTGGGCCTGGCGCTGCTGATGCTGGCCCTGGGCCGGCGTCTGGGCCAACCGGGTCTGTGGCGTGCGCTGGACGGCATGGTCGCGATCATGATGTGGGGCACTGCCGCTGCGCTGGCGCTCAGCCTCGCGCGCTGAAGCGGACGCGGGCTGTGGCCAAAATATCTTCCAGATGATGGCTTTCAAATAGGAACGATTGTCGTTGCGATCTACAATGGGGTTTTCCAGCCTCCTGCCGAGTCGCCCGATGATCCGAATTTCCCGCCCCGCCCTGCTGACGGCCCTGCTGGCCCTGTCCGTGACCGCCTGCAGCCAGCAGGCCACCGAAGCGCCGCAGGCTGCAGCCCCGGCAGCCGAAGCCCCTGCCGCAGCGCCGGCCACCGCCGTGGACCTCAGCGCCGAAACCGCCGCCTACAAGACTTGGGTCGAAGCGCAGATGGACGATCTGCTCAAGGCCACGCAGGCCTTCACCGCCGCGCTCAAGGCCGGCAAGCTGGCCGAAGCCAAAAAGCACTACGCCCCGGCGCGCCTCTTTTACGAGCGCTCCGAGCCCATCGCCGAGAGCTTTGGCGACCTGGACCCGCGCATCGACAACCGCGAGGCCGATCTGCAGAAGGACGAGGTCTGGAGTGGCTTTCACGCCATCGAGAAAATCCTCTGGACGAAAAACACCACGAAAGGCACCGAAGCACTGGCCGACAAGCTGCTCAACGACATCAAGGAGTTGCGTGCCAAACTCCCCACCGCCGAGGTCACGCCCGAGCTGATGGTCCAGGGTGCGGTCGACCTGCTCAACGAGGTCTCGACCAGCAAGATCACGGGCGAGGAAGAAATCTTCTCGCACACCGACCTGTTCGATTTCAAGGCCAACATCGAGGGCGCCGAGAAGATTTTCGAGATATTCACCCCCGCGCTGCAAAAGAAGCAGCCTCAGCTCGTGACCAGCCTGACCGAGCGCTTCAAGGCCGTCAACACGCTGCTGGACAAGCACCGTGACGGTGGGGGCTACCAGCTCTACACCGCGCTGTCCAAGGACGAAATCAAAGCGCTGGCCGAGGCCGTGAACAAGCTGGGCGAGCCGCTGGCCCAGATGGGCGTGATCCTTCAGTAAACAGGAGCTGCAGCATGACATCCGAAGACTCCCGCGCCGCCCTGCCCTCGCGGCGGCGTTTTCTGGGTCAGGCGGGCGCCACTTCGGTGGGCCTGGGCGCGGCCCTGCTGTCGGGCTGTGCGGATAAAACCGCCCAAGCGGCCCAAGCCGCCCAGAGTACAGCGGCCGCCAGCCCGGGCGGCTGCGAGCCGGCCAGTGCATCGGCTGTCCTGCCCTTTTACGGCGAGCACCAGGCCGGCATCGTCACTGCGGCGCAGAAGTTCATCTACTTTCTGGTGCTGGATCTGCACAGCACGGATCTGGACGAGATCCGCGACGTGTTCCGCCGCTGGACCACTTTTGCCGCGCTGCTCACCCAGGGCAAGAACAGCCAGCCCTACAGCAGCAACGGCTACATCCCGCCAACCGACACCGGCGAGGCCGACAGCCTGGGCGCGCACCGCCTGACGCTGACTTTCGGCGTTTCGCCCGCCTTCCTGCGCAAGCTGGGGCTGGACAAACAGGCGCCGCCCGAATTCACCGACCTGCCGCTCTTCCCGCGCGACCAGTTGCGGGCGGAGCTCAGCGGCGGCGACATCTGCATCCAGAGCTGCGCGGACGACCCGCAGGTCGCCTTCCATGCGGTGCGCCAGCTGGTGCGCCACGCGCGCTCCTCGGTGACCATGCGCTGGAGCCAGGCGGGTTTCAGCTCGTCCGACCGCGCCAGCGACACGCCGCGCAACCTCTTCGCCTTCAAGGACGGCACAGCCAACGCCGAAACGCTGCAGCAGGCCGACCGCCACATCTGGGTGCAGACGCCCGGCTGGCTGCAGGGCGGCAGCTACCTGGTGGCGCGCAAGATCGTCATGCACCTGGAAACCTGGGATCGCACCAGCGCCCGCGGCCAGGACGACACCTTCGGGCGTCACCGCAGCAGCGGCGCGCCGCTGGGCGGCAAAAACGAAAACGACGCTTTGGACCTTACCGCCAAAGACGCCAAAGGCCAGCCGCTGATCCCGGCCGATTCGCACGTGGCGCTGGCGCACCGCACCGGGGTGAAAATGCTGCGGCGGTCGTATTCCTACGCCAGCGGGATTGATCCGCTGACCGGCCAGTTCGACGCGGGGCTGATGTTTGTGTCCTTCCAGCAGTCGCCGCAGCAGTTCATTGCCATCCAGTCGGCGCTGGGCCGGGTGGATGCGATGAACGAGTACATCACCCACATTGGCAGTGGCCTGTTCGCCTGTTTTGGCGGCGTGCAGGACGGCCGTTATCTTGGACAGTCCCTTCTGGAGAAGCAGCATGGCTGATGGTGCATTGAGCAAAATCCTGCGGCGCGGCGTGGCCACGCTGGCGCTGGCCTTCGGCGTGACGCTGGCCGCCCTGGCCCCCGGCCACAGCCAGGCCGCCGAAACGGCGGCTGTGCCGGTCAGCCACCTGTTCATCACCCTGTCGGATGCCATGGACACGGTTCAGGCCGGCCATTCGTCCGACACCGTGCGCCTGCTGCTGCAGATGCAGGACGACATCTCCCGGCTCAACGCACCCGATTCGGCGCAGAAGCAGCAGGTGGTGCAGCGTCTGAAAGAGGCCATGGCCAACCCGGATGCCATGCACATGGCCGGCCTGTCCACCGCGCTGCGCGGCTTCGAGCAGGCGCTCAACCCGGTCGATTTCAGCGCACAGCGCGCCGAATTCCGCCGCCGCATCACCCCGGCCTACGCGCAGCTGGCGCAATCCATCGCCGAGCACAGCGACGCGCCCACGCTGCTGGCCGCCTACCAGCGCTTCAACAGCACCTGGCTGGCCTCCGAGCGCGTGGTGCGCAGCAGCAGCATCAGCCACTACGGCGCGGTCGAAGTGGCCATGGCGCTGATGCGCGTGGCGCTGGAAACCCAGCCGCTGGATATGGACAAGGTGCGCGCGCAATCGGTGCAGCTCAAGGCCGTGCTGGACAGCTACAACAGCGGTGAAAAACTGGCTGCCGCAGCCACGCCTGCCGCCGACGCCGCCATGGATCTGCCCGCCGCCACCGGGCTGCTGCGCCAGGGGCTGAACGCCTTTCGCGCCGGACAGATCGCCACCGGCCAGGCCAGCCTGACGCACTTCATCAGCGTCTGGCCGACCCTTGAGGGCCAGGTCAGCACACGCAACCCCGCGCTCTACGACCGGATCGAAAGCGAGCTGCCGGTGATCCTGGCACATGGCGCGAGCACCGCGCAGCAGCTGCAGCTGGAATCCCTCATCAGCGCGCTGGACCAGATCAACCCGCAGGCGCAGTACACCGCGCTGGACGCCATGCTGATCCTGCTGCGCGAAGGCCTGGAAGCGCTGCTGGTGGTCATGGCGCTGCTGGCCGCGCTCAAGGCCGCCGGGCAGACCACCGGCCAAGGCTGGATCATCGGCGGGGTGGTCGCCGGGGTGGCCGCCAGCGTGGTCGGCGCCATAGCGCTGCAGCAGCTCTTTCCGGACACGGCGGGCAGCCAGCGCGAGCGGCTGGAGGGCCTGGTCGGCGTCGTCACCGTCGCCCTGATGCTGGCGGTGGGCGCCTGGCTGCACAGCAAATCCAGCCTGAAGTCCTGGAACCAGTACATCCGCAAGCACATGAGCAAGGCGCTGACCACGGGCAGCCTGGCCTCGCTGTTTGGCCTGAGCTTCCTGTCGGTGTTCCGCGAGGGCGCGGAAACCATCCTGTTTTACACCGGCATCCTGCCGCAGATGGCGCTGGGCGATTTCCTGCTGGGTATCGCCATGGCGCTGGCGCTGCTGGCGGTGATCGGTTTCGTGCTGCTGCGCGGCAGCATCAAAATCCCCATGAGCACGATGTTCCGCATCCTGACCTGGACGATTTACGCGCTGGGCTTCAAGATTCTGGGCGTCAGCCTGCACACGCTGCAGATCAGCGGCCTGATCCAGACCAGCCCGCTGCTGGGCAGCTGGCTGCAGAACCCGGCGCTGGGCCTGTATCCCACGCTGGAAACGCTGGGCGCGCAGGGGCTGTACATCGTGGTGATCGTGCTGATCCAGATGGGTGTCAGCCGCAGCCTGGCGCCAGCACGTCCGGCTCCCGCCAGCCTTCGTCCCTGAGCGCATCACGCAGCGCCCCCGCCAGCGCATCGACCTGTTCGGCGCTGTGCGCGGCGCTGAAGGTGATGCGCAGGCGCGCCGTGCCCGGTGGCACTGTGGGCGGACGGATGGCGCCCACGCGCAGGCCCTGATCGTCCAGGCGTTGGGCCAGGCGCAGCGCGGTGGCGTTGTCGCCGACCAGCCAGGCCTGGATGGGGGTGTGTGACGGGATCAGCCCCGGCGCGTGCCCGGCGGGCAGCACCAGCCCTTCAGGCGGAAGCAGCCCGGCCATGGCGGCGACAAAGCGCGCGACATGATCCAGCACGCGCTGGCGGCGCTCCAGGCCTTCGGGCGAGCGGACGATCTGCAGCGCGGCCAGCGTGGCGTGGCTGAGCAGCGGCGGCGTCGCCGTGGTGTAGATATAAGGGCGCGCATGCTGGATCAGATGCTCGATGACCAGGGGCGGCGCGACCACAAAAGCCCCGCCCACACCCAGCGCCTTGCCCAGCGTACCGACCAGCACCAGCCGCTCGCTGCGCACGCCCTGCTGCGCCAGGCAGCCCTGGCCCTCCTGCGCCCCCAGCACGCCCACGCCGTGTGCGTCGTCCACGATCAGCCAGGCGTCGTGCTGATCGCACAGGCGCAGCAGGCCGATCAGATCGGCGCAATCGCCGTCCATGCTGAAGACGCCGTCGGTGACGATCCACTTCCAGCGCGCCGGGCTGGCGGCCAGTTGCCGGTCCAGCGCGGCCAGATCGGCGTGCGGATAACGCAGCACGGTGCAGCGCTGGCTGGCGCGCGCCAGGCGGGCGCCGTCGATCAGCGAGGCGTGATTCAGCCGGTCGCAGAAGAAGGCCGAATCTTCGCTGGCCAGTGCGCCCAGCGCACCCAGATTGGCCATGAAGCCGGTGGAGACATACAGCGCCCGCACCTGCGGGATATGCGGCGCGAACCAGTCGGCCAGCGCCTCTTCCAGCGCGTCGTGGCAGGCGTGGTGACCGCTGATCAGGTGCGAGGCGCCGCTGCCCACGCCGTGACGCTGCGCGGCGTCGCTGGCAGCCTGCGCCAGGCGCGGGTGCTGCGCCAGGCCCAGATAGTCGTTGCTGCAGAACAGGATCTGCCCGCCCTGCAGCCTTCGGCGGCGGCGCAGCCCTTGCGCGTCCTGCGCGGCCAGGCCCGTCTGCCAGCGCGCGTGCCAGGCGACCAGGCGGGGGTCGGTGGCCTCGTTCAGGAGCGTGTCGGGTTCGGGGGGGAGCGCTGATCTCATCGGGCGATTCTATCCACTGGCCCCACGCAGGCAAGATGGGTCCAGAGCGGAACAAATTCACACCCGCCCGCCGCTGGCCCGACGGTCCTGCGGGCGAAGCGGGTTACAAAGCGGCTCATGTTTGCCGCTTTTGTCACCGCCGCGCTGCTGCTGGTCTGCATGGACTACGGCACCGACCTGCTCGTGCCTTTCACCTCGCTTTACATGGCGCTGATTTTTGCGGCCTCGCAGAAAGTGAGTCCGCTGAAGGTCTACGCCCTGACCCTGGTCTGCCTGGCCGGAACCTGCGCGATGGACATGCTGCTGCTGGACGCGTCTGGCGGGCATTACGTGGTGCTGCTGTTCTGGCGCGTATTGATCAACGCCATGTCTTTTTTCGGGACGGCGTGGCTGTGCAACAGCTGGAACCGCGTCCGTCAGGATCTGCAGCGCAAAAGCGACCGCGATTTCCTGACGGGCCTGAGCAACCGGCGCCACTTCATGCAGGAACTGGAGCGCGAAATCGACATCCACTGCCGCAGCCTTCAGCCCTTTGCGATCGCTTTTGTCGATGTCGATGACTTCAAGGTCATCAACGACACCCTGGGCCACCGCCGGGGCGACGAGCTGCTGGTGGAAATCGCCAGCGTGCTGGGCCACGAAACGCGCAGCATTGATCTGGCCGGCCGCTACGGCGGCGACGAGTTCGTGATCTTCCTGCGCGAGGTCAGCCTGGCGCAGTCGCGGGAAATCGTCGAGCGCATCCATGCCCGCCTGACGCAGCAGCTCAGCCAGAGCCGGACCCCGGTCACCTTCAGCATGGGCAGCGTCAGTTTTGTGCTGAACCGGCGCATTGGCGCCGAGGAGCTGGTTGCTATGGCCGACCGCGAGATGTACCGCATCAAAAAGCGCGGCAAAAGTGGCGTCAGCGTGGTGAGCTGCGACCTGACCGACGCCGCTTTGGCCGCGCCCGCGAAAAGCCGGGTGGCTGCGGTGTGATTTCCTGGACGAACTCACCCCCGTCCCGCCGCAGCACCGTGCTACAAATTCTGCATATGTTTTTTGACCGCAACCGCGCCTTCATTTTCCCCGGCTTCGTCCTGCTGGTCGGGCTGGTTCTGGTGATTGATTACCAGACCATCCTGCTTGTGCCGTTCACGTCGGTCTACATGGTCGTCCTGTACCTTGCATCGAAAAAAGTCGATACGATCCAGGTCTACGTGCTGGCCGCCCTGTGCCTGGCGGGCACTTTCCTGCTCGACCTGTTCATGATCGGTCCGGAGACCCAGCAGGTGGCGCTGCTGCTGTCCTGGCGGCTGCTGATCAACGCGCTGTCCTTTTTTGGCACGGCGGTGATGAGCACGCGGCTCACCGAGGTGCACGATCGCCTGATCGAGCAGAGCGACCAGGATTTCCTCACCCAGATTCTCAACCGGCGCAGCTTCACCCGCGAGCTGGACCGCGATGTCAGCATCCACTGCCGCCAGAGGCGCCCCTTTGCCATCGCTTTTTTTGATGTCGACAACTTCAAGGTCATCAACGACACGCGGGGCCACAAGTTTGGCGACCGGGTGCTGATCGAGGTGGCGCGCTCGCTGGAGCGCCACATCCGCAGCATGGACCGCGCCTGCCGCTACGGGGGCGACGAGTTCGTGGTTTTTCTGGGTGAGGTGGACGAGGACAAGGCCCAGTGCGCCATCCAGCGCGTGCGCGGCCAGCTTTACGCCGACGTGGGCAGCGTTTACCCGGACATTTCACTGAGCATCGGGGTCGTGGTGTTTGCGCTGGACCGCGTCGTCAGCGCCGAAGAGCTCATCGCCCAGGCCGACCGCGAGATGTACACCATCAAGAAACGCGCCAAAAACGACGTCAGCGTGGTGCGCTTCGTGCCGCCGCAAGCCTCCCAGCCCAAAGCGGCCTGAGCGCGGCATGGCCCCGGCGGGCCTGCGCTCAGATCGGCTGCAGTTTGGCCAGCGTCTGATCCAGCCATTTCTCGCCGTGGCGCCTGAAAGCCACCTGCACACGGGCCTGGGGCTGCGTGCCCTCGATGGCCAGCACGCGGCCTTCGCCGAATTTGGTGTGGAACACCCCCTGCCCCTTGCGTAATGCGGTGCCGCTGGCGGGTGGCGGCGCGTCCTGGCGGGCGGGCTCGGTCGGGCTGGCCTGAGACTCGGTCCAGACATTGGGCACCGGCGCAGCGGCGGCGGCGCGGCGGTTGCCGCCCCAGCCTGCGCTGCCCACGCTGTCGCGCCCCCAGAAGCTGGCGCCGGTGGCCGCGCGCGGCGGCGTCAGCCACTTGACGGCGCCTTCGGGCAGCTCGTCCAGAAAGCGGCTGGGCACGTTGTAACGGGTCTGGCCGTGCAGCATGCGCGCCTGCGCGTGGCTGATCGACAGGCGCTGGCGCGCCCGCGTGATGGCGACGTACATCAGCCGCCGCTCCTCGTTCAGGCCGTCGGGGTCGGCCAAAGCCTGTTCGTGCGGGAAAAGGCCCTCCTCGGCGCCGACCAGGAAGACGGCATCGAATTCCAGGCCTTTCGCGGCGTGAATGGTCATCAGCTGCACCGCGCTGTGGCCTTCCTGCGCCTGGTTGTCGCCCGCCTCGAGCGCGGCGTGGGTCAGGAAGCTGCTGAGCGTGCCCTGCGCCGCCTCGGGCGGCGCGCCGCTTTCCCCGTCGGCCGCCACTGGCGTGACCGGCGCACCGCGCTGCTCATAGCGCTCGAAAGCGTCGGCGGCGTTGACCAGTTCGCCCAGGTTTTCCAGTCGCTCCTGGCCTTCGCGCTCGGCCTCGTAGGCGGCCTGCAAGCCACTGCCCTCGACCACCCGCTGGATGATTTCCGGCAGCTTCAGGCCGCTGGCGCGCTGGCGCAGATCGTCGATCAGGTCGATGAAGCCCTGCAGGCGGTCACGGCTCCGGTTGTCCGGCAGCGCCGAAACGGCGGCGTAAAGCGACACGCCGTTGTTCTGCGCCGCGTCCTGCAGCTGCTCCAGCGTGCGGGCGCCGATGCCGCGCGCCGGAAAGTTCACCACGCGCAGCCAGCTGCTGCTGTCGTGCGGGTTCTCCAGCAGACGCAGGTAGGCCAGCGCATGCTTGATCTCGGCGCGCTCGAAAAAGCGCAGGCCGCCATAAACGCGGTAAGCGATCCCGGCGTTGAACAGGCCCGATTCCACCCCGCGCGACAGCGCATTGCTGCGGTACAGCACAGCGATCTGGTCCAGCGCAGTGCCTGCACGCTGCAGCGCGGCGACTTCTTCCAGCAGCCAGCGCACCTCGTCGGCGTCGCTGGCCGCGCCCATGACGCGCACGGGCTCGCCCACGCCCGCGTCGGTGCGCAGGGTTTTGCCAAGGCGCACGGTGTTGTTGGAGATCAGCGCATTGGCGCACTCCAGAATGTGCCCGGCCGAGCGGTAGTTCTGCTCCAGCCGGACCAGGCGCTGCGGCGTTTCGCCATCGCGCACGCCGTACTCGCGGGTGAAATCCTCCATATTGCCCACGCGGGCGCCGCGAAAGCCGTAAATGCTCTGGTCGTCGTCGCCGACCACGAAGACGCTCTGCGGCGTGCCCGGCGGCGCCAGCAGCTTCAGCCAGGCGTACTGCAGGCGGTTGGTGTCCTGGAACTCGTCCACCAGCACATGCGCAAAGCGCTGCTGGTAGTGCGCGCGCAGCTCGGGGTGGGCGTGCAGGACCTCGTAAGTGCGCAGCATCAGCTCGGCGAAATCGACCACGCCCTCGCGCTGGCACTGCTGCTCGTAGGCCTCGTAGATGTCGACCAGGGTGCGCGTGTGCGGGCTGTCGATCTCCAGCTGGCCGGGGCGCAGCGCCTCTTCCTTGCAGCCCGCGATGAAGGAGCTGATCTTGCGCGGCGCAAACTGCTCATCGCTCAGGTTCATGGCCTTGAGCACGCGCTTGACGGCCGAGAGCTGATCCTGCATATCCAGAATCTGGAAGGTCTGCGGCAGCCCCGCCGTCTTCCAGTGCAGGCGCAGGAAGCGGTGGCACAGGCCGTGAAACGTCCCGACCCAGAGCTGGCGCAGCGACAGCGGCAGCATCGCGCCCAGGCGGGTGAGCATCTCCCGCGCGGCCTTGTTGGTGAAGGTGACTGCCATGACGCCCCCCGGCGCCACCTGCCCGGTCTGGATCAGCCAGACGATGCGCGTGGTCAGCACCCGCGTCTTGCCCGATCCGGCGCCCGCCAGGATGAGCGCGGGGCCGGGCGGCAGCGTCACGGCCGCGTGCTGCTCGGGGTTGAGACCACGCAGCAGGCCGTCGGGAGAATCAAAGGAGGTCGGTCGGATTTCGGACATCGCGCGATTGTAGGCCGGGTGCGGCTACAATCCTGCCCTGCCCTCACGCAAGGGGGCACGGGACGCGCGGGTGGCGAAATTGGTAGACGCACCAGGTTTAGGTCCTGACGCTGGCAACAGTGTGCGGGTTCGAGTCCCGCCCCGCGCACCAACGATTCATTTCACGAAGACCATATCGGTCCTCCCAGGCCACCCCGTCTGATTCAGGAGGAAAGTCGACTTAACTCTTGCAATCCGTCTCGCGGGCGACCGTTTCTTCACGGTCCTGTCCCTGAAGGCTCTGGACGAGCGGAGCACCCTGCGCGTCGCTGGCGGATTCGGTCGCGGCACTTTCGGGCCGGGATGCGGGGGCTTCTGGCGGCCGCTGCTCGCGCAGGGCGCCAGCGGTTTCTTCCACCTCAGGGACGGGCAGGCCCAATATGGGCAGCGCTTCATCGCGCAGCAGCCAGGTCTGCATGCCACCGCCACGGCCGATCAGCCAGGCCGTGACGCCCTCCCAGGTCAAAGGGTTCAGAACCGCAAGCAGCAGGCTGCGCACGCGTTCGCTGGCATAGAGCGCGGCCGTCCCAGGCAGGATGGTCTGACGGGCGGGCCAACCGTCTTCCAGCAGTTCGAACACCACACTGCCATCGGGCTGGGGGGTGATGCTGATGGGCTCGCGGCCACGCAGCCAGCGCATCAGGTGGATCAGACCGCGGGACCGGATGAGGCCCAGGCTGGTCAGCACCGCAGACAGGCTGGTGCGGCCGTAATCGGTCGGCCCGCCCAGCCAGCGCGCCAGCAGGCCGGGCGGCGGGGCAATCTCGATGATGCGCACCGAAAAACCGCCAGCCGTGTGGCCGGGGCTGATCTCGATGTTCACCCGCGGGCGGGACGGCCGCAGCAGCGCATACGACTCTTCGAGCAGCAGGGTCAGGGCCTGCAGCGCCGGCTGAAAATCAAGCGCCTGCACCTGCGGCGTGACCATGACTGGTCCGTCGTAGAGGAAGTGGAAATTCACGTCGCGGTTACCCATAACGGCATTGTCGGATCGAAAGTGACGCGGCCCAAGAGCGTCCAGACGGCCAAAACGTGCATAAGTCTCACATTTTGGGCATCTCGGCCCTCGCCGACTGGCACGCTACACTGATTGCTGCGGCGTTCTGCCGAAATCCTCGACCGTTTTGCGACCGACATGATCCCGACGCCTGCTCTGCCCCTTGATCTTCCCCCCGGCCTGACACTGGACACGCGCCCCGACGGCTGGACCACCCTGCGCGTGCGCACCGCGCTGGCGCAGGCCGACATCGCGCTGCACGGCGGCCAAATCCTGCACTGGCAGCCGCGTCACGCGGCGCAGCCGGTGCTGTGGCTCTCGCCGCAGGCCGTGCTGCGGGACGGTCAGGCGATACGCGGCGGCGTCCCGGTGTGCTGGCCCTGGTTTGGCCCGGCCGACCGGGCGGGCAACCCGGCGCACGGCGTCGTGCGCACCCGCGCGTGGTCGCTGCGCCAGGCGACAGCAGAGGCGGACGGACGCCTTCTTCTGAGCCTGGACGGCCCGGCCTTTCCGGCCAGCGCGGCGCCCGGCTGGCAAAGCGCCACGCTGCGTCTGGAGATCAGCGTCGGGCTGGAGCTCGCCCTCGCCCTGACCACCACAGCGCCCCCCGAAGCGGGCCCTGAGACCGGCCCTGACACGGGCGCATGGCGGCTGACCGAAGCGCTGCACAGCTATTTCGCCATCAGCGACGTCGCCCACACCCGCATCACGGGCCTGGGCGGCTGCGCGGGCGCCGACAAGCTGCAGAGCGGCGCGGCGGTGACGCTGCCGCAGTCCATCGACCCGGCCCAGCCCGTGGACTGCATGGTCGCGCACAGCGGTGAAGCACTGATTGCCGACAGCGGCTGGCAGCGCCAGATTCGCGTGCGCAAAAGCGGCAGCGCCACCACCATTGTCTGGAACCCCGGCGCGGCGCGCGCGGCCCAGCTGCCCGACATGGCGCAGGACGGCCTGTGGCGCGGCATGGTCTGCGTCGAGGCGGGCAACGGCCCCGGCCAGCCCGTGCGCCTGGCGCCTGGCGCGACGCACCGACTGGCAATGACGCTGTCCGTCGAAGCGCTGGACGGAATTGCCGCGTGATGCCGCTGCGCCTGCGGTCTTTCTTCAGGGGCCTGCAGGCCAGCCTGCCGATTGCGGCGGGTTATCTGCCCATCGCCTTCTCGTTTGGCCTGGTCGCGCTGGCCTCGGGCCTGAGTGCCTGGCAGGGCGTGCTGGTTTCGCTGGTGATATACGCCGGAGCCAGCCAGTTCGTGCTGGCCAGCCTGGTGGCCAGCGGCGCGGGCGCGCTGGCGCTGCTCAGCACGGTGCTGGTGATGAATCTGCGCCATGTCTTTTATGGGGCGCCCACACTGGCGCGGCTGTGGCCGCCCGGCGCGGCGCCGCGCTGGCCGGTGCCCCTGCTGGGCTGGGGCCTGACCGACGAAGTCTTCGTGGCCGCGCAGGGTCGGCTGGAGCGCGTCGCGGTGCCCGAGCGCGAGGACTGGTACCTCGGCCTGCAGCTGGGCGCCTACGCCACCTGGGTGGGCGGCACGGTGCTGGGCGTCAGCGGCGGGCGCTGGCTGGGGGACGCGGCCTGGTTGCAGGCCAGCATCGGTTTCGTGCTGCCGGCGCTGTTTCTGGGGCTGGTGATCGAGCTGTGGCCTGCACGGGCGGGCGCCGCAGTCTCGCTCGAAGAACCTGCAGCAGGGGGCGTGGTGGACGACGTCTCCGCCCGGGCGCTTTTCCTGCGCGTGGCGGGCGTGAGCCTGGCCGTCAGCGCGGCGGCCCTGACGCTGCTGCCCAGCCACTGGGCGCTGCTGGCCGGAATGCTGGCGGGCGCGGCGTCCAGCCTGTGGGGAGGCGCGCGCCGCAGCCGATCATGAGCGACGGCAAGCTCATCCTGACCATCGTGCTGTGCGGCGTGTGCACGGCGCTGATGCGCATTGCGCCCATGCTCTGGGCCCAGCGGCGGCGCAGTCGCAGCGCCCCCGCGCATCCTGCGCTGCAGCGGCTGTCGCGCAGCACGGGGCTGGCGGCCATCGTGGCGCTGCTGGCCAGCGATCTGCTGCCGCGACTGGCCAGATCGCCGCTGCAGCAGGGCCCGGCGCTGGCCGTAGCGATCGCCGTCATCGCCCTCGTCCACCGCCGTTTCGGCCTGACGCCAGCCACCCTGCTCGGCGCCCTGGTGTACGGTGTGGTCAGCACGACACTGCCGCGCTGAAGGCGTCACGGTCTGGTGCCGCGCGCGCCGGTGCGGGGTGGGCGCAGAGGGCTGCGGGCCGCAGACGGTGTCTGGCGTGGCATGATAGAGCCCTGATTTGATTCACTTTCCGACCCGCTCCCACCGGAGTCCATGCCTGCCATGTCCCTGCTGACCGCCGCCGCTCGCCCTGTTCTGACCTTCGCCGCCGGCCTGGCCTGCGCCTTTGGCGCTCTCAGTGCCGTGAGCGCCGCCAGCGCGCCCGCCGATGGCCCCGCCCCGATGAGCGCTCCGGCGGCCCGCCAGGACAGCGTGCAAAAACCCCTCGCCGCCGCCGACGGCCACAGCAGCCGCGACGTGCTGGACTGGGAAGGCACCTATCGCGGTACCCTGCCCTGCGCCGACTGCGACGGCATCAAAACCACGATCACGCTGCGCGGCGACGGCAGTTACAGCCAGACTTCGATCTACGTCGGCCGGGGCGCCCGCTTCAGCGAAACCGGCCGCTACACCTGGAACCGCGCCGGATCGCGCATCACCCTGACCGGCAAGGATCACGATCCCAGCCTCTTCATCGTCGGCGAAAACCACCTGGAGATGCTCAACCAGGACGGCAGCCCGGTCACCGGGCCGCTGGCCAACGATTACCGCCTGGACAAGGTGTCCTGAATCTTCTGAGCGCTCATCGTCAGACCCGCCGTCGGGCGTTCTGCAAAAACGGGTGACGCAGGCGCGACGCCAGCAGATCAGCGCGCCGCCAGGTGGCGCACAGCAGTTCTTCCTGCGCCGCATCGGCCCAGACGGCGCTGCCGTCGCACCAGGCCAGTGTGCTCAGGCCGCCGTAGTGCAGGGTCGCGCTGGCCTCCTCCGGCGCGCTGCCGGGGCGGGTTTCCGCGCCGCAGGTGTTGGCGTAGGCCAGCGCGACCTGGCTCTCGTAGGCCCGCGCGGGCAGCAGCAGTTGCGGCACGGCCTCATAGCCTTGCATGTTGGCGGTGGGCACCAGCACCGCATCCGCGCCCGCCTGCGCAAGGGCGCGCACATTGTCAGCAAATTCAACGTCGTAGCAGATCAGCAGGCCGAAGCGCCAGCCACGCCACAGCGCCACCTGACTGTGCTGCGGCAGATCGCCGGGCGTGAAAACCGCCGCCTCGTCGGAACCAAACAGGTGGGTCTTGCGGTAGTTCAGCAGCGTCTGGCCCTGCTCGTCCACCAGGATCGCGGCATTGGCCACGCCGCCAGCCGCCAGGCGCTCGGGGTAGCCGCAGACCAGCGCGATGCGGCTCTCGCGGGCGATGTCGCCCAGGCGCTGCGCCACCGCTTCAGGCGGCTGGGACAGCGCGGCCAGCCGGTCTGCCCCCAGGTGGTAGCCGCTCAAAATCAGCTCGGGCAGGACCAGCAGATCAACCCCCTGCCCGCGAGCGCGCTGCGCCCAGGCGGCGATACGCGCCCAGGCCGCTTCCAGCCCAGCGGCATCCGCACACGGGTGCTGGCGCATCTGCGCTACGGCCACGGTCAGGCTGTCCTGAATCATCGGGAGACTCATCGCCCGGCCGTCAGTCGGGCAGCGAGATCGGGCCCCATTCGGGGAAGGTGTCGCCGGGACCCGGGTTGGCCGGGTCGCTGCGCCCGCCCAGGTGGCTCATGATGCCCCAGACTGCATTGAGCGCCGTCTGCACCGCGCCCTCGACCCAGGCCGGCGTCCAGGAAATATCGTCGCCCGCCAGGAAAATGCCCCGGTGCGCGGGGGCCATCTCCTGCTGCATGAAGTGGGCGTACATGCGCTGGTTGTAGCGGTAATGGCCGGGCAGCGCGCCTTTGAAAGCGCCCAGAAAGTGCGGATCGGCCTCCCAGGACACGGTGATCGGATCGCCAATGATGTGGCTGGCAATATCCACGTCCGGATAGATTTTGCGCAGCGCGTCCAGCGCCAGGCGCACGCGCTTTTCGGGCGGATGCGGCAGCATTTTCAGCGCGTCGCTCATCCAGGCGTAGGACAGGCAGATGACGCCAGGCTGGCCTTCGCCATGATCGAACAGGTAGGTGCCGCGCGTTAGCCGGTCGGTCAGCGTCATGCTCATGGTGTCCCGGCCGGTGGCGGGGTTGATGTCTTTCCAGAACGGACGATCCACCATCACGAAAGTTTTGCTGGACTGCATGTAGCGCGTGCGGTCCAGCGCCATCCAGGTCGGCTGGGCGAAAAGGCTTTCGTCGCACTCGATCTGGGTGGTCAAAAGCCAGCTCTGGCAGGTGACCAGCACGGCGGCGTAGTCGCGGCGGTGGCTCCAGCTGTCGACCAGGGTGATGCGCTGGCCATCGGCGTGGCGGCGCATTTCGCGCACGCCCGGACGCGGCGCGCCGCTATGCAGGCTGGCCAGCGTGGTGCCTGCGGGCCAGTGCGTCAGGCGATCGGGCGCGTGCGTCCACAGGCTGCGCGGCACCTGGTCGGCACCGCCCTGAATGAGGAACTGGTGGCTGTCGCATTCGGTCAGCACCACGCGCAGGATCTCCAGCATCGAGTTGGGGAAATCCGAATCCCAGCCGCCCGTGCCGAAACCGACCTGGCCGAACACCTCGCGGTGGCGGAAGCTCAGGCGCGAAAAGGCCTCGGATGTGGCGACAAAATCGTAGAAGGTGCGGTCGTCCCACTGCGGGATCAGCGCGTTCCACAGGCGCTTGAGCTGCGCCGGATCGCGCTCGCGGATGGCCTGCTGGATGGCGCCAAACTGCGCGTGGGTCTCCAGCGCGCTGTCCCAGGCCTGGGCCACTTCTGCGAACATCGGCGGCAGATCCGCCAGGGTCCGCGCGTAATGCGTGCGGCCTTCCAGGTCGATGACGGTGCTGGAGCAGTGCGGCGTCAGCGGGTTGGGAAAAGGCTGGGTGCGCAACCCCAGCTGGCGCACGTAGTGGAAGAAGCCCATGCTGGACTGCGGAAAGCGCATACCGCCCAGCTCGGCGACGATGCCTTCGGGCGCGGCGTCAAAGCGCTGCGAGCGCAGCCGCCCGCCCAGCCGCGAAGCCTCGTAAACCACGGGTTTCAGGCCCATGCGCATCAGCTCATACGCCGCGACCAACCCGGCCATGCCGCCGCCCACCACCGCCACCTCCTGCCCGTGCTGGCTGGCGGGCACCTGGCCCAGCCCGGCCGGGTGCGCCAGCCAGTCGTCGTAAGCGAAGGGGAAATCCGGCCCGTAGATGCTGATGGGACGCTGTCCGGGGCGGGCAGGATCGCTGCGGCGGGTGTCAACGGGCTGGGTCGTGCTGTTCATATTTAGTGTCTCCTTGCTGAAACTATAGCTCGCCCGCCTGCCACCAGCGCCGGTACCTGAGCCGCCAGCAGCGGTTTTGCGGGGCCGCCAGCGCGTCGCCCGAGCGCCAGCGCCAGGCGCCGCAGGTGTCGCTGCGCAGCGCGGTGTAGCCCAGCGCCGCGTAACGCGCCATCACGCCCGCGTCGGGGTGGCCGTAGCGGTTGAAGGACCCGGCCTGAACCAGCACGACAGATTGGTCCCCAGTCGCATCCGATGGCCTGCGCAGGGCCTTGAGCCAATCGGTCGACGACGAGGTCTGACTGCCGTGGTGCGGTGCGACCAGCACGTCCACCGGGCCCAGACGCTGCCCGGCCTGCCGATACAGGCCCTGCTGCTGCGCCCAGAGCATGTCGGCCTCCTGCAGCACGCCCGTGTCGCCGGGAATCAGCGCCGCCCGCCCCGCCGCATCCTGCACGCGCAGCACGCAGCTGCCCGCATTGCTGCCGCGCACGGCATCGCCCAGGCGCTGCTCCAGTACCGGCAGCGGGTGGACGATGTCAAAGCGCACGCCGTCCCAGACCCAGCTCTGGCCCTGCAGGCAGTGGCGCAGCGGCGTGCCTGCGGCGCGCAGGGTTGATTCCAGCGGGTGACCTTCGGGCAGCGCGGCCAGAGCCTGCAGGGCGGGCACCGCTTCCAGCACAGAACGCGCGCCGCCGATGTGATCCAGATCCGCATGGCTGAGCACCAGCGCGTCCAGCCGCCTCACGCCCAGGGCGCGCAGCACGGGCACGATGACGCGGCTGCCCGCATCGGGCGGTGGCGGCCCGGTAGCGCCCTGTGGCCCCGGCGGCCGGCCGTAGACCGGGCCAGTGTCGAAGAGCAGGCTGTGCTGGCGGGTGCGCACCAGCACCGCGGTGCCCTGACCAATGTCCAAGGTCATCAGCTCAAAAACGCCGTCGGGCGGCGTCGCTGGCCAGGGCCACACCGCCGGGATCAGCGCCAGTGCGCCCAGCACGCGCCAGCGGCCCCGGGTGGCCAGTACGGCAGCGCAGACCCCGGCGCCCGCCAGTGGCCCGGCGATCAGCGCGGGCCAGGACGTCTCCTGAGGCAGCCACCACACCCCGCCCACGCTGTGTTCCAGCGCGCGCAGCAGCGTCAGGAGCGCCTGGACCAGGTGCGCCGCCACCGTCCACAGCGGCGCAGCCACCAGACCCCCAAACAGCAAAGGCAAGACCAGCGCCGTCACCCAGAACACCGCCACCAGGTTGGCCAGCAGCCCCAGCACCGAGAACTGGCCAAAGAACAGCACCGTCAGCGGCGCCAGGCCCAATGTGAGGGTGGCCTGCTCGCCCAGCGTCAGCGCGAGGGTGCGGCCCAGGCGCTGCAGCGCAGGCGGACGGGCGAGCGGCGCCAGCCCCTGCACGGCCAGGACATCGGCCTGCGCACGGGCGTCGCGCTCCAGGCGCTGGCCGCGCAGCACCAGCAGCGCGACAGCGGCGAAGCACAGCCAGAAGCCCGACTGCAGCCAGGCCCAGGGATCGAGCAGCAGCACGGCGCCCGCAACGGCGGACAGCGTCATCGCCGCATTCCAGCGCAGTCGCCACAGACCCAGCGCCGTCAGCACGGCCAGCATGCACACCGTGCGCTGTGCGGGCACGCCAAAACCGGCGATCAGGGCATACACCAGCGCGATCACAAGCCCGCCCAGCGCCGCCGCATCGGCCGCCGGACAGCGCCGCATCAGCGCGGGCGACAGCCGCCACATACGGCGCAGCAGCCCTGCGGCCAGCCAGGCCAGCGCAGTGATGTGCAGGCCGCTGATGCTCATCAGGTGCGTGATGCCCGTGTCGCGGTACAGCTGCCAGACTTCGGGCGAAATCGCGGGCTGGTCGCCCACGGCCAGCGCGACCAGAGTGCCGGTCACCTCAGAAGGCCAGTCGCGCAGGTGCTGGCGCAGTGCGTCGCGCCAGTGCTCGCGCAGGGCATCGACGGCCAGACCGGGCTCGCGGATCAGCAGCGCAAGGAAGCCGGGCGCAGCACTGATCTGGTGCGGTTCCAACTGCGGTGGCCCCCGTGCCTGCACCGTCGCGGTCAGCGACACGCCGCGCAGCCAGGCCCAGAGCTCCGGATCGCGCTGAGTGAAGTTGGCCAGGCCCCGCACCGGCCGCCAGCGCAGCGGCAGGCGCCAGCGCTGGCCCACGCGCACCACCGGGACCGCCTGCCCCGCCTCAACCGGCCAGAAAACCTGCACCTGAACATCGTTGTCCGACGGATGCCACCCCCCGTCGCCCGGCACGGGCTGCCAGCGCTGCACACGCAGCAGCAGACGCACGCCATCCGGCTGAACCTGCGGCAGATCGGTGATCTGCCCTTCGGCCAGCACCGCCTGCGGCTGGCCTTGCGGCAGCATCTGGCGCAAGTCGGCGCTGGGCCAGCGGGACAGGGCACGGCATTCAGTGAGCGCATGGCCTGCGCCCGCGCCCCACAGCACCGACAGCAGCAAGGCCAGCGGCCCAGCGCCCAGCACGCACCGACGCAGTAGTGGCAGCACCGCCAGCGCGAGCAACAGGGCGACAAGCAGGGCGATCAGCGCGGCGCAGGCCCCGGCTGGCCACAGCGTCTGGCCCAGCCCCTGCAGCACCGATCCGGCCATCGCCCCGGCCAGAATCGCCAGCACACCGCCGTGGCCCCAGCGCGACAGCGGCGGCCGCATCTGGCAGACCCAGGCCCGCACCCGCCGCCCCTCTGCCCGGGCCGCAGTGCACCGCATTGCGCGGGTTAAGATATGTGTTTTCCACATGGATTTCAGACCCGCCATGACCGCACCCCACGACCCTTACGCCCGTCTGGACGCCCTGAACATCACCCTGCCCACCGTGGCCACGCCCGCAGCGGCCTACCTGCCCTTTGTGCAGACCGGCGATCTGGTTTTCCTGTCGGGTCACATCGCCAAACGCGACGGCCAAGTGTGGACGGGTCAGCTCGGCGTGAACATCCCCACGCAGGAGGGTCAGGCTGCAGCCCGCGCCGTCGCCATCGACCTGCTGGGCACGCTGCAGGCCGCAGCGGGGGGCGATTTGCGCCGCGTGCGCCGCATCGTCAAGCTGATGTGCCTGGTCAACAGCGCCCCTGATTTCACCGAGCAGCACCTGGTCGCCAACGGATGCTCCAAACTTCTGGCCGATGTCATGGGACCGGCCGTCGGCCCGCACGCGCGCAGCGCTTTTGGCGTGGCGCAGATTCCGCTGGGGGCCTGCGTCGAGATCGAGCTCACCGCCGAACTCTCCCGCTGATTCACCCGGCAGCGCAAAACTCCCGATTCCGCCCCCACGTCCGTCCACCAGCCGCTAGGTCCGCCATGTTTGTCGACAACCCCCTGCCCTCCTTCAACCAGAAAATGCTGTGGCTGGTCGCCCTGCTGGGGCTGGGCAGCGTGGGCATCGCGCTGGTGTCGCAGCACGTGTTCAATATGCAGCCTTGCCCCTGGTGCATCCTCCAGCGGGTGATTTTTCTGGCGATCGCGGCGGTGGCCCTAATCGCCAGCCTGCTCCAGGGCATGTTCAGCCGCCCGACCGGCACGCGTTTTGTCGTGGCGCTGCTGGCGCTGGGGCTGATTGCGCTGGCGTTCAGCGGCGTGGCGGCTGCGGTCTACCAGGAGCAGGTGGCGGTCAAGCTCGATTCCTGCGTGATGACTTTCGCCGACACCTTCATGACCGATCTGGGCTGGGGCGACATCTTCCCGGACGTCTTCCTGGCGCGCGCGACCTGCGCCGAAGCCGCCGTGAACCTGTTGGGCATCCCCTACGCCTACTGGGGCATGCTGGTTTACCTGCTGATCGCCCTGCTGGGCCTGATCGTGCTGGTGCGCAACCTGCGCGGCCAGCGCCGCTGACATTCGGCCATGGCGACCGAACTGCCCCCCATTCCGCCCAAGCGCTACTTCACCATCGGTGAGGTCAGCGAGCTGTGTGGTGTCAAATCCTACGTGCTGCGCTACTGGGAGCAGGAGTTCAGCCAGCTCAAGCCCATGAAGCGGCGCGGCAACCGCCGCTACTACCAGCACCACGAGGTGCAGCTGATCCGGCGCATCCGCGAACTGCTGTACGACGAAGGCTTCACCATCAGCGGCGCGCGCAACCGCCTCTCCGAGCCCGATGCACCGCCGCCCGCTGTCGCGCCTGCACCCGCAGCACCTGCCGCAGTTGTTCGCCCGGCCTTCACGCTGACCCCGCCGCCGTCAAGCGCTGTCCCTGCCGCTCCGCTGGCCTGGCCCGAGCTGCGCCGCGAGCTGCTGGCGCTGCGCGCCGAGCTCGATCAGGCGCTCGGCCCGATTGATGCTTAAAAAATTTCAGTACGGCAGAATTTTGCGGATTTCTTCCCTATAATCTTGGATTCAGTCGGGGCGTAGCGCAGCCTGGTAGCGCACTTGCATGGGGTGCAAGGGGTCGCGAGTTCGAATCCCGCCGCCCCGACCAATGAAAATCAGAGGCCTTGCAGACGAAAGTCTGCGAGGCCTTTGTATTTTCAGCCTCCCCTGTCCTGAATGGAGTCCCGAATATGCTGAAAGCCAGTCTGATCCTGCTGAGTCTCCTGCCCGCCGCCGCACAAGCCGTTGACGTGGGTCGCTTCAAAGAAAGCAGCGGTGCGCCGCCAGCGCCCTGGCGGCTGCAGACCCTCAACGACAAGCTGGCGCCCACGCACTACGCCCTGCGGGACTGGGATGGCGTGAACGCCATCGAGGCCAAAGCGAAAGCCAGCATGGCGCTGATGGCCCGCCCGCTGTCCGTGGATCTGGCCAAAACGCCGGTGCTGTGCTGGCGCTGGCGGGTGGATGCCCCGCTGAAAAACGCCGACCTGCGCACGAAAGAAGGCGACGATTATGCGGCCCGGGTCTACATCACCTTCAAGATCAAGCCCGAAGCGCTGGATTTTGCGACGCGCGCCAAACTGCGCATCGGCCGCGCCATTTTTGGTGACCAGCTGCCCGACGCCGCGATCAACTACGTGTGGGACAACCGCTACCCCGTGGGCACCCGCGAACCCAGCGCTTACACCGACCGCGTGCGCCTGATTGTCGCCCGCTCCGGCGCAGCCGACGCGGGCCATTGGGTCGACGAGCGCCACGACGTGCTGGCCGACGCCACGCAGGCCTTCGGCCCCGACATTGCCGCCGCTCGTCAGCTCGCCGTGGCCAGCGACACCGACAACACCGGCGAAGAAGCCCACGCAGGCTTTGCCGACCTTCATTTTGTGGCGCGCGATGCGCCGTGTGTGTTCTGAAAAATCAAGACATCGCGCCGCGAGCCGCGCTTTCAGAGCAGCGTCACAGCACCACGCCGGATTTGACACCGTAATTATTTGGGTGCACAATAAATTCGTTCAACAGCGCGAAAAGAGCAAAAACATGCTGATGACTGTGACCGAAACCCCTGAATTTATTGCCAGCGTGTCCCGGATCTGGAGCGAAGCCGAAAGGCACGACTTCATTGACTGGATCGCGGACAACCCCGATTCGGGCGATGTCATTCCGGGCTCAGGCGGACTGCGCAAAGTGCGCTGGTCGGCCCAAGGGAAAGGTAAGCGTGGCGGAGCGCGGGTGGTTTATTTTATCCGGACCCAGCAGGGTGACCTTGTGTTGGTGACGGCTTACACCAAAGGCCGTATCGAAAACATTCCCGCGCACCTGCTGCGCTCACTGATGGAGAAATTCAATGTCTGAGCCAACCGCAGAACTCGATAAAGATTCCGCCGCTTTGCTCGCCTCGCTCGAGCGAGGTTTGCAGCAAGTCGCAGAGGACGATGTCCAGCGACATACCTCTGCGCAGATTGCTGCCCGTAGGCGCGGTCGCCCGCCAGGCAGTGTGCAAGCTGTCACCAAAGAAGCGGTCAAGCTGCGGCTGGATGCCGATGTTCTGGCCGCGTTGCGCGCTTCCGGGGAGGGCTGGCAGACCCGTATCAATGACGCCCTGCGTGCTTCCCTCAGGCTGACCGGCAAGGTCTCGTCATGAAAATGAGTGCCTGCGCTCAGGTCACACACTGAAGCGCCAGCACCTGCTCCAGCAGTCTCTGCGGCGGCACCGTCGCATCCAGCACCACGCCCCGTTCGTCGGGCCGCAGCGGCTCTATCGTGCCGAGCTGGCTGTCCAGCAGCGTGGAGCCCATGAAGTGGCTCTCCCGCGTGTCCAGGCGCTGCGCGAGCACCTCACGCGGCGCCTGCAGCAGCACGAAAAAGGCGCGCGGGTCGCCCTGGCGCAGGCGGTCGCGATAGCTGGCTTTCAGCGCCGAGCAGGCCAGCACCGCCGGTCCGGATTCTGTCGTAGCCGCGTGGCGCAACTCCTGCGCCAGCGTGTCCAGCCAGCCCCAGCGGTCTTCATCGGTCAGCGCGATGCCTTGGCTCATCCGGGCGATGTTGGCGGCCGGGTGATAGCTGTCGCCTTCGATGAAGCGGCCGTCCAGATGCTGCGCCAGCATCTGGCCCAGCGTGGATTTGCCGCAGCCCGAAACGCCCATGATGATCAGGGGCGCAGGGCGCAGGGGCGATGCCGGGCGGATGTTCATGAAGTCATGTTAGCGCTATCATTGTTCGACAGTAACCGGGAAAACCCTGGGCAACTGGCGCACCAGTCCAGCACGGCAGCGGATGGCGCGATGATGCGGTCTGTGCGTCGCAGCCCAACGAATCCGCGCGGCGCCGGAACGCTGAAGGATTTCTGCCATGCGCGAGCAATTTCTGGCCCATCTGCGCCAGACCACCGGACAGATCCGGGCGGACGGTTTTTACAAGGACGAGCGCACCATCGCCAGCCCGCAGTCGGCGCTGATCCGGCTGCAGGATGGCCGCGAGGTGCTGAACTTCTGCGCCAACAACTACCTGGGCCTGGCCGACGACCCGCGCCTGGTGCAGGCCGCGCGCAGCGGGCTGGACGACTACGGCTTTGGCATGGCGTCGGTGCGCTTCATCTGCGGCACGCAGACGGTGCACCGCCAGCTTGAAACTGCGCTGTCCGCCTTCCTGGGCACGCAGGACACAATCCTCTACGGCAGCTGCTTTGACGCCAACGGCGGCCTGTTCGAAACCCTGCTGGGCGAAGAGGACGCGGTGATCTCCGATGCGCTCAACCACGCTTCCATCATCGACGGTGTGCGCCTGTGCAAGGCGCGACGCTACCGCTACCGCAACAACGACATGGCCGATCTGGAGGCACAGCTCAAAGCGGCGGTGGCCGACGGCACGCGCTTTCGGCTGATCGCCACCGACGGCGTGTTCTCGATGGACGGCGTCATCGCCGATCTGGCCAGCCTCTGCGACCTGGCTGACCGCTATGGCGCACTGGTCATGGTGGACGATTCGCACGCCGTCGGCTTTGTCGGCACCGGCGGCCGGGGCACGCCGGAGCACTGCGGCGTGCAGGGCCGCGTCGACATCCTGACCGGCACGCTGGGCAAGGCGCTGGGCGGCGCGTCGGGGGGGTACACCTCGGGCCGGGCGGAAATCATCGAACTGCTGCGCCAGCGCTCGCGGCCCTATCTGTTCTCGAACACGCTGGCGCCCAGCATCGCGGCGGCCTCGCTGCGCGTGCTGCAGTTGCTGGACAGCCCCGAGGGCGCCGACCTGCGCCAGCGCGTGCGCGACAACGGTGAGCACTTCCGCCGCGAGATGGCTGCCCACGGCTTCACCCTGGCTGGGCGCGATCACCCCATCATCCCGGTGATGCTGGGTGACGCCCAGCTCGCCGGGCGCATGGCGCAGGCGCTGCTGGACGAGGGCGTTTACGTGGTCGGCTTCTCCTACCCCGTGGTGCCCAAAGGCCAGGCGCGCATCCGCACGCAGATGAGCGCCGCGCACACGCCCGAACAGATACGCCAGGCGGTGGCCGCCTTTGCCCGCGTCGGCCAGACGCTGGGTGCCCTTTAAATTCCGGGAGAAATCACCATGAAAGCCCTCGCCAAACTGCAGCCCGGCCCCGGCCTGACGCTGACGGAAGTCCGCGACCCCGAGGTCGGCCCCAACGACGTGCTGATCCGCATCCGCAAGACCGCCATCTGCGGCACTGACATCCACATCTGGAAATGGGACGACTGGGCGCAGGCCACCATCCCGGTGCCGATGCACGTCGGGCACGAGTACGTGGGCGAGATCGTCGCGATGGGCCAGGAAGTGCGCGGCTTTTCCCTCGGCGACCGCGTGTCGGGCGAAGGCCACATCACCTGCGGTTTCTGCCGCAACTGCCGCGCCGGGCGGCGCCACCTGTGCCGCAACACGCAGGGCGTGGGTGTGAACCGCGAAGGCGCTTTCGCCCAGTTCCTGGCGATTCCGGCCTTCAACGCCTTCCGCATCCCGGACGGTATTTCCGACGAGCTGGCAGCGGTCTTCGACCCCTTTGGCAACGCCACGCACACGGCGCTGTCCTTCCCGCTGGTCGGCGAGGACGTGCTGATCACCGGCGCCGGGCCCATCGGCATCATGGCGGCGGCGATCGCGCGGCATGTGGGCGCGCGCCACGTCGTCATCACCGACGTCAACGACTACCGGCTGGAACTCGCGCTGCGCATGGGCGCCACGCGCGCGGTCAACGTCGCGCGCGACAGCCTGAAAGACGTCATGGACAGCCTGCACATGAGCGAAGGCTTTGATGTCGGGATGGAAATGTCCGGCGTGCCCTCCGCCTTCACCACGATGCTGGAATGCATGAACCACGGCGGCAAAGTGGCGCTGCTGGGCATCCCGCCCGCGCAGACGGCGATCGACTGGAACCAGGTCATCTTCAAGGGCCTGGAGATCAAGGGCGTCTACGGCCGCGAGATGTTCGAAACCTGGTACAAGATGGTCGCCATGCTGCAGAGCGGGCTGGACCTCTCGCCCATCATCACCCACCGCTACCCGGTGACGCAGTACAAGGCGGGCTTCGAGGCCATGCTGTCCGGCCACAGCGGCAAGGTCGTCCTGGACTGGGACGCCCTGCCCGCCTGAAAACGCCTTCCGGCCTTACTTGTAGCCGACGCGGTCCAGCATCTGCTGCACTTCGCGCGTGCGCGACGCGATGCTGGCCAGGGGAATCAGCTCGCGCCTGAAATCGCCCAGGGCTTCCAGCGCCGGGTTGCTGGCCTTGACGCCCGTCGCCGCCGGATACTCGTTGTTGCCGTTGGCGAAGTAGATCTGCGCGGGCGGCGTGCTGAGGTATTCCATGAACTTCACCGCGTTGTCGCGGTGCTTGGCGTAGCGCGCCAGCGCCGCTCCGGCGATGTTCTGGTGCGTGCCCAGGCCCTGCTGGTCGGGGAAGACCACGCCGACTTTCTCGGCCACGGCGATGTCCTCGGGGTTTTTCGAGTTCATCAGCCGCGCCAGGTAGTAGGAGTTGGTCAGCGCCACGCCGCATTCGCCCGAGGCCACGGCCTTGATCTGGTCGGTATCACCGCCCTTGGGGTCGCGCGCCATGTTGGCGACCACGCCCTTGAGCCAGGCCTCGGTTTTGGCGGCGCCCAGGCGCTGATCCATGGACGCGAACAGCGACAGGTTGTACGGGTGCGAGCCCGAGCGCGTGCATACCAGGCCCTTGTTCACCGGATCGGCCAGCGATTCGTAGGTGGCGACCTGCGCAGGCTTCACCTTGATTTTGTTGTAAACGATGATGCGGGCGCGCGTGGACAGGCCGTACCAGGTCGAGCCCTGGCCCTTGTCGATGGCGCGCAGGTTGGCGGGAATGCGCTCTTCCAGCACCTTCGATTTCAGGGGCTGGAAGAGGCCCGCGTCGTCGGCCAGCACCAGACGCGCGGCATCGACCATCATCACCACATCGGCCGGGCTCGACGCGCCTTCGCTGCGCAGACGCTCCATGATGCCCGCGTCGTCTGCCTGGATGATGTTGATCTTGATGCCCGTCGTTTTGGTGAAGTTGTCGTACAGCGCCTGGTCGGTCGGATAATGCCGCGCCGAATACAGGTTGAGCACAGCGTCGCCCGACTGCGCCAGGGCCGGGAGCGACAGGCCCGCCAGTCCGGTCACACCCAGAGCGGTCACGGCCAGGGCGGCGCGAGCCAGCAGCGTTCTGCGGTTTTTCATGCGAATACTCCTTGATTGAAATTTGTTACGGATGAGAATATATCTCATTATTTGTCCCCGGAGATCACCGGGTGACAGGATCAGCGTGTCGCACGCGCCAGCAGCAGCACAGGCAGCAGGCCGGTGAGCACGATGGTCAGCGAGGGCAGCGCGGCTTCGGCCAGGCGCTCGTCGCTGGCCATCTGGAAGGCCTGCACCGCCAGCGTGTCGTAGCCAAAGGGGCGCAGTAGCAGCGTGGCGGGCAGCTCTTTCATCACGTCAACAAAGACCAGCAGCGCTGCCGTGCCACTGGCGCGCATCAGCAGCGGGCGGTGGACGCGCCACCAGAGCAGCACGCCGCGCACGCCCAGCAGGCGGGCGTTGTCGTCCATCGACGTGGGCAGACGCGCATAACCCGCCTCGATGGACTGCAGCGCCACCGAGGTGAAGCGCACCAGACAGGCGTAAACCACGCCGACCAGCGTCCCGGTGATCAGGCCCTGCAGCGGGCTGGTCGGCCAGGCCTGCTGCCACCAGCCCAGCGGCAGCAGGATGCCGACGGTAATGACCGCACCCGGCACCGCGTAGCCCAGCGCGACCGTCTGGCGCAGCACCGCCAGCGGCCAGGGCAGTCCGCCGCGCTGCGCAAAAGACAGCCACCAGGCCAGAAGCAGCGCCAGCACGGCGGCGACCAGCGCCAGCGTCAGGCTGTTGGCCGCCGCTTGGGCGTACGGCGTCTGCCACCAGGGCGGCGCGGGTGCAGCCACCATCTGGCCGGTGGCGAAATCGTAAACCGCCGGGGCGTTGTAGTGCATCTGCCGCCAGGCCAGGCGCAGCAGCGCTGCCACGGGCAGGACAAAACCCAGCAGCAGCGGCAGGCCGCACACCGCCCAGGCCGCCAGCCGCGCACCCGCTGAGCGCAGCGGCAGTCGCGCACCTTCCAGCGTGCGCGTCTGGCCCGGCGCCGTGCTGCGCGCGCTGCCAAAGCGCAGGCGGCGCTGGGCCGATTTCTCCACCGCCACCAGCGCGGCGACGCAGACCAGCATCAGCACCGCCAGCTGCGCCGCCGTGCTGCGGTCGCCCAGCGCCAGCCAGGCGCGGTAAATGCCGGTAGTGAAAGTGTTCAGCCCGAAATAGGCGCCAACGCCGTAATCGGCCAGCGTCTCCATCAGCACCAGCACCACGCCTGCAGCCAGCGCGGGCCGGGCCAGCGGAAGCGCCACGCGCAGCACGCGCCGCGACAGCCCCGCACCCAGCAAACGCGCCGCCTGCATCAGCTGCACGCCACGCTCGGCCAGCGCCGCACGCATCAGCAGGTAAACATAGGGATAAAGGCACAGCACAAACACCGCCACCGCACCGCCCAGGCTGCGCACGTCGGGCCACAGCGCGCCCTGCAGACCCAAAGCGCTGCGCAGCGCCGTCTGCAGCGGGCCGCTGTACTGCAGCGTGTCGGTCCAGACGTAGGCCAGCACATAAGCCGGCATGGCCAGCGGCAGCAGCAGCAGCCATTCCAGCGCACGCCGCCCGGGGAACTCGAACAGCGTCACCGCCAGCGCCGCGCTGCTGCCCACCACGGCCGCGCCCGCGCCCACCCCCAGCGCCAGCCACAGCGAGCTGCTGACATAGCCCGGCAGCGTCGTGCCCAGCAGATGCCACCAGGTCTGCGCCATGCTCACGCCCGGCACATCGGGCGTCAGCCACGCCAGCGCCAGAGCCAGCACCGGCAGCATCAGCAGCGCGCAGGCCGCAGCCAGCAGAATCTTGTTCAGGCGCATGAATTAGAATGATTCCTGATTGCCACAGAATCCCGGATGATAGAAGAAAAATGGGCCTGAACCTCGAATCCCTCACCATCCGCTACGGCAGCGCGCCCCCCGCCGTGCAGGGCGTTTCGCTGGCGCTCGGTGCCGGCCGCATCGCCGCGCTGATCGGGCCGTCGGGTTGCGGCAAAACGTCGCTTTTGCGCGCCGTCGCGGGCCTGGTGCCGGTGGCTGAGGGGCGCATCCGCGTGGCCGGAACCGACGTCAGCGGCGTGGCGCCCGAGCAGCGCCAGGTCGGGATGATGTTCCAGGATTACGCCCTCTTCCCGCACCTGCGGGTGGATCAGAACATCGCTTTTGGCCTGCACCGCCGCACGCGCGCCGAGCGCGAGCGCCGCGTCGCGCAGATGCTGGAGATGACCGGCCTGGCCGATCTGGCCCGCGAGCCCATCCACCAGCTCTCCGGCGGCCAGCAGCAGCGCGTGGCTCTGGCGCGGGCGCTGGCGCCACAGCCGCGCGTGATGCTGCTGGACGAGCCTTTTTCCGCGCTGGACGTCGAGCTGCGCGAGCGTCTGGCCCACGAGGTGCGCCAGATCCTGCGCCAGTCGCAGACGACCACGCTGCTGGTCACCCACGACCAGAGCGAGGCCTTTGCCCTGGCCGACGAGGTCGGCGTCATGAACGCCGGGCGGCTGGAGCAGTGGGGCGAGCCCCAGGATCTGTATCTGCAACCGGCCACACCCTTCGCCGCCGATTTTGTCGGACGCGGCACGCTGATCTCGCCCGCGCTGGGTCAGGCGCTGGGCTTTGGCCCGGGCGTGCTGCCCGAAATCGCCGCACCCGACGGCGGCCCGCCGCACTGGCTGCTGCGCCCGGCTGATCTGTGTATCGCGGACGAAGGCATCCCCCCGGGGAGCGCCGCCCGCCCGGTGCTCAGCGCCGAGCTGGTCCGCAAATCCTTCCGGGGCGCCGACTGGCTCTACACCCTGCGCCTGACTGCCCTGCCCGGTCCCCAAGGCACCGCGCCTGAAGTGCGCGTCCAGGTCCCCGCCTGGTCCCGCCACGACTGCGGCACCGCCCTGCCCCTTCGCCCCGCATTCCGCCCGCTGCACCCCGCGCCGGGGATGGATGTGCCGTCAGCGTGAGTGAAGGTGGAAGCCTGCTGCACAGTCCGTCCGGTCGCAGGCACCTTGTTGCTGATGCGCAGCATCTGAGTCAGCGTCTCCGAAGTGGTTGACGACGACAGATTGAGATGCGCCACCATCAAAGTAATGGCAACCGCATCATTTGGGGCATCGACATCGATGAACATTACATCCGGGCATTTGCCCCTTATCGTATTCAAAGCCTGATCCGGCATTCGCTCAGGGTTTCTTATCGGCCCCGCCCCGGGCCATGACATAGGCCACAACCGCATTCGCGTGGCCATGCCCCAGGCCGTACTGCGTTTTCAGCCAGGCCACGCGCTCCATGTGTTTCATGTCGCCCAAGGCCGCGACGAGGCCCAGCCAGTGGCTGATGGGTTGGCCGTATGTCTTTTCGATGCTGGGGAAGTAGGACGCGGGGCCCTGGATTTTGGCTTCGGTGGGCATGGCTCGCTGTCAGTCCGGGCCGCCGCGCTCCAGTTTGCGCACTTTGTCCCGCAGGCGGGAGAGCTGGCGCAGCGTGGCGGCGTTTTTCTCCCAGACGGCATTTTCAGCGATGGGGAAAACGCCGGTGTACACGCCGGGCTGGGTGATGGATTTGGTGACCAGGCTGGCGGCGGAAATGTGCACGCCCGGCGCCAGTTCCAGGTGACCCAGGACCATGCCCGCGCCACCGACCGTGCAGCCCGCGCCAATGCGGGCGCTGCCCGCCACGCCGACGCATCCGGCCATGGCGGCGTGGGCGCCAATGTGGACGTTGTGGCCGATCTGGACCAGGTTGTCGAGCTTGACGCCATCCTCAATCACGGTGTCGTCCAGCGCGCCCCGGTCCACGCAGGTGTTGGCGCCGATTTCGACGTCGTCACCCAGAAGCACGCCGCCGAGCTGTTCGATCTTGACCCAGCGGCCCTGCTCCGGCGCAAAGCCAAAGCCGTCGCCGCCGATCACGGCGCCGCTTTGCAGCAGGGCGCGCTGGCCCGTGCGGCAGTCCCGGGCCAGGGTGGCGCGCGGGCGCATCACGCTGTCCGCGCCCAGCACAGCGCCCGCTTCGATCACGCAGTGGCTGCCCACCCGGGCGCCCGGCCCGACCACCGCACCTGCGGCGATGTGCGCCAGCGCGTCCACCGTCACGTTCTCGCCCAGGCGCGCGCGTGCATCGACCACGGCGCTGGGATGGATGCGGCAGCTGGCGGGCGGCGACGCTTCCGGCAGTGCGGCCACCTGCTGCTCCCGCAGCGGCTGGTGGCGTTGCACCCACCACTGGGTCAGGCGGGCGTAGGACAGATAAGGGTCAGGGCTGACCAGCACAGCGTGCACGGCCGGGTTGGCCTGCGCGCGCACGAGCTGGTCGGGCCGCACGATGAGCACGCTGGCCTGCGTGCTGTCCAGCTGCGGCGCCAGACGAGCCTGTGACAGAAAGCTGATTTGTCCGGATTTCGCCTGCGACAGGCCCGCAATGCGGTGGATGGCGGCACTGGCGTCGCCCTGAATCGGCAGGCCCAGCGCACGGGCGATCTCGCCCGCGCTGGCGTGGCCGTCCCAGGGGCGGGCCTGCGCCGCGCTCGCGCCCGCGCTCATGGCGTGGGCGGCGTGCTGCTGTTCAGCCCGTCGATGACTTTCTGGGTGACGTCGATGCGCGGGCTGACAAAGACCGCTTCCTGCAGGATCAGATCAAACTTTTCGCGGTCGAAAATGCGCTTCATGACCGCATTGGCGCGCTGAATGACGCTGGACAGCTCTTCGTTTTTGCGCTGCGCCAGATCGTCCTGGAAGGAGCGCCGCTTGACCTGGTAATCGCGGTCGTCCTGCGCCAGGCTGCGTTCGCGTCTGGCGCGATCGGCGGCGGCCAGCGTCGGGCCGTCACGGTCGAGCTGGGCGTAGGCGGTCTTGAGGCGCTCTCCCTCCTGGTCCAGCGCCTTTTCGCGGCGGGCGAATTCGCGCTCCAGGCGCTGCTGCGCCACCTTGGCGGGCTGGGCTTCGGCCAGGACGCGATCAAAATCGACAAAGCCGATCTTGATGGGGTCGGAGCTGCTGGCCGCAGCTCCCGCAGCCCCGGCCACAGCCGGAACGGCTGCCGCCGCGAGCGCCAGACCCGCTGCGACGGCATCGCGACGCGACGCGGTATCCATCAGAAGGCCGTCCCGATCTGGAACTGGAACTTCTGGATGCGGTCGCCCTGCAGCGAGCGCAGCGGGCGGCCGTAGCTCAGGCTCAGCGGTCCGACAGGCGACAGCCAGCTCAGGCCCACGCCGGCCGAGGCGCGCACGGTGGCGGTCGTGATGGGCTCGTCAGCGCCCCAGACGTTGCCCGCGTCCATGAAACCAAAGAAGCGCAGCGTGCGGTCGCGGCCGGTGCCCGGCACCGGCACGTACAGCTCGGCGTTGACGTTGGCGCTGCGCGTACCGCCCAGGTAAACGCCAGTCGGATCGACACGGCCCAGCGAGCCCTGGTCAAAGGCACGCACCGAGCCCAGACCGCCGCCAAAGAAGTTCTTGAAGAAGGGGTACGGGCTGCCGCCCAGGCCCTTGCCGTAGCCCAGTTCGGCGTTCAGGCCCAGGCTCATGCCAGCCGGGAGTTCGGCGTACTGCTGCGCCTGCGCGTTCAGGCGGGCGTAGCGCGAGGCCGAGAAGGGGCTCAGCTCCAGGTTCAGGCGCTGGTAGGAGCCCGAGGTGGGCGCCAGCGCGCTGTTGCGCTGGTCGCGCTCCCAGCCCAGCGTCAGCGGTATGGCGGTGCTGCGGCGGCCGTACTGCAGCGCGTACTGCTGGTAAGCCAGTGGCAGCGTGTCGGAAGTGCCGATGATGTTCTGCTCGGCGCCGATGCCCAGGAAAACGCGGTCGGTTTCCGACACCGGGATGCCAAAGCGCACGGCGGCGTTCAGCGTCGCCAGCTCGAAGCTGGTGGCGGTGCTGTTGAAGGGCCGCGAGGTGCGGTAGCCCACGTCCAGCGAGCGCGAAATGCCCGATTGCGTGAAGTAAGGCTGGACCAGGCGGAAGCCCAGGCTGCGCGAGTATTTGCTGGTGTTGAGTTCGGTCGAGAACAGGTTGCCCGTGCCAAACAGGTTGTCCAGCGTCAGCGAACCCTGGATGGAGAACTTCTCGGTCTGCGAGTAGCCCGCGCCCAGGTTCACGTTGCCGGTCGAGCGCTCGGTCACCGCCACGTCCAGATCGACCTGGTCGGGGTAGCCGGGAACAGGTTTGGTGTTGATGGCCACATCCGAGAAAAAGCCCAGGCGGTCGATGCGGTCGCGCGACAGGCGGATTTTTTCGGCGTCGTACCAGCCGGCTTCCAGCTGGCGCATTTCGCGGCGGATGACGCTGTCGCGCGTCTGCGCGTTGCCCGACACGTTGATGCGGCGCACATACACACGCTGGCGCGGATCGGCCCGCACGGTGAGCTGCACCAGGCCGTTGGCACGGTCCAGCTGCGGCGTGATGCTGACGTCGGCAAAGGCGTAACCGTAGCCCGAGTAGCGCTTGGCGATGGCCTCCTGGCTGGCCTTGACCTGGTCGGCGTCGTAGGTTTTGCCAGGCTGGACGGTGATCAGGCTGGCGAACTCGGCATCGCGGCCCAGAAAATCGCCCGACAGCGCCACGCCGCTCACCGTGTAGGGGCGGCCTTCGCTGACCGTGATATTGATGTCGATGTTCTGGCGGTCGGGCGAGATGCTGACGTCCGGCGACAGCACATCAAAATCCAGATAGCCGCGGCGCAGGTAGAACTGGCGCAGCTTGTCCAGATCGGCGTCCAGCTTCTCGCGGCTGTAGCGGTCGTTCTTGCTGATCCAGCTGAACACGCCGGTGGCGCCCAGGCTCATCTCGGACAGCAGCGTGGATTCGCTGAAGGCCTTGTTGCCCGCAATGTGCAGCCGCGTGATGCGCGCAGGCCCTCCCTCGCTGACCTTGATCGCCACGCGCACGCGGTCCGGTCCGGCAGGCAGCAGGCTGGCGGTGACCTGCGCGCCGTACAGGCTGCGGCTGAGGTACTGCTGGCGCAGTTCCTGCTCGACCCGGTCGAGCACCGCCTGGCTGACGGGCTGGCCCACGGCCAGACCCACGCTTTTCAGGGCGGGCAGCACGGTGTCCTTGGGGAATTCCTTCATGCCCTCGATGTCAATGGACGACACAAAAGGCCGCTCAGCCACCACGACCACCAGGGCGCTGCCGCGCACGTCCAGACGCACGTCGTTGAAGAGCCCGGTGGCAAAAAGCGCGCGCAGCGCGGCCGTGCCGCCGTCGTCGGTGTAGGTCTGGCCGACCTTGAAAGGCAGCGCCGCCAGCACGGTGGCCGGATCGGTGCGGGTCAGGCCCTCGACGTCGATGCGGGAGATGGCAAAGGGCTGGACGGCCGACGCCACACCGGGCAGGACGACAAAGGCACTGGCCAGCGCCACAGGCAGGGCGCGCAGGAAACGATCAGGATTCATGAAACTCCGCAAATCTGGCAGGGGAAAGGCCGGGGGCCGGGCGTGTTTGTATCACGACTCAGGCGCCCATCAGCCGGGAGACATCGTTGAACAGCGCCACCGCCATCATCAGCAGCAGCACGCTGGCACCGGCTTTCTGCAGGCGCTGCTGCCACGCGTCACTGACGGGACGGCCCGCGACCGCCTCATAGGCGTAATAGACCAGGTGCCCTCCATCGAGCATCGGAAGCGGCAAAAGGTTCATCACGCCCAAGGACACGCTGACCATGGCCATGAAGCCCAGAAAGGCCGCCGCGCCGATCATGACCGACCGCCCGGCGTAATCGGCGATGGTGACCGGGCCGCTGATATTGCGCACCGAGGCTTCGCCGGTGAGGATGCGGCCCAGCATGGTCAGCGTCATCACCGAGACATCGCGCGTGCGCTCCAGCCCTTGGGACAGCCCGCCCAGCAGGTCCTGACGCACCAGCGCCATCGCCGGGGCGGGCAGAACCACGCCCACGCGGGCGCGGCCGGTGTCCTCGTCAAAGCGGGGCTGCAGGGACAGGTCCAGCTCGCGGCCATCGCGCAGGACGCGCCACTGCATGGGGGCGCCGCCTGCTGCGGCATGGTCGGCGATGCGGCGCACCAGCGTGGCCGCATCAGGCACGGCCTCGCCATGGGTGGCCAGCACCAGATCGCCCGCCTGCAGTCCGGCCTCGTCAGCGACGCTGCCGGGTTCGACCTCTTCCACCCGGGGCTCGGCCCAGGGGCGGCCCAGGCCCTGATCGGCCAGCCAGGCGGTGCTGACATCCGAGCTGCCGGGCGTGGGCGGAATCTGGATCTGGCGCGTCTGCGTGCTGCCCGGACGCAGCACATTGAGCCACAGCGGCTCCTGCGACAGGCTGGCCTGCGAGAAGCGCCAGCGCAGATCGGTGAAAGTGTCAATGGGCGTGGCGTCGTCGATGCTGTCGGACGTGCTGCTGGCTGAGACCACGCGGTCGCCCGCGCGCAGGCCCGCGTGGAAGGCCACCGAACTGCTGCTGGGCGCGGAGACCACGGGCAGCGCCTCGTTCTGGCCGATCCAGGCGGCGCCCGCATACAGCAGCACCGCCAGTGCGAAGTTGGCCAGCGGCCCGGCCGCCACAATGATGGCGCGCTGGCGCAGCGGGCGGTGGTTGAAGGCGCGTTCGCGCTCTTCGGGGGCGACTTCGCCCTCGCGACTGTCCAGCATGCGCACATAGCCGCCCAGCGGCAGCGCGGAGATCACGTATTCGATGGTGTCCGGGCCGCGCTGGCGCTTGAGGCGCGCGATCACCGGCCCGAAGCCCACCGAGAAGCGCAGCACGCGCACGCCGCAGGCCAGAGCAGCGCGGTAGTGGCCGTACTCGTGGACCACCACCAGCACGCCCAGTGTGAAGAGAAAAGCCAGCAGCGTGGTCAACATCATGCGCGGTATTGTGCCACCAGGCGCTGCGCTTCAGCGCGCGCCAGAGCGTCCACGGCCAGCAGGTCGTCCACGCCGTCGCTGGCCTCGTCCGGCCCGGACAGCTCGCGCGACCACAGCGGCAGTTCCAGCGTTGCGGCATTGACGCGGTGGATGTCGGTGAAACGCAGTTGCCCGTCCAGGAACGCCGCCACGGCGACCTCGTTGGCGGCATTGAGCACCGCCGTCGTGCCCTGCGGCGCGTTCAGGGCGTCCCAGGCCAGGAAGAGGCCGGGAAAACGCTCGCGCAGCGGCGCCTCGAACGTCAGCGCGCCGCAGCCCAGCAGATCAAGCGCGGGTGCGCCGCTGGCGATGCGCTCGGGGAAGGACAGGCCGTAAGCGATGGGCACACGCATGTCGGGCGAGCCCATCTGCGCCAGCACCGAGGCGTCGCGGCAGACCACCATCGAGTGCACGATGCTCTGCGGGTGAATCAGCACCCGGATCTGCTCCGGGGCCAGATCAAACAGCCAGCGCGCTTCGATGACTTCCAGCGCCTTGTTCATCATGGTCGCCGAATCGACCGAAATCTTGCGCCCCATCACCCAGTTGGGATGGGCGCAGGCCTGATCGGGGGTGATGTCTTTCAGGCTGGCCGGATCGCGCTGGCGGAAAGGCCCGCCCGACGCCGTCAGCACGATGTGGTCGATGACGCCGGACCAGGTCGTGGCGTCCTGCGGCAGACACTGGAAAATCGCCGAGTGCTCGCTGTCGATGGGCAGCAGCGTGCCCCCACCCTCGCGCACGGCGCGCATGAAGCGCGCCCCGCCGACCACCAGCGCCTCTTTGTTGGCCAGCAGCAGGCGTTTGCCCGCGCGGGCGGCCGCCATGCAGGGCGCCAGGCCCGCCGCACCGACAATCGCGCCCATGACGGTATCGACCTCGGGCGCCTGCGCCACCTGCACCAGGGCCTCGGGGCCGCAGAGCACCTCGGTGGCCAATCCGGCGGCGCGCAGCTGCTGCTGGGCGGTCTGCGCCAGCGCCGCATCGGCCAGCACCGCCCAGCGCGGGCGCCACTGCAGGCACTGCGCCACCAGCGCGTCCACCTGGCGGTGCGCGGCCAGCGCGACCACGCGATAGCGCTCCGGATGGCGCGCCAGCACGTCCAGCGTGTTGACGCCGATCGAGCCGGTCGAGCCCAGAATGCAGACGCTTTGAACAGACTGAGCGGACGAGATCATGGCGCAGTCCTCACAGATTGCCGGTCAGCCACATCAGCGCCAGCGCAAAAGGCAGCACAGGCAGCCAGGCGTCGATGCGGTCCAGCACCCCGCCGTGACCGGGCAGCAGCGCGCTGGAATCCTTGACCTGCACCGCGCGCTTGACCAGCGATTCCAGCAGATCGCCCGCGATGCTCATTACCGTCAGGGCGATCACCGCGTAGACCAGGCCCTGCCAGTCCCAGCTGGCCTGGATGACGCTGAACAGGCTGTGCACATTGATGACACTGGTCTCGAAGGCGCCACTGTCCGCCGCGCCCGCCATCATCTGGCTGAGCTGCGCCGCATCAACCGGCATCTCGCCCACCGCGCCCAGCAGCCAGCCGTCGATCCAGACCCAGATCCCGGCCAGGCACAGCACGCCCAGCAGGCCAAAAAAGGCCCCTTCCCAGGTTTTGCCCGGGCTGATGCTGGGCGCCAGACGGAAGCGGCCAAAGCGCTTGCCGCCGAAATAGGCCGCCGTGTCGGCCACCCAGATCAGCGCCAGCACCGAGAACAGGAAGTTCAGCCCCAGCACATAGCTTTGCGCCAGCGCGCACCACAGCACGAAAAGCGCACCGCAGCCCAGCGACCAGCGCCAGCGCAGCGGCACCGACAGCCAGTGACGCGGCCCCAGCACCAGGCCCGCAGCGGCCAGAATCAGCCACAGCACGCCCAGCCAGGGCCAGACCCACACCGGCAGCAGCCAGCCCACGGCCATCATGCCCAGACACAGCAGCGCGACCACGGCCGGGCCGGTGATCTGGTGGCGCAGCGGCGCGCCGTTCATGCGCATCCACTCCCAGCTCGCGGCGGTGACCATGACGGCCATCAGCGTGAAAAAGGGCAGCGGCTCGGCGCGCGTGGAGGTGAGCAGGCTGGCGACCAGCAGCACCAGCAGGACGACGGCGGTGATGATGCGGTGCTTGAGCATAGGCCTGCGACAGTTGAGCCGCCCTCAGGGCGACGGGGATACGGAAGAGGAAGACGGTGGTGGCGCAGCCGCGTCCAGCACCCGGCCAAAGCGGCGTTCGCGCCCGGCGTAGCTGGCCAGCGCCGCGTCGATGTCGGCGGCGTCGAAATCCGGCCACAGCGTGGGGCTGAAGAAAAACTCGGTGTAAGCGCTCTGCCACAGCAGAAAGTTGCTGATGCGGTATTCGCCGCCGGTGCGAATGAACAGGTCGGGGTCGGGCAGATGGCGCATGGCCATGTAGCCAGACAGTGCCTCTTCGGTCAGGGCCTCAGGGGCCAGACCGTCGCGCAGCGCCTGCTGGCAGGCCTGGACGATGTCCCAGCGGCCGCCGTAGTTGAAGGCGACGGTGACGCTGATGCGCGTGTTGGCAGCGGTGGCTTCTTCGGCCTGCCGCCAGGACGCCAGCACGCTGTCGGCCACGCGGCTGCGGTCGCCCACGATGTGGATGCGCACGCCTTCTTCGTTCATCTTCTGCAGATAATGCGCGACCGCCGTCGAAAACAGGCCCATCAGTCCGGAGACTTCCTGCTCGGGGCGGTTCCAGTTCTCGGACGAGAAAGCAAACACGGTGACGTGGCGCACGCCCCGGTCGGCGCACAGGCGGATGACGCGCATCAGCGCGTCCACACCGTATTTGTGGCCGATCACGCGCGGCAGGTGGCGTTTTTTGGCCCAGCGCCCGTTGCCATCCATGACGATGGCGATGTGGCGTGGCACGGCCGAATCGTCTGCAGCGCCCTGCAGCGCCGCCGTGGCGGTCTGCGAGACCGCGGAATCGCGCGCCAGGCGCTTGCGCAGCCAGCCGGCAGCCATCACACCGCCATGATGTCGGCTTCCTTGGCCTGGATCAGCTTGTCGATCTCGGCCACGAAGCGGTCGGTGAGCTTCTGCACGTCGTCTTGGCTGCGGCGGTCGTCGTCCTCGGAGATGTCCTTGTCCTTGAGCAGTTTTTTGGCCTGCTCGTTGGCGTCGCGGCGCAGATTGCGTATGGCCACTTTGGCCTCTTCCCCGGCGTGGCGGGCGATTTTGCTCAGATCGCGGCGGCGCTCTTCGGTCAGGGCGGGCATGGGAATGCGCAGCAGGTCGCCCTGGGCGCTGGGGTTCAGGCCCAGATCGCTTTCGCGGATGGCTTTCTCGATCTTGGGCGCCATGCCCTTTTCCCAGGCCTGGACGCTGAGCGTGCGCGCATCCAGCACGCTAACGTTGGCCACCTGGCTGATGGGCACGGGGGAGCCGTAGTAATCGACGCTGACCTGGTCCAGGATGCCCGGGTGGGCGCGACCGGTGCGGATCTTCTGCAGATCGGTCTTGAGCGATTCAAGGGTCTTGCCCATTTTGTCCTGGGCGTTGGATTTGATGTCTGGCAGGCTCATGTCGTCTCCGGAGAAATACGGGTCGAGGCGGATTGTGTCAGTGCTGCGTCACCAGCGTGCCTTCGGCTTCGCCCATGACCACGCGCCGCAGGGCGCCGGGCTTGAGGATGCTGAACACGCGGATGGGCAGGTTCTGGTCGCGGCACAGGGCGAAGGCCGTGGCGTCCATCACCTGCAGGTTGCGCGACATGGCCTCGTCAAAGGTGATGGTATCGTAGCGCCGCGCCTGGGGGTCTTTTTTGGGATCGGCGGTGTAAATGCCGTCCACCTTGGTGGCCTTGAGCACCACCTGGGCCCCGACTTCCGCACCGCGCAGCGCGGCGGCGGTGTCGGTGGTGAAGAAGGGGTTGCCGGTCCCGGCGCCAAACACCACGACCTTGCCTTCTTCCAGATACTGCAGCGCCTTGGGGCGCACATAGGGCTCGACCACCTGGTCGATGCTGATGGCCGACATCACGCGCGCGGTGATGCCGTTGACGCGCATGCAGTCGGCCAGCGCCAGCGCGTTCATCACGGTGGCCAGCATACCCATGTAGTCGGCAGTGGCACGATCCATGCCCTTGGAGCCGCCGGCCACGCCGCGAAAAATATTGCCCCCGCCGATCACCACCGCCACCTGGCAGCCCAGGGCCGTCACGTCGCCAATCTCCTGCACGGTGCGGGTGATCACGTCGTGGTTGATGCCAAAGGCATCGTCGCCCATCAAGGCCTCGCCCGACAGTTTCAGCAGGATGCGGTTGTAGGCGGTCATGGCGGGCTCCGGTCAGTCAGGGGGAATCTTCTTGAGTTAAGGCAAGGCAGTGGGCAGTGGGGACAAGCGGCCTGCACCCCGCGGCGCAGGCCTGTTGCGTCAGCCGCGTGCGGCGGCCGCAGCAGCAGCGGCAGCGGCCTGGGCGGCCACTTCGGCGGCGAAATCGTCCACCTTCTTCTCGATGCCCTCGCCCACCACGTACAGGGTGAAACCCTTCACGGCGGTGGATTTGTCCTTGAGCATCTGTTCCACCGTCTGCTTGCCGTCAGCCGCCTTCACGAAGACCTGGTTGAGCAGGCTGACTTCTTTCAGGTACTTCTGCACGGCGCCTTCGATGCGCTTGGTGACGATCTCGGCGCTCTGTGCGGGCTTGCCAGCGGCGACCAGCTCGCGGTTGGCTTCGTCGGCCTTGGCGGTGGCGACGCTGCGCTCTTTGTCGATCAGCTCGGAGGGCACTTCGCTGCTGGACAGCGACACGGGCTTCATGGCGGCCACGTGCATGGCAACGTCCTTGGCAGCGACGGCGTCACCGGTGAACTCGACGATCACGCCGATGCGCGTGCCGTGCAGGTAGCTGGCCAGCTGGCCGCCAGCGGCGTAGCGCTTGAAGCGGCGGATGGACATGTTCTCGCCGATCTTGCCGATCAGGCCCTTGCGCACGTCTTCGACGGTGGGGCCGAAACCGGCCAGGCTCAGCGGCAGGGCCGACAGCGCGGCCACGTCGGCCGGGTTGCTGCTGGCGACCAGGGCAGCCACGGCGTTGGCGAAGGCCAGGAAATCGTCGTTCTTGGAGACGAAGTCGGTTTCGCAGTTGATTTCGATCAGCGCGCCGGTGTCGCCGGAGACGGCGGAGGCAATCACGCCTTCGGCGGTGATGCGGTCGGCGGCCTTGCTGGCCTTGCTGCCGAGCTTGACGCGCAGCAGCTCTTCGGCCTTGTCCATGTCGCCAGCGGCTTCGGTCAGGGCTTTCTTGCACTCCATCATGGGAGCGTCGGTTTTGGCGCGCAGGGCGGCGACCATGGAGGCGGTGATGGCGGTCATGGGGGTTCTCCTTGTCAGGTTTTCGGACAGTTCGGCTGCAAAAAAGGGGCCACAAGCCCCTTCCTTGCTGGCCGGGTCAGGCGGTTCAGCTGGCGCTGACCTCGACGAACTCGTCGCCTTCAGCAGCTTCCTGCACGGCCTGGACGACTTCGTTCACGGCCTGGTTCTTGCCTTCCAGAACGGCTTCGGCGACCGCCATGGCGTACAGCGCCACGGCCTTGGCCGAGTCGTCGTTGCCGGGGATGACGTAGTCGATGCCGATGGGCGAGTGGTTGGTGTCCACCACGCCGATGACAGGAATGCCCAGCTTCTGCGCTTCGGCGATGGCGATCTTGTGATAGCCGACGTCGATGACGAAGATGGCGTCAGGCAGCACGTTCATGTCTTGGATGCCGCCGATGTCTTTTTCCAGCTTGGTCAGCTCGCGCTGGAACAGCAGGGCTTCCTTCTTGATCATCTGCTCGGTACCGGCCTCGACGACGGCCTGCATGTCCTTGAGCTTTTTCAGCGAGCCCTTGACCGTCTTGAAGTTGGTCAGCATGCCGCCCAGCCAGCGCTGTTCGACGAAAGGCATCCCGCAGCGGGCGGCCTGAGCGGCCACCACGTCACGCGCCTGGCGCTTGGTGCCGACCATCAGGATGGTGCCGCGACGGGCTGCCACCTGGCGCACGAACTTGAGCGCCGCCTCGAACATCGGGGCGGTTTTTTCCAGGTTGATGATGTGAATCTTGTTGCGATGGCCGTAGATGTAAGGGGCCATCTTGGGGTTCCAGAAGCGCGTCTGGTGTCCAAAATGAACACCGGCTTCCAGCATGTCACGCATACTGACGGGCATAAGCCACTCCGAATTGTCTAAAGGTTGGGTCTTAAGTCCGGCTGTCACCCCTGCACTGCAGGAGCACCTTTGGGTGCCGGAACTTGCGATTTGTTCTGCCGCTATCCGGCAAAACCCGCGCATTCTAGCACGGGTGGCGGGGCCTGGCATCATCCCTGGTTCTGCCCTCGGCCACGGGGGTGCGCACTCCGGGCTGGGGCATACTCGACCCGTGACAGCGCGAACAGTGGCCATTTCCAGCCGCTTTTCAGCGTCTGGACGCGCAACCTTTTCTGTTTCAGCCCCCAAGGAACTCCCGTGGTCATGATTCCCACTGCCCCCAGCGAGCCACAGGCCCGTCCCCGCTTCTACCAGATCCTTTATGTGCAGGTGCTCATCGCCATCGCGCTGGGCATCGCCCTGGGCCATTGGTTTCCCAGTTACGGCGAGGCGCTCAAGCCGCTGGGCGACGCCTTCATCAAGCTGGTGAAGATGATCATCGCGCCGGTGATTTTTCTGACCGTCGTCACCGGCATCGCCGGGATGCGCGACATGCGCCAGACCGGTCGCGTCATCGGCAAAGCGATGATTTACTTTCTGACCTTCTCGACGCTGGCGCTCATCGTCGGCCTGATCATCAGCAACATCGTCCAGCCCGGCAGCGGCCTGAACATCGACCCGGCCACGCTCGATTCCAGCAAGGTCGCCGATTACGTCACCAAGGCGCACGACAGCACGGTGACGGGCTTTCTGATGAACATCATCCCGGCCACGCTGGTCAGCCCGCTGGTCAGCGGCGACATCCTGCAGGTGCTGTTCGTGGCCGTGCTGTTTGGTCTGGCGCTGGCCAGCATCGGCGAGATCGGCGTGCCGGTGCTGAACTTCTTCCACCAGCTCACCACGCCGGTCTTCAAGCTGGTGGCGATGCTGATGAAGTTCGCGCCCATCGGGGCGTTTGGCGCCATGGCCTTCACCATCGGCAAGTACGGCGTGGGCTCGGTGACCAACCTGCTCTTTCTGATCCTGACTTTCTACGCCACCTCGCTGATTTTTGTGCTGGTGATCCTGGGCGCCGTGGCGCGCTACAACGGTTTCTCCATCCTGAAGCTGATCCGCTACATCCGTGAAGAGCTGCTACTGGTGCTGGGCACCAGTTCGTCCGAAGCCGCCCTGCCCACCCTGATGCAGAAGCTGCAGCGTGCGGGCTGCGCGCGTTCGGTGGTCGGCCTGGTGGTGCCCACAGGCTATTCCTTCAACCTGGACGGCACCAACATCTACATGACGATGGCGGCGCTGTTCATCGCGCAGGCCTGCAACATCCACCTGACGCTGGAGCACCAGATCGTGCTGCTGCTGGTCGCCATGCTGAGCTCGAAAGGCGCTGCGGGCGTGACAGGGGCGGGCTTCATCACCCTGGCCGCCACGCTGTCGGTGGTGCCCGGCCTGCCGGTGGAAGGCATGGCGCTGATCCTGGGCATCGACCGTTTCATGTCCGAATGCCGCGCACTGACCAACCTGACCGGCAACGCCGTGGCCGGCATTGTCGTGGCACGCTGGGAAGGCGCGCTGGACAAGGACAAGCTGCACGCCGCCCTGAATGGCGAGCTGGAAGCCGAAGACCTGTCCGACACCGCACCGCAGGCCGCTCACGCCTGAGCGTTTTCGGTCACTGGGCCAGCACCGCAAACGCGGCCCATTGCTGCATCAGCCCGGCCTTCCGGGCCAGCACGGGCCAGAGCGCATCCAGCGCCCGCGCCCAGCGGCCCGATAGCGTGATCTTGCGCGGCGCCTGGCCGTTTTTCGACCAGATCACAGGCCAGCACCGCGTCGGCCTGCTGGGTGTTGATGCGCACCTGCTTGAGCGCGCTGGGGCCTTTGCCGTACCACATCCCGAACCCGCCCGGCACCGCGCGCTCGGGATCGGATTCGACGCGCTGCGGGCCCACAGACTGTCTTTCAGGCGGTAATCGGTGCGGACAATGGCGCTCATGGCGCCTCCTGCGGGCGCTGTTGTGGCTGTTGTTCTGTCGCGCCAGAGTAAGGATCAGCCCCCGGATCAGCTTCCTTCTTTTCCCCCCGGAAAACCCTTGGTCGTGAAATAATTTTTGCCACTTCATCGATTTCGGAGAGAAATCTGCCATGAGCTCGCTGGACCGCGCCAGCCTGCAGCTGCTGCAGGCGCTGCAGGACGATGCCCGCCAGACCGTGCAGGAGCTGGCCCGGCAGGTCGGGCTGTCCAGCACGCCCTGCTGGAAGCGCATCAAGGACATGGAAGCCGGCGGCGTCATCCGAGGCTACACCGTGGTCGTGGACCGCGAAAAAGTGGGGCTGGGCCTGCAGGTGATGGTCGAGGTCAACCTGGACCGCCGCAGCGCCAGTCTGGTCCAGGAGTTCGAGGATCAGGTGCGCGCCTGCCCGTCCATCGTCCACTGCCTGAGCACCACCGGCCAGGCCGATTTCGTCCTGACCGTGCTCACCCAGGACATCAAAAGCTACGAGCGCCTGCTGCAGTCGGTGCTGGTGCGCCTGCCGGGCGTGACGCACCTGCGCTCCAGCATCGTGCTGCGCGAGGTCAAGCCGCTGTCGCACCTGCCTTTGCAGTTCTGAGGTCTGCCGCTGCCATTCTGAAGCCGCCGGGCGATGCGCTAGCATGGGGTTTTGATGACCCTTGCGCAGGAGCCGCTCATGACCCAGACGCTATCCCCCGGCATTTTTGACGACAACGCCCTGACCATAGGCCGCACCCCGCTGGTGCGCCTGAACCGCGTGACCGACGGCGCCCAGGCCACCGTTCTCGCGAAAATCGAAGGCCGCAACCCCGCCGGATCGGTCAAATGCCGCGTCGGCGCCGCGCTGATCTGGGACGCCGAAAAGCGCGGCCTGGTCGGGGCCAGCGCACCGGGCCGCGAACTTGTCGAGCCCACCAGCGGCAACACCGGCATTGGCCTGGCCTTTGTCGCCGCTGCGCGCGGCATCCCGCTGACGCTCACCATGCCCGACAGCATGAGCATCGAGCGGCGCAAGCTGCTGCTGGCCTACGGCGCAAAACTGGTCCTGACCGAAGGCGCCAGAGGCATGAAGGGCGCCATCGCCAAAGCCGAAGAAATTGTGGCCAGCGACCCGGCCCGCTACGTGCTGCTGCAGCAGTTCGACAACCCCGCCAACCCGGCCATCCACGAAGCCACGACCGGCCCGGAAATCTGGCAGGACACGGGCGGCGCCATCGACATCTTCGTCAGCGGCGTGGGCACGGGCGGCACGCTCAGCGGCGTGTCACGCTACATCAAACAGACCTGCGGCAAGGCCATCACCACCGTGGCGGTCGAACCCACGCACAGCCCCGTCATCACCCAGACGCGCGCGGGCGAGCCCGTGCAGCCCGGCCCGCACAAAATCCAGGGCATCGGTGCGGGCTTCGTGCCCAAAAACCTGGATCTGGCGATGGTCGATGCCGTCGAGCAGGTCAGCAGCGACGAAGCCATCGCCATGGCCCGCCGCTTGGCCCGCGAAGAAGGCCTGCTGGTCGGCATCTCCTGCGGCGCCGCTGCGGCAGCGGCCGTGCGCCTGGCGCAGAAACCGGAGAACGCGGGCAAGACCCTGGTCGTCGTGCTGCCCGATTCCGGCGAGCGCTATCTCAGCTCGGCGCTGTTCGAGGGCGTGTTTGATGCGCAGGGGATGGCGGGCTGATCAGCGGGTCAGCCAGCACGACAGCGCGCGCGTCTCTGGCGCAATAAGGCATTTCCCCCCGGGAAACCCCCTTGCGGGTTTAGCCTGGGGTGCCCGGCTGCGAGGCGGATGCGGTGGGTGATGGCGCTATCATCCTTGGCGATACAGGCCACGACGCAAGGACCGCCATGCTGAACAACGACGAACTCCGCGCCCTCCAGCAGGGCAGCCACGCTGACCCGTTCTCGGTGCTGGGCCTGCACGAGAAGGACGGCCAGCTCTGGGTGCACGCCATGCTGCCCGGCGCCATCGCCGTCGATGTGCTCGACCGCGCGGGCGGCAAAAAAGTCGCCAGCCTGGAGCGACTGGGCCCAACCGACATTTTTGGCGGCACCATGGGCCGGCGCAAAAAGCGCTTTGACCACCTGCTGCGCGTCACCTGGGGCGTGCACCAGCCGGGAGAGGCACCCGTCACCACGATCATCGAAGATGCCTACCGCTTCGGCGAGGTGCTGGGCCCCATGGACATCTGGCTGCTGGGTGAAGGCTCGCACCTGCGCCCCTTCGAGGTGCTGGGTGCGCACCCGCGCGTCTATGGCGATGTGGCCGGAACCACCTTCGCCGTCTGGGCGCCCAACGCCCGGCGCGTGTCGGTCATCGGGCCCTTCAACGGCTGGGACGGCCGCCGCCACCCCATGCGCCTGCGCCGCGAGTGCGGGGTGTGGGAAATATTCGTGCCGCACGTTCAGGCAGGCGATCTGTACAAGTACGAGATCATCTCGGCGCAGGGCGAGCGCCTGCTCAAGACCGACCCTTACGCCTTCCGCGCCGAACTGCGCCCCGACACTGCCAGCATCGTCCACCCCCTGCCCGAGCGCCGCCCCATGTCGCCCGAGCGCCAGCGCGCCAACGCGCTGGATCAGCCGCTGTCCATTTACGAGGTCCACCTGGGCTCGTGGCGCAAGAACGAGGGCTGGCGCTGGATGTCCTACCGCGAGCTGGCCGACAGCCTGGTGCCTTACGTTGCCGGGCTGGGCTTCACGCACCTGGAGCTGCTGCCGGTGTCGGAGCACCCTTTTGATGGCTCCTGGGGCTATCAGCCCGTGGGCCTGTTTGCGCCGACCTCGCGCTTTGGCACGCCGGAGGATTTCCGCTACTTCGTCGACAAGGCGCACGAAGCCGGGCTGGGCGTGATCCTGGACTGGGTGCCCGCGCACTTCCCGTCCGACGCGCACGGCCTGGCCCGTTTTGACGGCACCCACCTGTACGAGTACGCCGACCCCAAGGAAGGCTTCCACCAGGACTGGAACACGCTGATCTACAACTTCGACCGCATCGAAGTGCGCAACTACCTGGTCAGCAACGCGCTGTACTGGCTGGAGCGCTACGGCATCGACGGCCTGCGAGTGGACGCGGTCGCGTCCATGCTCTACCGCGACTACAGCCGCAGCGAAGGTCAGTGGTTGCCCAACCGCTATGGCGGCCGCGAGAACCTGGAGGCCATGGCCTTCCTGCGCCGCATGAACCACGTCGTCGGCACCGAGCGCCCCGGCGCCATCACCCTGGCCGAGGAATCGACCGCCTTCCCCGGCGTCAGCCGCCCGCCTTCCGACGATCTGAACAGCGGCGGCCTGGGCTTCCACTACAAGTGGAATATGGGGTGGATGCACGACACGCTGAACTACATGGGCAACGAGCCCGTGCACCGCTCCTGGCACCACAACCAGCTCACTTTCGGGCTGATGTACGCCTTCACCGAAAACTTCGTGCTGCCGCTGTCGCACGACGAGGTCGTCCACGGCAAGGGCTCGCTGCTGGCGCGCATGCCCGGCGACGACTGGCAGCGCTTCGCCAACCTGCGCCTGCTGTACAGCTTCATGTGGGCGTATCCGGGCAAGAAACTGCTCTTCATGGGCAGCGAGTTCGGTCAGGGCAGCGAATGGGCCGCGCAGGGCGAACTGCCCTGGCACCTGCTGGAGCAGCCCGTCAACAAGGGCGTGCACGACCTGGTGCGCGATCTCAACCACGCTTACCGCAGCGAACGCGCCCTGCACGAGCTGGACATCGAAGGCCAGGGCTTCGCCTGGATCGCCCACGACGATGCGGGCCAGTCGGTGATCGCCTTCCAGCGCCTGGACCGCGACGGCCACGCCATCGTGGCGGTGTGCAACTTCACGCCCGTGGTGCGCCACGATTACCGCATCGGTGTGCCGCAGGGCGGCCACTGGCAGGAGATCGTCAACAGCGACGACAGCCGCTACGGTGGCAGCGGCGTGCACTGCGGCCCGGGCAACGCGCCGGGCGTGGACAGCGATGGCGCGCCTGCGCACGGCATGGCGCAGTCGGTCAGCCTGACCCTGCCGCCACTGGCCTGCGTGCTGCTGCGCCGCGTGGCCTGAAACCCTTGAAAACGCCGCTGATGACTGATATCTCGCCCCGCCAACTGCTCCCCGGACAGCCCCACCCGCTGGGTGCCTGTCTGGCGGCGGATGGCGTCAACTTCGCGGTGATCGCCCCTTCGGCGACCCGCGTGGAGCTGTGCCTGTTTGATGCCCAGGGCCACGAAACCCGCCACGATCTGCCCGTGTGCACGGCGGGCGTCTGGCACGGCTTTGTGCCTGCGGCCCAGGGCGGCGTGGCGGGCGCGGTCTACGGCTTTCGCGCCCACGGCCGCTGGGCCCCGCGCGAGGGCCTGCGCTACAACGCGGCCAAACTGCTGCTGGACCCCTGCGCCATGGAGGTCGTCGGCCAGTACGACGGCAGCGACATCCACGGCGGACATGTCCCGAACGGCACGCCAGCGCCCGACCAGAAACCCGATGGCCGCGACAACGCCGCCACGGCGCTCAAGGCCCGCGTGGTCGCGCCGCTGCCCGAGGTGCCGCAGGGCGCGCGCCCGCGCATTGCGCCGCACGAACGCGTGATTTACGAGGCCCACGTCAAGGCCCTGACCGCCCTGCACCCCGACGTGCCGCCCGCCCAGCGCGGACGCTACGCCGCGCTGGGCCACCCTGCCGTCATGGCGCACCTGAAGCGCTTGGGCGTGACCACCGTCAGCCTCATGCCCGTGGCCTGCCGCGCCGACGAGCCGCGCCTGCTGGCCATGGGCCTCGTCAACCACTGGAGCTACAACCCGGTGGCCTTCAGCGCCCCGGAGCCGCGCTACGCCAGCACGCCGCAGGCCGCCCGCCAGGAGCTGCGGGCCGCCATCGATGCGCTGCACGCGGCGGGCTTCGAGGTGATTCTGGACGTGGTCTACAACCACACGGCCGAAAGCGACGAGTTCGGCCCCACCTTTCACCTGCGCGGACTGGACAACGCGCTCTTTTACCCCCTGCGAGCCGGCGACCGGGCGCGCTACGAGAACTGGACCGGCTGCGGCCACGGCCTGAACCTGAGCCAGCCGCTGGTGCAGCGCCTGGTTATGGACAGCCTGCGCCTGTGGGTGACGCAGTACGGCGTGGATGGTTTCCGCTTTGATCTGGCGCCGGTGCTGGCACGCGGTGCCATGGACGGCGCGCATGGCCTGATGCAGGGCGCGCCGGGCGAGTTCTCGGGCCACGCGCCGCTGCTGGCCGCCATCGCGCAGGACCCGCAGCTGCAGGGCGCCCTGATGATCGCCGAGCCCTGGGACATCGGCCCCGGCGGCTACCAGCTGGGCGCCTTCCCCAGCGGCTGGCTGGAATGGAACGACCGCTTCCGCGACGTGATGCGCGCCTTCTGGCTGCACGGCGCCACCAGCGCCGGACTGTGGGCCTGCCGCCTGGCGGGCTCCAGCGACGTGTTTGGCGCACGCAGCGCCAGCAGCAGCGTCAACTTCATCACCGCGCACGACGGCTTCACCCTGCGCGATCTGGTCAGCTACAGCCAGCGCCACAACGAGGCCAACGGCGAGCACAACCGCGACGGCCACGGTGACAACCTCAGCGTGAACAACGGCACCGAAGGCCCCAGCGACGATCCGGCCGTGAACGCCGCCCGCGCCCGCCAGCAGCGCGTGCTGCTGGCCACGCTGCTGCTGGGCCTGGGCACGCCCATGCTACTGTCGGGCGACGAAATTGGCCACAGCCAGCGCGGCAACAACAACGCCTACTGCCAGGACAACGCCACCACCTGGCTGGACTGGGCCCACGCCGACACCGGACTGCTGGAGCACATCGCCGCGCTGCTGGCCCTGCGCCGCCGCCTGCCCGCCCTGCACAGCCCACGCTGGTGGCTGGCCGCCGACGCCGCCCTGCCCGCCCCGCATGAAGCGGCTGGCGCCGTCATCGCCCGCTGGCTGCGCCCGGACGGCCAGCCGCTGCAGGGCGACGCCTGGGACAGCGCCCGCGCCCTGATGCTGCACCTGCTGCCGCTGGACGGCTCGCCGCAGGTGCTGCTGGCCCTCAATGCGGGCGATCAGGCTGTGGAGCTGGCCCGGCCCGATGGCGTCACCTGGACCGAGCCACTGGCGCTGGCCCAGAACGCCAGCGAAAGTCATCTCCCCCCGCAGTCGCTGCGCCTTTTCGTGTCGTCACCTGATTCGATCTCCCCGCCGCTTTCCCAACCCGCAACGCCCCCGGACCGCGCATGAGCCTCATCCACACCCCCAGCCCCCGTTTTGACGGCCAGAAACCCGGCACCTCGGGACTGCGCAAAAAAGTCAGCGTCTTCCAGCAGACTGGCTATCTGGAACAGTTTGTCCAGGCGCTGTTCGACGTGCTGCACGGCCCGGACGGCTCCGCCAGCGGCCAGACCCTGGTCGTCGGTGGCGACGGCCGCTTCCACAACCGCGTGGCCATCCAGTCCATCCTGAAAATGGCGGCGGCGCGCGGTTACGCCCGCGTGCTGGTCGGCCAGGGCGGCATCCTGTCCACGCCCGCGGCCAGCGCGGTGATCCGCACCCAGCAGGCCAGCGGCGGCATCATCCTGTCAGCCAGCCACAACCCGGGCGGCCCCGATGGCGATTTCGGCATCAAGTACAACGGCGCCAACGGCGGCCCCGCCCCCGAGAAAATCACCGAGGCCATCGCCGCGCGCAGCGGCCAGCTTGAGCGCATCACCACCTGCGACGGCGCCGACATCCCGCTGGATGCCCTGGGCACGCACACGCTGGAAGGCTGCAGCATCGAGGTCATCGATCCGCTGCGCGACTACATCGCGGTGATGCGCGGCCTGTTTGATTTTGACGCCATCCGCGCCCTCTTCGCCCGGGGATTCCGTCTGCGCTTTGACGCCATGAACGCCGTGGGTGGCCCCTACGCCCAGGCCCTGATCGAGGGCGAGCTGGGCGCCCCGGCCGGCACCGTGGTCAACGCCGTGCCGCTGGAGGATTTCGGCGGCCTGCACCCCGATCCCAACCCGGTCAACGCCGAAGACCTGATCGCGCACATGATGGCCGCCGACGCCCCGGACATGGGGGCCGCCAGCGACGGCGACGCCGACCGCAACATGATCGTCGGGCGCGGCTTCCCGGTCTCGCCCTCGGATTCGCTGGCCGTCATGACCGCCCACGCGACCCGCCTGCCGGGCTACGCGGCGGGCCTTTCGGGCGTGGCGCGCTCCATGCCCACGTCCACCGCCAGCGACCGCGTGGCCGCGCGCCTGGGCATTCCCGCCTACGAAACGCCCACGGGCTGGAAGTTTTTCGGCAACCTGCTGGACGCCGGGCGCATCACCCTGTGCGGCGAGGAAAGCTATGGCACGGGCTCCAGCCACGTGCGCGAAAAGGACGGCGTCTGGGCGGTGCTGTTCTGGCTGAACCTGATCGCTGTCACCGGCCAGACGGTCGAAGGCCTGGTGCGCGGCGTGTGGGCGCAGGACGGCCGCTGTTTTTACTCGCGTCACGATTACGAGGCCATTCCGCTGGAAGCCGGCAACGCCCTGATGGCCTCGCTGCGCGGGCGCCTGCCGACGCTGGCCGGGCAGACGCTGGCCGGACAGACCATCGCCACCGCCGACGATTTCGCCTACACCGACCCGGTGGACGGCAGCACCAGCCGCGCGCAGGGCGTGCGCCTGATTTTGCAGGACGGCTCGCGCGCCGTGCTGCGCCTGTCGGGTACAGGCACCGAAGGCGCGACGCTGCGGCTCTACCTCGAGCGCCACGAGGCCAACCCGGCGCTGCACGACACGCCGGTGCAGGAAGCGCTGGCCCCGCTGGTGCAGCTGGCGCAGGCCGTCGCCGACATCGCCGGACACACCGGCATGGACGCGCCCAGCGTGATGACCTGATCCGCCCTCTTCCATCCCATTTTCTCTTTCAGATCAACAACATCCCCAGGAACCCAAGGAGACGACATGAACACCCCTGACGCCGCCCACATCGCCGCCGACCGCGCCATGCAGCCCCACATGCTGGTGCGCCGCACCATCGCCCTGGTGCTGGCGGGCGGGCGCGGTTCGCGCCTGAAACAGCTCACCGACACGCGCGCCAAACCGGCCGTGTACTTCGGCGGCAAGTTCCGCATCATCGATTTCGCGCTGTCCAACTGCGTCAACTCCGGCATCCGCCGCATGGGCGTGATCACGCAGTACAAATCGCACTCGCTGCTGCGCCACCTGCAGCGCGGCTGGAGCTTTCTGCGCGCCGAACTCAACGAAATGGTTGATCTGCTGCCCGCACAGCAGCGCGTGGACGAGGAATCCTGGTACCGCGGCACCGCCGACGCCATCTACCAGAACATCGACATCATCGAATCCAGCAAGCCCGATTACATCGTTGTGCTGGCGGGCGACCACATCTACAAGATGGATTATTCGCTGATGCTGCAGGACCACGTCATGCACGGCGCGGGCTGCACCGTGGGCTGCATCGAGGTGCCGCGCCAGGAGGCCACCGCCTTTGGCGTGATGGCCGTGGACGAGCAGCGCAACGTCACCGCCTTCGTCGAAAAGCCCGCCGACCCGCCGCCCATGCCCGGCAACGACGCCGTCTCGCTGGCCAGCATGGGCATTTACGTGTTCAACGCCGACTACCTCTACCAGCTCCTGAAGGAAGACCTGGCCGACCCCAGCTCCAGCCACGACTTCGGCAAGGACGTGATCCCCCGCGTGGTGCGCGAAGGCCGCGCCTTGGCCCACCCCTTCTCCATGTCCTGCGTGTCATCCACCCCCGGCGCCGTGCCCTACTGGCGCGACGTCGGCACCATCGACGCCTTCTGGGAAGCCAACCTGGACCTGGCCTCGGTCACGCCCGAACTGGACATCTACGACACCCAGTGGCCCATCTGGACCAGCCAGCGCCAGCTGCCGTCGGCCAAATTCGTGCAGGACGCCTACGGCAAGCACGGCCTGGCGATCAACACCATGGTTTCAGGCGGCTGCATCGTATCGGGCTCGACGGTCAGCAACTCGGTGCTGTTCTCCAGTGTGCGCATCCACTCCTTCTGCCAGGTCGACCAGACCGTCCTGCTGCCCGACGTCATCGTCAACCGCAGCTGCCGCCTGCGCAAGGTCGTCGTTGACCGCGGCTGCGAACTGCCCGAGGGCCTGGTGATCGGCGAAGACGCCGAACTCGACGCCCAGCGCTTCGAACGCACCGCCAACGGCGTGGTGCTGGTGACCAAGCCAATGCTGGAAAAGCTGGCGAAGGTCGCCTGATCGGATAGAGGTGAGCGTTCACAGCCTGGGAAGGCTGAGGGCGCCACCCACCGCTGGGATGTTGGGCGATATGATGTGCAGAATCATGTACATCCAGCCACCAGGAGCCCCCCATGGCAATTACTGCAGGCGACGTGATTTCCCTGTCGCAAGCCCGGGCGACGCTGTCTGAACTGGCCGACCAGGTAAAAGCAGGGGCCGAAAAAATCATCACCAAGAACGGTGAGAGCTACGTCGCGCTCATCGACTCACAGCGGCTGGACTATTACCACCAGCTTGAGCGCGAACGCATCCACCTGCTCCTGATCGATGAAGCCAGTCGCGGCCTGGCCGACGTAGCGGCGGGCCAGGTCAAAGACGCCCGAACTGCTTTGGCGGAAATCAAGCTCAGGCGCTCAGCAAACACTGCAGGATGAGGCAGGCTGCAGCGTTAGCGCACCCGTCAGCGTCCAGATCACCAGCAACTTCGAGCGCAACCTGATGGAACTCGACATATTCCTCGCGCAGGCCCAAGCGTGCCAAGCCTTTGATGCCTTGCTGGACGAACAGACCCATACCGTGATACCGAACCTGGAGCTATTTCCAGCCATGGGGCGCCTGTTCCTTGCGCATCAGCCCCGATCCGTGGAAGTCGCCAACGGCATTACACGTCTTAAAACCCAACTGAGCTCGATCACCCCAGCAGGCGAATTGCGCGAGTATGTAATGACACACTATCTGGTGCTGTATGCGCAGGGGAAAGACACGGTCTTCCTGCTGTCGATCCGGCACCAGAAACAGCTTTCATTTGATTTTAAGGCCCTTTGGGCGGGAAGCTGACACGCCAGCCAAGTCAGAATGCAAGGAAAATTTATTGCTGCGACCTGCTCCAGATGGGCTTTATTGTGGAATAGAATAAATCTGATCGCCCACTGAACGTACTTCTTTTCGGTCCGCAGGCTGTAGTGCATAACCCGCAGCTTGCCGCGAAGCTGATCCAGCAGCTTGGGACGTTGTGGTTCTGCGGCTGGTGTCATATCGCCTCCTGTCCCTGAAAAAACAACAAGTTACAAGCGATTTCATTTTTTATCCACCATCCTTGTACAGTTATACCCCTGACAGGGGGTATAAAAACAAGTTAGGCCTCTCAAACCTACACCGGTTGAACATGCAGCCACTTCCAGAAGATCCCGACATCGAGTTCGACTATCAGCTTGACCCGAACAAGCCACTTGTACTGCTCCTGGGTTGGGTAGACCACGAGGGAGTGATCAGTTCGCTGAAAACATCGGGGCGCCAGTACAAGAAGAAGATATTGAACTCATACCCAGACAACTGGGCTGCCACAGCAGATCTCTTTGATCAGTTCAAGATCTCTTCTGTCATTGGCAAGTTTCCGGCGAACGTCATGAAACTGATTGTCGACGAATCCTACCGTCAGGTACGGGAGCGCCTATTCGGTGCTATTGGGTCAGTCCCCAATCAGATTTATCTATTTGAGGACATCCTTGCCGGCGAGCAATCAGACAAGTTCCGCGAGGAATACAGGCCCTACCCTGAGCGGGCGATCCTAGAGGAAGCACTCGCATTTCTAAAGCAGCACAACATCGAGGTGATTCCGTACGCCCGGAAGGCCGAGGTCACCGTCCTAGCTGACGCTTTTCTAGACGAGACCGACAAGAACCTTATTTTTCGACTATATGTTCCAATCGGTCGCCTTTGGTCCGGCGAGGCTGATCGCTTTCTTCAGCTATTCCAGGACTACCTTGTCAAGGTCGAGCACCTCCAGGTCCGACTTGATCAAAAGAGAACCGAGCATGGGGTCATCTACGAGTTCCACGGCCAGCCTCCAGAAGGGCAACATAGTCTTGGCCCCGAGTTCCAAGAGTTTTCGAAGTTGATGGCGCTTTTCCAGACCGACACTGAGGCCGCCTCAGTGCTTATCGCGTCTAAGGGAGGAAATCCGCAGGACGTTCTTAAGGTCGTATCCCGATACGCCAAGGAGGCACGGCGATTACAACTGGATATCAAGCACGAAGCCGAAGCCAAGGCCGTCTCGATCAGACACCGACTGGAGTCGGAGTTGATGGACGCCGGTCTGTCTACCGAAGAGTGGGCTCAATTGCCTGCACTTGTATCTAAAGCAGTGCCGCAGATCACTGGCCAGGTCGGAGGAGACGCGCTCCTTCTGGGTCGGCCCAGCCAAGGCACAGGTGGTCCAACTCACGTAACGTACAACTTCCGACCGCAGTTCATAGGCACTGTGAACGGCGTCATTGCCGAAGAGATCAATGGCAATCAGCATTTTGATCCTGAACACCATCAGTTGCTCGAACTTGTCGGGCAACATGGCGGCACAGAAGCAAAGAAGCTGGAGACCGCCGTCTACGAAATCGCTGATAAAGGAGTTGACAAGGTCGATCGGCTAAAGGCGAAACAGAAGCTGACTGCCTTTCTAATTGAAATCGGCAGGAAAACTGGTGACCTCGCTTTTGGAGTCCTTCAGACCTATATCGAGAAGCAACTTGGCCTGTAGCCGCCTTAGCAAGGAGAGGCCTCTCAAGAAACACCCTCCAACTGACTGATTTTCATAGTGATTTCATGCAGCGCTTTCCGAGGGCACGAGCTGCATGCCCATCGCACTGGCCTTCTGGGCGGGGTTATTCAGGTCTTGCTGGCGATAGCGCTCTTCGAAGTACTTCCTGTCCCAGCTTGGTGTATTCCGTCAATCAGTAAGCACGACACAACTCAGTCTGGCTAGCTTGTAGGGAGCAAGATGCACCGTCTTTGCGCCACACGAATCCTTCCGTCGCGCCACTGCTGTAATTGCTGCACGTCCTGGATCTGCTTACAGCAGTCCGAATCGTCAAATACCAAACCACCCCATGCACACCATCCTCAATTTCTGGTTCGAAGAACTCTCCCCGGCCCAGTGGTGGCGGGTTGATCCTGACCTGGACAAGACAATTTCTGACCGATTCGGCGAAACTCACCGCGCCGCTCACGCGGGTGAACTGTTTGAGTGGCGTGTATCACCCGAAGGACGCCTGGCCGAAATCATTGTTCTGGATCAGTTCTCACGCAATATCCACCGGGGCACGCCGCTGGCCTTTGCCTGCGATCCGATGGCACTGGCGCTTGCTCAGGAAGCCGTCCGTACTGGCGCAGATCAAACCCTGCCCGCCCAGCACAGGGCCTTTCTGTACATGCCCTACATGCACAGCGAATCAGCGGTGATTCACCGTCTGGCGGAACCCCTGTTTCGCACGATGGCGCCTGAGGCCAACCACCAGGCGGAACTGAAGCACAAGGCCATCATTGACCGGTTCGGGCGCTACCCACATCGCAATGCCATACTCGGGCGCACATCAACCCCGGAAGAGCTTGATTTTCTGCAGCAGCCGGGCTCCAGTTTTTGATTCGGATCGCCACTAAGCGAGAAATAGCCTGTGAATCCCGGGCACCACATCGCATAGAATATTTCCATGAAACTCGCTCAAGCCCTTCTCCTGCGCGCTGATGTGCAGAAAAAAATTGCCTCGCTGCGCGAGCGCATCGCCCGCAACGTCATGGTGCAGGACGGCGACACGCCGCACGAGGACCCTGCGGCGCTGCTGCTTGAGGCTGGAGCCACTCTCGAAGAACTCCAGAAACTGGTGGTGGCGATCAACACCGCCAACCTCAGCCATACCCTGCCCGATGGCCGCAGCCTGACCGAGGCCATGGCGGCGCGCGATGCGCTGGTGCAGCGGCACGCGCTGTACCAGTCTGCCATCGACGCGACGCAGCGAGAGCCTGACCGCTACAGCGCCCGCGAAATCAAATGGACGACGGCGATTGATATTGCCAGCATCCAGAAACAGTCCGAAGACCTGGCCCGCCAGATTAGGGAGCTGAACGGGTTGATTCAGGAAACCAACTGGAAGGTCGATCTGTAACTGAAACAGTTTCGGGGCGCCGGGCGAGCGTGAGACCCCGGCACGGGGCCAGGGGGTTGAAAACATTCTGGGCCCGCTGCGCGCGCTGTGGGCAGCGCACCAAATGACACATCAGCCCAGCACCATTCACTCGTCAACGAGCACAGTGCATATTTCACTACCCCACGCTGACGGCGCCCCACCTCATCCGTCGATTCATTGTCCCGAGGAGCCCTGCCATGATTGAAGTCTCCTGGTGGCTGTTTATGGCCACATCGCTTCTGGTGATCGCCACGCCCGGTCAGGACATGGTGCTGGTCATGTCGCGGTCCATCGCGCAGGGGACGGCGGCGGGGATTGTCACGGCGGCCGGCGTCAGCGTGGGCCTGATCGGGCATACCGTGCTGGCCACGCTGGGGCTGGGCGCCCTGCTTCGGGCCTCGGAATGGCTGTTTCTGGTGCTGAAACTGGTCGGCGCAGCCTACCTGGTTTACATGGGCGTACAGCTGCTGCGCACGCGCCAGTCAGAGCTGGCCATCACCGCCGGGGCGCCCAAGTCCCTGCTGCGGCTGTTTGTCGATGGCGCGCTGTCGAATCTGAGCAACCCGAAAATTGCGGTCTTTTATTTCGCCTTCCTGCCGCAGTTCGTGCTGCCCGGCGCCACGCACCCGACGCTGTCGGTGTTCGCGCTGGGTCTGGTCTTTGCGACGCTGACTTTCCTGGTCAAAGGCCCCATCGGACTGGCCTCGGGCATTCTGTCCAAGTGGCTGCGCAGCCATCCGCGCTTTCTGCTCTGGATCTTTCGCACCAGCGGGGCCGTTCTGCTGGTTCTGGGGCTCAAGCTGGCGCTGGAACGGCGCCCCTGACACCGGGCAGTGCTAAGCTCAGCCCCTTGTGCACCAGCAAGGAACTGCCATGCAACTTCGTCACCTGCCCCTTCTGGCCTGCAGCCTGCTGCTGGGGGCCTGCGCCACACAGGGCACCTGGACTTCAGCGCCACCGCCTCCGGAGCCTGACGCGACGGTGCCGACAGCCACGCAGGCTGCGGCGCCCAGCGTGGCGCCCATCACAGCGTCTGCACCACCAGCCGTCGCTCCTGCGGCAGTCCCCCGGGCCGGGGTGCCTGCGGCCAAACCGCCCGCTGCGCCCCGGGTGCTGGGGAAGCGCCAGATCTATCGCTGCCCCAGCGGCAAGGCAGCGGTGGCGCAGTACGACACGTCCGGCGAGCGGCTGCGGCTGCGCTACGGCAAGCGCTACTACGCCATGACCATCGCGCCATCGGCCAGCGGTGCGCGCTATGAAGGCGGTGGCCTGGTCTGGTGGTCCAAAGGCTCAGGCCCGGGCTCTACCGCCATGGTCATAAAAGCCAGCACAGACCGGGCCCTTGAAACCTGCACCCGCTGAACGAAGACCCGCTGTTCCCATCCCACAGGCTGGGCTGCAGGGTTCACAAAAAAACCCGGCCGAGGCCGGGTTTTCTGTTCGAGGGGAAAGCGCTCAGGGCAGTTTCACGCCGCGCATGTAGCCGTCGAAGCTGGCCTGCGAGAAGCGGTCCCACAGCAGCTGGTCTTTCTGGAAAGCCAGGTAATCGCCGTAGATTTTCTTCCACACGGGGTTGCTGGCATTGAGCTCGCTGTAAATCGCCATCGACTGCTTGAAGGCCTCGTCCATCACCGCCTTGGGGAAGGCCGCGACCTTCACCTTCTGGGCCACCAGCTGCTTGAGCGCGCCGGGGTTCTTGGCGTCGTATTCGGCCTGGATCGACACGTGGGCCGCACGCGTGGCGGTGTCCAGAATGGCCTTGTTCTCGGCCGACAGGCCGTCGTAGGCCTTCTTGTTGACGAAAAAGTCCAGCTCGGCGCCACCCTCCCACCAGCCCGGGTAGTAGTAGTTGGGCGCCACTTTGAACAGGCCCAGTTTCAGATCGTCGTACGGCCCGATCCACTCGGCGGCGTCAATAGTGCCTTTTTCCAGCGCCTGATAGATTTCACCGGCGGGAATCTGCTGCGGCACGGCGCCCATGCGCTCCAGCACCTTGCCGGCAAAGCCGCCAATGCGCATTTTCAGGCCCTTCATGTCGGCCAGGGTCTTGATTTCCTTGCGATACCAGCCGCCCATCTGGGTGCCGCTGTTGCCGCCGGGGAAGTTGACGATGTTGTAACCGGCGTAGAACTCGCTCATCAGCTTGCCGCCGTTGCCTTCCAGCATCCAGGCGGTCATCTGGCGGCTGCCCATACCGAAGGGAATGGCGCAGCCCAGGGTGAAGGCCTCGTTCTTGCCGAAGAAATAGTAAGGCGCCGTATGGCACATTTCGACGTTGCCGCCCTGCACGCCGTCCAGCACGCCCAGCGGGGGCATCAGCTCGCCGCCCGGGTGAACGGAGATTTCAAACTTGCCGCCCGACATGGCCTTGACCTGCTTGGCCATGTATTCGGCCCCGCCCATCAGCGTGTCGATGGATTTGGGGAAGCTGGACGCCAGGCGCCAGCGCACCGTCGCCTGGGCATGCACGGCCGGGGCAGCGCCCGCCGCCAGGATACCGGCCAGGCCGGCAAATTTCACCATTGAACGTCGATCCATGAAAATCTCCAGTGAGTAAGAAAAAGGACAGCGGGGCTTCGGGGTTCAGGACGCAAACTTGGTCAGACCAAATTTGCGACGATTCTATGCACGAATTCCGGAAAAAAACTTACGGGTAAACACCCATCCAGACGGCGGCAGCGTCACTTTTGCGCCGCCTTGCTGGCTTCTTCCAGCTGTTTGAGAGCGTCGGCATCGCTCTCGGCGGGGGGCGCTTCAGCGGGAGCCGTAGCCGGGTCCGCAGGCGCGGCCGCATCGGGCGCCGCGGCATCGGGGGCGGCCGGAGCCTGCAGCGCGCCCGCATCCGCCGGCGCATCGCCCCAGCCTTCCGACGACGAATCCTGGTTCAGGATGTCCAGCACCTGCGTGTTGTCCAGCTGGACCTCGTGCTCGACGCCGCCGGTGACGATTTTCGGGAAGGCGATCACCGTGGCCACCATGACCAGCTGCAGCAGGATGAAGGGCACCGAGCCCCAGTAGATCTCGGTGCTCTTCACGCCCTGGATGGTGCGGCCATTGACCTTGTCGCGGTAGGGCCCGCTGGGCGCCACGCTGCGCAGGTAGAACAGCGCAAAGCCAAAGGGCGGGTGCATGAAGCTGGTCTGCATGTTCAGCGCCAGCAGCACGCCGAACCAGACAAGATCAATCCCCAGCTTGTCAGCCACTGGCGCCAGCAGGGGCACCACGATGAAGGACAGCTCAAAAAAGTCCAGGAAGAAGGCCAGGAAGAAGACCAGGATGTTGACGACGATGAGGAAGCCCAGCTGCCCACCCGGCAGGCCGGACAGCAGGTGCTCGACCCACAGCGGACCATCCACGCCCTGGAAGGTCAGGCCAAACACCGTCGCGCCAATCAGGATGAAGACCACGAAAGTCGACAGCTTCATCGTCATGTCCATGGCCTGCTTGAGCAGTGTGAAGGACATGCGCCGGCGGGCTGCCGCCATCAGCAGGCCGCCCATGGCGCCCATGGCACCGCCTTCGGTCGGCGTGGCCCAGCCCATGAAAATGGTGCCCAGCACCAGGAAAATCAGCCCCAGCGGCGGGATCAGCACGAAGGTCACGCGCTCGGCCATCTGCGACAGCAGGCCGAGTCTGAAGCTCTTGTTGACCACGGCGGCGACAAAAGCCACCGCCGTGCCCACGCACAGCGACAGCACGATCAGCTCGTCGCGCGGCATGGTATCCGGGCGGGTGTGGGCAAAGGCCAGCGCGCAGCCGACCGACACCAGGGTGAGCAGGCCCAGCGAGCGCAGACCGCTGTCGCCATTGCTTTCGCGGATGGTGCGCGCCTCGGCGGGCAGCGCAGGCAGCCACTGCGGTCGGAAAATCGCCACGCCCACCACAAAGAGGATGTACATGGACATCAGCATGAAGCCGGGCAGAAAAGCGCCCTTGTACAGATCGCCCACCGAGCGGCCCAGCTGGTCGGCCAGCACGATCAGCACCAGCGACGGCGGGATGATCTGCGCGAGTGTCCCGGACGCCGCGATCACCCCGCTGGCGATGCGCCGGTCGTAGCCGTAGCGCAGCATGATGGGCAGCGAAATCAGGCCCATGGAGATCACCGACGCGGCCACCACGCCCGTCGTCGCGGCCAGCATGGCGCCGACCAGCACCACGGCGATCGCCAGACCCCCGCGCAGCGGGCCAAAGAGCTGGCCCACGGTGTCCAGCAGATCCTCGGCCATGCCGGAGCGTTCCAGGATCAGCCCCATGAAGGTGAAGAAGGGAATCGCCAGCAGCGTCTCGTTCTGCATGATGCCGAAGATGCGCAGCGGCAGCGCGCTCATCAGCGATTCCAGCCCCGGCACACCAATCTCGATGCCGACCAGGCCAAAAAACAGCCCGCAGGCGCCCAGCGAGAACGCCACCGGGTAACCCATGAGCAGAAAGATGATCAGCCCGCAGAACATCAGCGGGGCCATGTTTTCCAGCATGAAGGCGATCATGAACGTTCTCCGGCGGTGGCGGTGGCTGCGGCGGCCTTGTCAGCGTTCTGCTGCGCCAGGATGGCCTCGGCCAGCTCCTGCTCGGCGGATTTCTCGCTGGCTTTGCGTGTGGGGTCGTCAATCAGGCCCTTGAGGTAAGCCCAGCGCTTGATGAATTCGGACACCCCCTGCAGGCCCAGCAGCGCAAAACCGATGGGCACCAGGGCGTACACCGGCCAGCGGATCAGGCCACCGGCCTGGTTGGACATCTCGCCCGATTCAAACGCGCGGATCACCAGCGGCATCACCATGGTGATCACAAAGTAAACCACCGGCATCAGGAAGATGCAGATGAAGAGCATGTCCAGCTTGATCTGCGTGCGCTTGGAGAATTTGCTCACCACCAGATCAATGCGCACGTGCTCCTGGCGCATCAGCGTGTAGCCGGCGGCCAGCAGGAAAATCGCCGAAAACATGTACCACTGCGCTTCCAGAAATGCGTTCGAACTGGTCGAAAACACCTTGCGCACGACAGCGTTGGCAGCACTCACAAAAGCGCAGGCGAACACCAGCCACATCACCGCCCGGCCCACCCGCTCATTGAGCGAATCAATCAGGCGCGACAGCCCAAGTAAAGCATTCATGGTGGATCACTTTCCAAAAAACAATCGAGCGCATCGGCTCTTGGTCTGACCAAAAACGGCTTGATTCTAGCTGCGCTGTAAGGGGCTTTCGCCTCGGGGTTTACCCTTTGGGTGCTTTTGCGCTACGCCATACAGAAACCGCGCGCCGCCGGGGCTTGCGGGCAGCACGGGCTTATCATCGCGGCCATGCTGCAGATCCTGCTGGTCACCCTGCCCTTCTTCGCTCTGGTGCTGTGTGGCTTCGCGGCCACCTGGCGCGGTGCGCTGCCGCTGTCGGCCATCCCGGGGCTGAACGGCTATGTGCTGTTTTTCGCCCTGCCCGCCATGCTGTTCCAGTTTGGTGCGCGCACGCCGCTGGCGCAGCTGCTGGACGTGCCGGTGTTCGCCAGCTACACCGCAGTCGCACTGGTGATGGTGGCGCTGGCCGTTCTGGTCAGCCGCAAACCGTGGCGCGCCGGGCCGCCCGCCATGGGCTGGAACGACAGCGCGTTTGGCGCGCTGGTCGCGGCCTTTCCCAACACCGGCTTCATGGGCGTGCCGCTGCTGGTGGCGCTGCTGGGCCAGGCGGCGGCCGGGCCCATGATCGTCATGATCGCTGTCGATATGGTGCTGACCTCCAGCCTGTGCATCGCGCTGTCGCGACTGGACAGCGAAGGCGGTTGGCGCATCGCGCTGCGTCAGGCGCTGCGCGGCATGGCGGGCAACCCCATGCCGTGGGCGATCGCGCTGGGCGTGCTGTTTTCCGCCCTGCAGTGGCAGTGGCCGGGGCCGGTTGCGCGCACGCTGGACATGCTGGCGCAGTCGGCCTCGCCCGTGGCGCTGTTCACCATCGGCGCGGTGCTGGCCCGCTCGCAGCGGCTGATGCGCGAGGACCACAGCCACCGCATCGCGTGGAGCGAGGTGCTGCCGGTGACGCTGCTCAAGCTCTTCGTCCACCCGCTGATGATGGCGCTGGCCCTGAAGGCCATGGCCCTGCTGGGCGCTGGTGTACCGCCCACGACGGCCACGGTGCTCATCGTGGCGGCGGCGCTGCCCAGCGCCAGCAACGTCTCGCTGCTGGCCGAACGCATGGGCGCCAACAATGGCCGCATCGCGCGCATCATCCTGGTGACGACAGCGGCGGCGTTCTTCACGTTTGCGCTGATACTTTCGGCGCTACAGCGCTAAAGATCGAACAGCGGGCACGCCAGACGGGTCACCGCAGTAGCCATGGCATAAACTGGTCTGCCCCTGGGGCTGTTGGGCCGCTGGTGCCTGTCAATAGAAAGTGAAACTATGGAAATTCTGATCCTGCTGGGTCTTGTCATGCTCAACGGCATCTTTGCGATGTCCGAAATTGCGCTGGTGACAGCCCGCAAGGCCCGTCTGATGAAACTGGCTGCCGAAGGTGACCCGGCTGCAGCGATTGCGCTCAAGCTGGGCGAAGACCCGACCCAGTTTCTGTCGACCATCCAGATCGGCATCACCTCGATTGGCCTGCTCAACGGGATCGTGGGTGAAGCCGTCCTGGCGGGCCCTTTCTCACTGTGGCTGCAATCCATCGGTGTTCCCGTCGGGGTCGCAAACATCGGCGCCACCGCGGTGGTCGTGGTTGGGGTGACGTATGTCTCCATTGTCGTGGGCGAGCTGGTGCCCAAACGCCTGGGCCAGATCACACCAGAGCCCGTGGCCCGGCTGGTGGCCCGGCCCATACAGATTCTGGCGCTGGTCACGCGGCCTTTTGTGATTCTGCTGTCGGTTTCGACCCATACCCTGCTGCGCATTATGGGGGTGAAGCAGAACACCGCATCCAGTGTGACCGAGGAAGAAATTCATGCCATGCTGGAAGAAGGCTCCGAGGCCGGTGTTATCGAGCAGCAGCAGCACGAGATGGTGCGCAATGTGTTCCGGCTCGATGATCGCCAGCTGGGCTCACTGATGATTCCGCGCTCGGATGTGGTCATCATCGATATCGAGCTGCCCCCGGAAGAAAACCTGCGCCGCCTGATTGAATCAGAACATTCGCGCTTCCCGGTGTGCGATGGCGGTCTGGACACGATACTGGGGGTGATTCATGCCAAGCAGGCGCTGGCCTGCGTGGCCAAAGGGCAGACTCCAGATTATTCCGCCAATCTGCATCCCAGCATTTATGTGCCCGAGACACTGACCGGCATGGAATTGCTGGAGCAGTTCCGGAACAATCACATGCAGATGGCTTTTGTGATTGACGAATATGGCGAAGTGGAAGGCATCGTGACCCTGCAGGACGTGCTTGAGGCGCTCACGGGCGAATTCAGTCCGCGTAACGCCAATGATGCGTGGGCCGTGCAGCGCGAGAATGGGTCCTGGCTGCTGGATGGCGCCATTCCCATTCCGGAAATGAAAGACTGCCTTGAACTCAAGCAGGTTCCCGAAGAGGACAAAGGCCGCTACCACACGCTCAGCGGCATGATGATGTTACTGCTGGGCAAGGTGCCAGCCACGGGCGATCATGCCGATTGGGAAGGCTGGCGGTTCGAGGTCGTTGATATGGACGACAAGCGCATCGACAAGGTGATGGCTACACCGCTGCTGAATGGCACGCCGGCAAAAGACATCATCACGGCTTGACCCTAAAGGGGCTTATTCCCCGCCGTTGATTCCCCGCCGTTTATTTCCAGCGAACGGGTTCGACGCTGATGCTGCCGGCCTCGCTGCTCAGTGTCACGGCGCCGTCCTGCACCGTGGCCTGCAGCACCATGCTGCGCTGCGCGAGCGCGGCCAGCTCGGGCGCGGCTTCGGGCGGCAGGCCCCAGACCTGCAGGCGGTCCATGCGCGCCACCTTGTTCTGGAGCGCCGGCCACCAGATGCGCGCCGAAGACGCAAAGGCGTACACCGCCACCGCATCGGCCTGGTTGCAGGCGCGCTGCAGGGCACGCTCCTCGGGCTGGCCGACCTCGATCCACAACCGGTGGCGGCCCGTGAAATCGGTCAGGACCACGTCCGGATCAGAAGGGTCGCTCAGGCCCGCGCCAAAACGCAGCACGCCATCGCCCTGGCAGACGTCGGCCAGCTGCCAGGCGTTCAGGGCCAGCGCCAGCAGGCGCACCATCATGCGTTCGTCGGTTTCGCTGGGGTGGCGCGCCAGGGTCAGCGCGTGGTCGGAGTAGTAGCTGTGGTCGATGTCGGCCACAGCGACCTGCGCCTTGAAAATGGTGGATTTCAGCGCCATGGTTTACAGATCCTGCCGGTGCAGCCCGTCGGGCGTCCAGACCAGCACCTGGGCCTGTGTCAGGGAGAATTTTCGGGAAGTGTCCGCGTCAGCGCCGCCGCCCTGTTCGCGCCAGTCCGCCAGCACGTGGCACAGGCGTCCGTCCGGCAGCGTGTGGTCCTGCGGGCGGTGGGTGTGGCCGTGGATCAGGCGCTGGCAGCCGCTGGCGTCCAGCAGGGCTGCAGGCGCATCGGGGTGGATATCGCCCGGTTCGCCTTCACCCGCAGCCCGGGCGGCGGCGTGAGCCTGCTGCTGCGACTGCGCGCTGCGCTCGCGGGCGGCGCGGGCGAACGCCTGGCGCTCAACCAGCGGCCGGGCCAGAAACGCCTGCTGCCAGGCCGGGCTGCGCACACTGGCGCGAAAGGCCAGGTAATCGCCATCGTCCAGGCAAAGCGCATCGCCGTGGGTCAGCAGTGCGGTCTGGCCCCAGGCGCGCACGCGCAACGGATCAGGCAGCGGCTGCACGCCCGCACGCTGCAGGAGCGCATCGCCCAGCAAAAAATCGCGGTTGCCGCGCATCAGGGCAATTTGCAGCCCCGGGCGCGCTGCGGCAGCGGCCAAAACGGCGATCTGCTGGGCCTCGAAAGCGCCTTCAACCTCGGCCGCATCGTCGCCCACCCAGACCTCGAACACATCGCCCAGCAGCCAGACGGCATCGGCCGGGGTCTGCGCCAGGTGCGCCTGCAGCGCGGCGGCAATGGCAGGGGTGTCGGGCGACAGGTGCAGGTCGGAGACGATGTCCACCCGGCGCCAGTGCGCAGGCAGCTCCCGCCAGGGCAGACGCGCCAGCTCGTCCGGCGCAAAGCCGGGCGGCCAGGGCAGGCGGGAGGGAGAGCTGCCCAGGGGAATCACTCGGCGGTGTCGTCCACCACGGTCATGGATTCGATGGTCACGGCCTCGACGGGCACATCGTCGTGGAAGCCCTTGCGGCCGGTCTTGACCTTCTCGATGGCATCGACCACTTCGCGGCCTTCGGTGACTTCGCCAAACACGGCGTAGCCCCAGCCCTGGCCCGACGGCGCGGTGTGGTCCAGAAAACCATTGTCCTTGGTGTTGATGAAGAACTGCGCGGTGGCCGAGTGCGGATCGTTGGTGCGCGCCATCGCCAGCGTGTACTTGACGTTCTTCAGGCCGTTAGCGCCTTCGTTGGGGATGGGGTCGCGGGTGGGTTTCTGCTTCATGGCCGCATCCATGCCGCCGCCCTGGATCATGAAGTTCTTGATGACGCGGTGAAACACGGTGCCGTCGTAGTGGCCGCTGCGCACATAGGCCAGGAAGTTTTCAGCCGATTTCGGCGCTTTTTCAGCGTCCAGCTGGATGCGAAACTCACCGGCGGAGGTTTTGACGAGAACGGAGGTCATTGAAATCCTTCAGAAAAATCAGATCAGAAAAAGTCACTGGACCACGCTGGCCGAGCGGATGATGACGGGCTGCGCGGGCACGTCCTGATACGGGCCGACGCTGGTGGTGCGCACGGCGCGGATTTTGTTCACCACATCCATGCCCTTGACGACCTTGCCGAACACGGCGTAACCGTTGCCATCTGGCGAGCGCGCCGGATCCAGGAAGAGGTTGTCCTTGACGTTGATGAAGAACTGCGCCGAGGCCGAATCCGGATCGCTGGTGCGCGCCATGGCCACGGTGCCCACGGTGTTCGAGAGGCCGGTTTTCTCCAGCGCAATGGGCGCGCGGGTGGGCTTCTCTTTGAAATCGGGGGTGAAGCCGCCGCCCTGGATCATGAAATCGGCAATGACGCGGTGAAACACCGTGCCGTTGTAATGCCCGCTTTTCACGTACGACAGGAAGTTGGCGACCGTTTTGGGCGCTTTGGCGGCGTCCATCTGCAGGACGATCTCGCCCGCGCTGGTGTCCAGTCGGACCTCCTGGGCCTGCGCGGGGCTGGCCCACGCGAGGGTGGCGATGCTGCTGCACAGCCCCACCGCCAGCAGCGCGCGGCGCGAGCGTGACGTCGTGGAGCGGGAGGACGGACTGGCGGACTGGCGGGGGGTCTGGCGGGTGTTCCGGGTGCTCATGGCCTGGCCCTAAAGTTATACTGGAGGCGCGATTCTACCCACTGCGGCTTGTCCACCCGCTGCGTCGGGGTGTATCGCCCCGCACCGGCACCCGCTGCCGGTTTTTTCTTCCCGGAACCACCATGACGCAACGCATCTACAACACCCTCAGTCACCAGATCGAGCCACTTGTTCCGCTGCAGGACGGCCATGTGCGCATGTACGTCTGCGGCATGACGGTCTACGACCTGTGCCACATGGGCCACGCCCGCGTGCTGGTGGCTTTCGATGTGGTGCAGCGTTGGCTGCGCGCCAGCGGGCTGCGCGTGACCTATGTGCGCAACATCACCGACATCGACGACAAGATCATCCGCCGCGCCGCCGAGAACGGTGAAACCCTGCGCGCCCTGACCGACCGCATGATCTCTGAAATGCACCGTGACGCCGACGCCCTGGGCGTGCAGCGCCCCGACCACGAGCCCCGCGCCACCGATTACGTGCCGCAGATGCTGGACATCGTGCGCCGCTTGGAGGAGCGCGGTCTGGCCTATCAGGCCCCGCAGGGCGATGTGAACTTCGCCGTGCGCGCCTTCCCCGGCTACGGCCGCCTGTCGGGCAAAAGCCTGGACGACCTGCAGGCCGGCGAGCGCGTGGCCGTGCAGGACGACAAGCGCGATCCGCTGGATTTCGTCCTTTGGAAAGCCGCCAAACCCCAGGAGCCCGACGAGGCCCAATGGGACAGCCCTTATGGCGCCGGTCGCCCGGGCTGGCACATCGAGTGCTCGGCCATGAGCTGCGCGCTGCTGGGCGAGCACTTCGACATCCACGGCGGCGGACAGGATCTGCAGTTCCCCCACCACGAAAACGAGATCGCCCAGAGCGTGGGCGCCAGCGGCCAGCCGTTCGCCAACGTGTGGATGCACAACGGCTTCGTCAACATCAACGACGAGAAGATGTCCAAATCGCTGGGCAACTTCTTCACCATCCGCGAGGTGCTGAAAACCTTCGACGGCGAAACGCTGCGCTTTTTCATGCTGCGCACGCACTACCGCAGCCCGATCAACTTCAGCGACGCCGACCTGCGCGAGGCCCAGACCGCCCTGCGCCGCATCTACACCGCACTGCAACAGGCGCAGGACGCGGGCGTGGCGCTGCCCGAACCCGACTCCGCGCTGGCCGCGGCCGACTGGCAGGGCGACGACGCGGATGCTGCGCGCTTCGCGGCTGCGATGTCAGACGATTTCAACACCTCGATCGCCCTGGCGGTGCTGTTTGATCTGACGGCGCAGCTCAACCGCGCGCTTCAGGGCCCGGCGACCGATCTTCAGGCCGCCACCCGCGCTGTGCGCCTGCTGCGTGCGCTGGGCGCAACCCTGGGCATCCTGCAGCAGTCGCCGCAGAGCGTGCTGCAGGGCGAGGCCAGCGCGGGCGAGCCGGACACCGCCGCCATCGAGGACGCCATCGCCCGGCGCCAGGCGGCCAAACAGGCGCGCGATTTTGCCGCCGCCGACGCCATCCGGGCCGAGCTTCAGGCGCAGGGCATCCTGCTCAAAGACAGCCCCACGGGCACGACCTGGACCCGCGCATGAGCGACATCAACGACTTCGCGGTGCCCGGCGGCATCAAGCCCGATTACTGGGACGCGGCGCGCGATCACCTGATCGCGTCCGACCGCATCCTGCGCGATCTCATCCCCCGGCTCGGTCCCGGCCACCTGGAAGGGCGCGGCGACGCGCTGACCACGCTGGCGCGTTCCATCGTCGGGCAGCAGATTTCGGTCAAGGCCGCGCAGGCCGTCTGGGACCGCGCCGTGCTGGTGCTGGAAAAGCACCGCCAGGACGGCGACGGCCACCTGTGGTGCGAGCCGCTGCTGCGCGCCGAAGCCGCCGTGCTGCGCGAGGCCGGGCTGTCGCTGCGCAAGATCGAATACACCAAACACCTGGCGCAGCGCCACGCCGACGGGCTGATCGACGTGGCGCGCTGGGAGGGCATGGACGACGAAGCCGTCATCCAGGATCTGATCACCCTGCGCGGCGTGGGCCGCTGGACGGCCGAGATGTTCCTGATTTTTCACCTGCTGCGCCCCAACGTCCTGCCGCTGGACGACGTCGGTCTGATCAAGGGCGTGAGCAGAAACTGGTTCGCCGGCGAACCCGTCAGCCGCTCCGACGTGCGCGAGCTGGCCGGGGCCTGGACGCCTTACTCCAGCGTGGCCACATGGTACATTTGGCGCAGTCTGGACCCCTTGCCGGTGGCCTACTGACCCCGTAACCAGCGGATTTCCATGAGCAGAAAACACTTTCTAGATTTTGAACAGGGCATTGCCGACCTCCAGGCCAAGATCGACGACCTGCGCCACGTGCAGGGCGATTCGGCGGTGGATATCTCCGACGAGATCGGCCGGCTGGAGAAAAAAGTCCGCCAGCTCACCCGGGACATTTACGCCAAGCTCAGCCCCTGGCAGACGACGCTGGTGGCCCGCCACCCGCAGCGCCCCTACACGCTGGATTACGTGAACACCCTGTTCACCGATTTCCAGGAGCTGCAGGGCGACCGCCACTACGCCGAAGACGCCTCCATTGTCGGCGGCCTGGCGCGCTTTGGCGGGCAGTCGTGCATGGTCATCGGCCACCAGAAAGGGCGCGACACCAAGGAGCGCACCCTGCGCAACTTCGGCATGAGCCGCCCCGAGGGCTACCGCAAGGCGCTGCGCCTGATGAAGCTGGCCGAAAAGTTTGCCCTGCCCGTCTTCACCTTTGTCGACACGCCGGGCGCCTACCCCGGCATCGGCGCCGAGGAGCGCGGCCAGTCGGAGGCCATTGGCCGCAACATTTTCGAGATGGCGCAGCTGCGCGTGCCCATCATCACCACCATCATCGGTGAAGGCGGTTCGGGCGGCGCGCTGGCCATCAGCGTGGCCGACCACGTCATCATGCTGCAGCACGCGGTGTACTCGGTGATTTCGCCGGAGGGCTGCGCCTCCATCCTGTGGAAGACCGCCGAGCGCAGCGCCGACGCCGCTCAGGCGCTGGGCATCGTGGCGCCGCGCCTGCTGGAGCTGGGCCTGATCGACGAGATCTGCCCCGAACCCACCGGCGGCGCGCACCGCAAGCCGCAGGACACCTGCCAGAACATCCAGCCGCTGCTGCAGGCCGCGCTGGACCGCCTGAAGGCGCTGCCGACCCCCGAGCTGCTGGACCAGCGCTACGCCCGCCTGCAAAGCTATGGGCGCTACCTCGACGCCGCCTGAGCGGCCCGAGCCCCAGAAGCGTCCTCAAGCCCCGGCGCACCGAGCGCCTGGAGCGCTGGCCCTGAATCCGCGCTGGCTGGCGCAGGTGCTGGGCGCTGAATTCGCCCGGCCCCGCGCCATCGCGGTGGCCTGCAGCGGCGGGCGCGATTCCATCGCCCTGCTGCACGCCACGGTGGCGGCGGCGAAAAAACTGGCGCAGGCGGCGCCCTCCTCCCCTTCAGCCCCTTCAGCCCCTTCTTCCTCTGTCACGGTTCACGCCCTGCACGTGCACCACGGGCTGATGGCGCAGGCCGATGCCTGGGCCGACGGCCTGATGGCGCTGTGCGCCCAGTGGGCCGCCCGGGGCGACCCGGTCACCGGTCAGGTCAGCCGACTGCACGGTCAGCCCGCTCCCGGCGAAAGCATCGAAGCGTGGGCGCGGCGCGGCCGTTATGCCGCTTTGGGCCGCATGGCCCGCGCCGCCGGATGCCAGGCCGTGCTGCTGGCCCACCACCGCCAGGATCAGATCGAGACCGTGCTGCTGCAACTGCTGCGCAGCGCGGGTCCGGCCGGCCTGGCGGCCATGCCGTCTGATGCGCAGCGCGACGGTCTGCGCTGGCTGCGCCCCTGGCTGGATGAAGCCCCGAAGCGCATCGCCGCCTACGCGGCCACCCACGCCCTGCCTGTGGTTCACGACCCCAGCAACACCGACCCGCGCCACACGCGCAGCCGCCTGCGCCACGCCGTACTGCCCGCGCTGGAGGCGGCGTTTCCGCACGCTGCCTCGGCGCTTAGTCACGCCGCTCGCCGTGCGGCGCAGGCCGCTGACGCGCTGAACGAGCTGGCCGAACTGGACGCCGCGCAAGCGCTGGCGGGCAGCCCGCCTCGGCTGGACATCAGCGCCTGGCTCAGGCTCTCGCCCGCGCGGCGCGGCATCCTGCTGCGCCACTGGCTGGGCCAGCTAACCGCCGCTCCGCCCGAAACCCTGATCGCGCGACTGCAGGCCGAACTGCCCCGCGCCACCACCGGCCAGCGCTGGCCACTGCCGGGAGGCGCGTGGCTGGTGGCGCGGCGGGGGTGGCTGGGGACCGCTCATCCCGGCCCTCCCGCCCCAACCGCGCAGCCCGCGCCGCCCGATCAGCGGGCCTGATCCGCCGAGTTGATCTCGACGCGAACCTCCTGCCCTGAGCCCGACTTCAGCACCAGCGTCAGGGGCCAGCTGACTTTGGCCTGCGGGCTGACCTGGAAGGACTGGGTCTGGCTGTCAAAACTGACGCCTTCGGGCAGCGCCGCGCCGCCAGGCATCACGGCCTGAAGATCACCCGGCGCCGCACCGCCCCAGACCTGCGCAGGCACTGCAAAGCCAAAACCTTCGCCGCCAGACAGGGCCTGCGGCTGGATCTGCACGCGCACCTGCGCGGTCGCGCCAGCGCTGGCGGGCGTCCAGGCCACTTCGGCGGCGGGTGTGGACGTGGCCGCAGGCGCAGGTGTTGGGGCGGCCTGCGGCGCTGCCGACTCGCTGCCCGACAGGTCCAGCGCCGCATCGGTCGAGCTGATCAGCGTCGGCGCTGGCGAGGCCGTGGCCATCGGTCCAGCCACCGCGCCAGGCCCTTCCGCTGCACCGGACGAGACCGCCGTGCCGGACGAACCCGACGCAACAGCCGTCACAAGGCCCGGATCAGCCTGGGGCGCCTGGCTGACAAACACGCCGCCCGTGCGCGCCAGCCGGGTGATCTGCGCGAGCGCATCCACCCGGACATCACCCGCCGACTGCGTCAGGCTGTCGGCCACCAGGGTCTGGCCAAAGCGCGCCTGGCCGCCGTCCACCGTGTAGTCGCCCAGACGCGACGCGCCTGCCACCTGCAGGCGGCTGTCGCCCGACTGATCCAGCGTCGCCAGCTGCAAGCCGTCCGCGCCCACGTCCAGAGCCCCTCCGCGCAGGGCCAGGCCACCGGCACTGATGCCATCGACCTGCACCGCGCCCGCGCTGGCGGGCGGCGCGAAATCGACCGTCACGCCCACCGGAATATCAACCCGGCTGACGTTCGCCAGATCCGGCACGGCCCCACCGGCCCAGTTGGCGGCGTCGAACCAGCTGCCGCTCGCGCCGCCCACCCAGGTGGCCTGAGCCAGGCGGCTGATGCTGCTGCTCGCCGCAGCCTGCCCGGTGATGGCGTAGTTGCCCACATCGGCGCCGGTGAAATCACTGGTCAAAACCACGTTTTTGCCGCTGCCGACGTTTTTGTCGGCGAACTGGCCGGTGGCCGAGGCACGGACATCGTCGCCGGTGACAAGGCCATCGAAGACCGCACTGCGGGCGTCAACCGTCGCCGCCGTGCCGCCGTCGTAGACCTTGTCAGCGGCCGTGATGCCCCTCACCGACAGCGCTTTGGGCGTGATGCTGGCCGTGCTGCTGGCCTGGTCGGTGATGGCGTAGTTGCTCGCGTCGGCGCCCGAATAGCGGCTGGTCAGACTGACGGTTTTGCCGCTGCCGACGTTTTTGTCGCTGAACTGGCCGGAGCTTGTGGCCGCCACAGAGTCGCCCGCGACCAGGCCCTCAAAGAGCGCTTTGCTGGAATCCACTGCCGAGGAAGTCGCGCCGTCATAGACCTTGTCAGCCACCGTGATGCCGCTGACCGACAGCGCCTTGGGCGTGATGCTGGCCGTGGCACTGGCCTGGTCGGCGATGGCGTAGTTGCCCGCATCCGCGCCCGAGTAGCTGCTGGCCAGGGCGACGGTTTTGCCGCTGCCGACGTTTTTGTCGCTGAACTGGCCGGTGGCGCTGACCGCCACCGTGTCGCCTGCGACAAGGCCGTCGAACACCGCTTTGCTGGCATCCACTCCCGAGGAAGTCGCGCCGTCATAAACCTTGTCGGCGGCCGTGATGCCACTGACCGCCAGCGCCTTGGGCGTGATGCTCGCCGAGGCACTCGCCTGGTCGGTGATGGCGTAGTTGCCCACATCAGCGCCCGAGTAGTTGCTGCTCAGGCTGACGGTTTTGCCACTGCCGACGTTTTTGTCGCTGAACTGGCCGGTGCTGCTGGCGGCCAGGTCGTCGCCCGCGATCATCCCTTCAAACATGGCGCCGCTGGCGTCCACGGTGGCGGAAACTGTTCCGTCGTAGACCTTGTCCGCCGCTGTAATGCCACTCACCGCCACCGTTTTGGGCGTGATGCGCGCACGGGCCGTGTCCTGCCCGCTGACGCTGTAGTTGCCCACATCTGCACCCGCAACGGCCAGCGACACGGTCTGAGCCTCCGCGCTGGCATTTTTGCTGGCGAAGGTGCCGGTCACGGAAAGATCATCCCCCGCGACCTGGCCGTCCAGGCTGGAGTCGGCCAGCGCGATCTGCGCGGCAGTACCGCCGTCGTACACCTTGTCGCGGGCGGTGACGCCACTGATCACCAGCGCCTTGGGCGTGATGCTGGCCGTGGCGCTGGCCTGGTCGGCGATGGCGTAGTTGCCCGCATCCGCGCCCGAGTAGCTGCTGGCCAGGGCGACGGTTTTGCCGCTGCCGACGTTTTTGTCGCTGAACTGGCCGGTGGCGCTGACAGCCACCGTGTCGCCTGCGACAAGGCCGTCGATCACCGCTTTGCTGACATCCACTACCGAGGAAGTCGCGCCGTCGTAGACCTTGTCGGCGGCCGTGATGCCACTGACCGCCAGCGCCTTGGGCGTGATGCTCGCAGAGGCACTCGCCTGGTCGGTGACGGTGTAGTTGCCCACATCGAAGCCCGTGTAGTTGCTGCTCAGGCTGACGGTTTTGGCGCTGCCGACGTTTTTGTCGCTGAAGATGCCGGTGCTGCTGGCGGCCAGGTCGTCGCCCGCGATCATCCCTTCAAACATGGCGCGGCTGGCGTCCACGGTGGCGGAAACTGTCCCGTCGTAGACCCTGTCCGCCGCTGTGATGCCGCTCACGGCGACGGCTTTGGGCGTGATGCTGGCCGTGGCACTGGCCTGATCGGTCAGGGTGTAATTGCCCACATCGGCGCCCGAATAGGTGCTGGTCAAGCTGACGGTTTTGCCACTGCCGACGTTTTTGTCGCTGAACTGGCCGGTGCTGCTGGCGGCCACCTTATCGCCCGCGATCAGGCCGTCAAACACCGCTTTGCTGGCATCAACGGTCGCCGCCCTGCTGCCGTCGTAGACCTTGTCACCGGCGGTGATGCCGCTCACGGCGATGGCTTTGGGCGTAATGCTGGCGGTGGTGCTGGCCTGATCGGTCAGGGTGTAATTGCCCACATCGGCGCCCGAATAGGTGCTGGCCAGGGTCACCGTTTTGCCACTGCCGACGTTTTTGTCGCTGAACTGGCCGGTGCTGCTGGCGGCGACAGCATCGCCCGCAATCAGGCCGTCAAACACCGCTTTGCTGGCATCGACGGTCGCCGCCCTGCTGCCGTCGTAGACCTTGTCACCGGCGGTGATGCCGCTCACGGCGACGGCTTTGGGCGTGATGCTGGCGGTGGTGCTGGCCTGATCGGTGTAGGTGTAATTGCCCTGGTCAGCGCCCGTGTACGTGCTGGCCAGCGTCACGGTTTTTCCGCTGCCAGCATTCCTGTCGCCGAAGGTGCCAGTGCTGCTGGCGGCCAAATCGTCGCCCGCGATCATTCCTTCAAACACGGCGCGCGTGGCGTCCACGGTGGCGGAGACTGTCCCGTCGTAGACCTTGTCGGCGGCGGTGATGCCGCTGACAGTGACGGCTTTGGGCGTGATGCGCGCGCTGGCCGTCTCCTGGCCGGTGACGGTGTAGTTGCCCGCGTCCGCGCCCGAGGCGGACAGGGACACGGTCTGCGCATCCGCACTGACGTTTTTGCTGGCGAAGGTGCCGGTCACGGAAAGATCATCTCCCGCGACTCGGCCGTCCAGGCTGGCGTCGGCCAGCGTGATCGGCGCAGCGGTGCTGCCATCGTAAATTTTGTCGCGGGCCGTGATGCCGCTGAGCACCAGCGCTTTGGGCGCGACGGTCAGCGTGCCTGTGCCATACGCCAGGCGGTAGCCCAGCGCGGCCAGATCGGCGCCGCCGCCCTGTGCTTCAAGAGCGTGCGTGCCCGCGACAAGATGGCCGCTGCCGGACAGCGGACCCGGGGCGCTGACCTGTGCCGCCTGGCTGCTGCTGTCGCCGTTGACCGTGCCACTCCAGGCGGAAGCCGCCGGGCTGAAGTTGTCGCCATAGGTGATGCTGGCGTCGGACACGGCCCAGGTGGCGGTGGGCTGTTCGCGGTAAATCAGCGTGGTGCCCGAGGCCAGCGGCGCGGTGTAGCCGGTTTTGACTTTTTCCGCGAAGTAGTTGTTGTCGCTGGCGTAGCGGAACTGTCCGGGGGTGGCCAGCGCCGCAGCGCTGGTGCTGCCCGCGATGCTGCCGGTGTACAGCCGCGCGCTGCCGCCGGCGCCCACGCTCAGGCTGCCGCCGTTGACGACGATATTGCCGCCGCTGGCCGTCCCCGCGCCGAAGAAGTTGTGCGCCGTCAGGGTCAGGGCGCGGTCGCTGGCATCGGTGGTGCTGATGACGCCGCTGAGGGTCAGATCGCCGGTGTGGGTGGCGATATCGACCGGGCCGCTGGCGCTGATATCGCCGACAGCCAGCACGTTCGAATCCAGATATTTCAGGCTGGCGACCGACGGCGCGCTCAAGGTCCCCACCTTGTTGCCCACGTTGGCCATATTGAACTGGCCCCCGCCGTCCAGCACCAGAGCGCGGGCGTGAATCCCGGAACCGAACTGGCTCACCGTGCCGGGGGTGGTCAAACGCACGGTGTAGGGGACGTCGTTGTTGTCCGCATTGATGGCGTCGCGCAGCGTGATGCCGCCGCTGCCGCTGCGCAGGTGAAGATCGGTCAGCGGTGTCAGGGTTGCGTCGGACACCAGCGTGGCGGTGCTGTCGCTGCGCCCCACGGTCACCTGGGCGAATCCGGGCTGGACCACGCTGGTGATTTTCAGGAAACCTTCGTTGCTCGCTTCCAACGGGGCGCCCTCCTGAGGATTGAGGCTACCTATTTTCCAAGCGCGGCTGGCGCTGGCCTGCTGCAGTACCAGCTCGCCCGTGCCCTGCAGGCGCGCGCCGGTGGCCAGGTAAGGCCGGTCGGCTTCCAGCGTCAGCGTGCCGCTGTAGCCCGCGCCGCCCAGGGTGGTGGCGGTGCGCTCGATGTTCAGGTCCTTGGAATACTGCGAGTCCCGGCTTTTGGCGCTGAGGGTGATGGCGCCGCCCCCGCTGCTGGTCACGCGCAGCGGGCCGCCCGACGCAGCCTTGATGCCGCTGCTGGTGCCCAGTCCGGCCACAGTGGCTTCGCCCGCGATGCGGATATCCCCCGTCCCGGAGGCGATCCGCACCGTACCGTCCCCCGCAATGCGCACCCCGGCGCTGTTGTCGGCTTCGGTTTGGCCGTTGATGCTCACCCCACCACCGCCGGTGGCCTCCAGGCTGAGCGTATTGCCGCCGTCGGTGCTGTTGATCTCGACCCCGGCGCCGTTCGTGTTGCTGGATTCACCCGTCAAGGCGATGCCGCCCCCGGCGACGATGCGGCTGGCGCCGGCCAGGTCAACACCCGGGCCGCTGGGGCCGTTGCTTCGGCCCCGCAACGAGACCGCGCCGCTGCCCGCCTGCAGCGTGGCACTGTCCAGCTTGACGCCCCAGGTGTAGCCATAGGCAGCGGTGCTGCCATCTTTTCCACCGCCCAGGATCACGTTGGCGCCGCCCGTGCCATCGGCCTGGCGGGTATCGATGCCGGACAGCGCCTCCAGGGTGATATTCCCAGTGGCTGCATACGTCACCGCCCCACCGCGCGTCGTGAGCTGTTTGCTTGTGGCCTGACTGATATTGCGCGCGGCCTGGGCCGTAACGCCCAGCGCGCCATTGCTACTGGAAATATCTGCATTGATGGCGATATCGCGATCAGCGACCAGATTCAGCGTGGTTGCAGCACTTCCGGTTTTGGTGATGGCACTGGATACCGTGATGTCGCCTGCGTCCCCCGAATTGGTAGAGCCACCCTGCGTGGTATTGCTCAGGGCAGTCGTCACCGTCACATCCGCAGTATTCAGTGCATCCCCGATGGCTGCAGCCTGATCGTCTCCAATCGTGTAGTTGTACGGATCAATCAGCCACTGCCCAGCCTTGCCTTTTTCGGCCAGGGCATTCACGCCAAAACCCGCAATATCCACGCTGTGGCCAGAGGTTTCAACGCGACCGCCATCGCCGCTTTCTGCTCCGCCGGTCACTGACACCTGGCCCTGCGCTGTGGTTTTACCGCCCGCCTTGTGAATATCACTCCACAGCACCACCTCGCCGCCATCGCCGTTTTGCGTGGCGTTGGCGGTAATGCTCGAACCCGTTTCCATATTGACGCTGCTGGCCTGGCGCATCTCGCCCGCGCCTTGCCAGCCGCCGCCCACGTGTACGGTGCCACCGCCCGTGGCGCCATCGGCTTTGATCTGGCTGCCTGCTTTCAGGGCGATGGCTTGCGCCTCAAGAACAATCTTGCCGCCTTTGTTCACCAGGCTGCTGGCGTTAAGCGTGCCGGTGTTGACCACGCTGTCGCCCTGCAGCGTGATGCTGCCTGCCGGAGCCGCAATCTGGCCTTCGTTGACGACTGCGCCGCCATTTGCCCCGTCCGCACGGCCTGCGAACGGGTCTTTGCCCGCCATGAAAGCGTCGGAATCCGCTGTGCGCGTCGTGGCCACAATGCCGCCGACATTCACACTCGCGGTCGGCGAAAAGTAAACGCCCGCCGGGTTGCTCAGGTAGACTTGTCCGTTGGCTTTAATCTGGCCGTAAATCTGGCTGGGATCAACACCTTGCACGCGATTCAAGGTGACCGCGCTGGCGCTGGGATGCTGGAAATTGACCGTCGCATCGCGGCCGACATCGAAGCCCTTCCAGTCGATCACGGCGCGCTGGCTGGCCTGGTCTATGGTCATGACGGCGCCCTGCTGGGCGATGCTGGCCTGGCCTGCAGAAACCTGGCCGCCCGTGGGCAGCTGGGTGGGCGCCGGAGAATTGGGGAGTGCGGTTTGCGCAAAACCGGCAGCGGGAATCAGCAATGATCCAATAATCAGATTCCTTAGATTCAGATTGCGGCTGCTGCGACTTTTGCCGCGCCCTTTGGCGCATTCCTGAACAGCGGTCCAGCTTTGGGTGGATTCATTCCAGACGGTGCGGTAGCTTTGATTCATGTGCGCAGCAGCCCCCGGCTGATGCAGCCGGGTTCGCCTCCCTCCAATTCATATAATAAAAAACCCGGCACCTGTGAAGATGCCGGGCTATAAGACACCCGGGTAACCCGGCTGTCCCAGTCTAGTTTCAGGGTCAGTGGCGAAACGCCACAACAGGCCCTGAATGGTGGGGCAATTTCAGCGATCAGCCCGCATCAACCACCACCACCACCTCCTGGCCAGAGGCCGCGCGCAGCACCACCGTCAGCGGCAGCGTCACGTCGGCTTTGGACGCCACCGTGAAGCGCTGGGTGCGCGCGTCGAAGCTGACGCCGGAGGGCAGCGGTTTGCCATCGGGCAGCTGCGCGCGCACGCCCTGGCTGCTCTCGCCGCCCCAGACGCGCTGCGGCACGGCGAAGGTGAAGCCTTCCGGGCGGCTGAGCGCATCGGGCCGGATCTCCACATTCAGCGTGGCGGGCTGGCCAGGCGATGCGGGCGTGGATGCCACCCGCATGACGGCCCGGACTGAAGGTGGCAGCGTCACATCGCCGACGACAGTGAGGGTCGGCGCGGGGGTGTCAGGATTGCGCAGCACCGGGCTGCCTTCAGTGGGCGCGGCCACGCTGGCCGTCACCTGGCCCGGATCGACAAGCCCGGTCTCCTGACCGTCCTGCACAAAGTTCCCTCCGGAGCGGTTGAGGGTGCCCGCATTCACCGGCCCAGCGGTCAGCAGCGTGCCGCCACGCAGATCCAGCTGGCGGGCGTTCAGGCCACGATCCAGGCTGACGCGGCCGCCATCGACACTGAGCGTCTCAAGATCAACCGTCGACCTCGCATTGAACCGCCCGCTCTGCGACACCGCCACGCTACCGCCCTTCAGGCTGCCGTGCGTGGTGGCACTGCCGCCGGTCTGGCTGAAAGTGTCCGCCAGATTGACCGGTCCGTAGAAATCGAGCGTACCGCCGCTCTGGTGCAGCTGGTTCACCGAGGTGCCGCCGTCCACCGACAGCGTCCCGCCAGAGATCGACAGATCGCCACCGCGCAGCGTGCCGGACACCGCCATCGCGGCGCCCGATTGCGTCTGGGTGCCGCTCACGAAGGCGCGTTCCAGCGCGACAGCGCCGCCGGTCTGGATCAACTCCTGGCTGACCGGCATATCGCCGCTCACGCTGGCGGCCCCGGCCCCGGCCACGGCCGATCGGCCAACGCTTTGCGTCAGGGCGTCCAGCTTCAGGCCGTCGGCGCCCACCTGCAGATCGCCCCCGGCCATCATCAAACTGCCCAGACCGCTGCCGATGCCATCGACCTGCACCGGCTGGTCGGCCACTGCACTGCCCTTGGCGCCCGCCGGATCAAAACGGACCGTCACCCCGGCCGGGATCACCACATGGGCCACGTTGGCCAGATCGGGCACCGCCCCGCCCGCCCAGTTGGCCGGATCGAACCAGCTCCCCGGCTTTTCGGCGTTGGGGGCGCCCACCCAGGTAACGCTGTCCAGGCGGGTGATGCGGCTGGTGGTGTTTTCTTTCAGCGTGACGTTGTAGTTCTTGCCGCCGTTGCCATCGTCGATGACCGCCTTGCTGAGGGTCAGCGTCTTGCCAATGCCGACGTTTTTGCTGTCGAAAGCCAGCGACACCTGCGCCAGCCCGTCGCCCTTGACCAGATGGGTTGCCAGCGCCGCCAGCTCGGCCGCGCTGGCCGTGTAGCCGGTGCCGCCGTCGTACACCCGGCTGACACTGGGCGCGGTCAGGGTGATGACCCGGGGCGTGATGGTCGCCGTGGCGCTGGCCTGATCGCTGTAACTGTAGTTGGCCGCATCGCTGCCCTGGTGGCTGACGCTCAGGTCGACCGCGTGCGTGCCCGCGTTCCTGTCTGCGAAATTGCCGCTGACTGTGACGCGGACCTGATCGCCATCCAGAAGGCCCGACACCGCCGCCTGCGACGTGCTGACCGAAGCGGCCACCGTGCCGTCGTAGGCCTTGTCGCTGGCGGTGATGCCGCCGACGCGGGCCGCCCGGGGCGTGATGCTGGCCGTGGTGCTGGCCTGGTCAGCGATGGTGTAATTGCCCCTGTCGCCGCCGCTGTAACTGCTCTCCAGCCGGACTTTTTTGTCAGCGCCCACGTTTTTGTCGCTGAAGCGGCCTGCGGCGGCCACCTGCACCTGGTCGCCGCCCACCAGGCCTTCGATGACCGCGCGGCTGGCATCCACCGTGACGTCTGTCGTGCGGTCGTAGACCTTGTCAGCGGCGCTGATGCCGCTGACGGTGAGCGCCTTGGGCGTGATGCTGGCGGTGGTCGTCACCGCTGAATCCAACAGGGCGTAGTTGCTGGCCAGGCCGCCACCGCTGCCGTCCTGCAGCGCCAGACCAGTCACCGTCACGGTCTTGCCGGCGGCCACGTCCTTGCTGCTGAAATGGGCGCTTGCTGCGTCTGCCGTGACGACCAGCGTCTCGTCGCCCACCCCGGTGCTGACGCTGCCCGCGCGGGTCAACGTCGCGGTGGTGCTGCCGTCGTATGTTTTGTCGGCGGCGGCCACGCCGGTGATGGCAATGGCCTTGCGCGCGATGCTCCCGATACTGCCCTCGGCTCTGGTGGGCAGCGCGTAGTTGCTCAGCAGCGTCGCGCCGCTGGCGCTGAAGTCGCCAGCGGCCAGGGTCGCGCTCACCGTCTTGCCGCTGCCTGCATTGGCATCGTCGTAGCGGCCTGCCGTCTGGCTGACGCTGGCACCTTCGCTGTCCACAAAGCCGCTCAGGCTGAAGTTGCTGGCGCCCAGGCTGGCGGCTGTGCTGCCGTCGTAGATCTTGCGGGTGGCGCCGGTCAGGCTGGCAGTCAGGGCTTTGGGCGTAATGCTCCCGATGGGGCCCTCGGCGCTGGTGGGCAGCGCGTAGTTGCTCAGCAGCGTTGTGCCGCTGGCGCTGAAGTCGCCAGCGGCCAGGGTCGCGCTCACCGTCTTGGCACTACCTGCGTTAGCGTCGGCGTAGCGGCCTGCGGTCTGGCTGACGCTGGCACCTTCGCTGTCCACAAAGCCGCTCAGGCTGAAGTTGCTGGCGTTAAGGCTGGCCGCCGTGCTGCCGTCGTAGGTTTTGCGGGTGGTGCCGGTCAGGCTGGCGGTCAGGGCTTTGGGCAGGATGCTGCCGATACTGCCTTCGGCGCTGGTGGGCAGCGCGTAGTTGCTCAGCAGCGTTGTGCCGCTGGCGCTGAAGTCGCCAGCAGACAGCGTCGCGCTCACCGCTTTGCCGCTGCCTGCGTTGGCATCCAAGTAGCGGCCTGCCGTCTGGCTGACGCTGGCGCCCTCGCTGCTCACAAATCCGATCAGGCTGAAGTTGCTGGCGCCCAGGCTGGCGGCTGTGCTGCCGTCGTAGGTTTTGTGGGTGGCGCCGGTCAGGCTGGCAGTCAGGGCTTTGGGCGCGATGCTCCCGATGCTGCCCTCGGCGCTGGTGGGCAGCGCGTAGTTGCTCAGCAGCGTTGTGCCGCTGGCGCTGAAGTCGCCAGCAGACAGCGTCGCGCTCACCGTCTTGGCACTGCCTGCGTTAGCGTCGGCGTAGAGGCCTGCGGTCTGGCTGATGCTGGCGCCCTCGCTGCCCACAAATCCGATCAGGCTGAAGTTGCTGGCGCCCAGGCTGGCGGCCGTGCTGCCGTCGTAAATCTTGCGGGTGGTGCCGGTCAGGCTGGCGGTCAGCGCTTTAGGCAGGATGCTGGCCGCAGTGCCGCCCTGCCCGGAGATGAGGTAATTTCCCAGCTCCGCACCGCCGTAGACACTGGTTAGCGCCACGCCCCGGTTCGCGCCCACATTTTCGCCGTCAAAAGCGCCCGTGGCAGACACGGTGACCACATCCCCGGCCACCAGGCCGACGCACTGCGCAGCCGCCGTGCTGACCGTCGCGGCGGTATTACCATCGTAGGTTTTGCTCTCCGCCGTGATGCCACTCACCGCCAGCGCTTTTTGCGCAACGGTCAAAGTGCCCGGTGTGTAAGCCAGCGCATAACCCAGCCCAGCCAGGCCGGTACCGCCACCAAAAGCGGTCAGGTCGTGGCTGCCCGCCGTATAAAATTCGCTGGTGGATTTAGTACCGCCACTGATGATTGCCGGCTCACTGGCAATATCGCCATTAAGCATTCCACTCCAGCTGCCAGAAACCCAAGCATCGCCGTATGTGATACTGGCGCTGTTTGTGGTCCATGTGGCCGTCGGGCGTTCGCGATAAATCAGGTTCAGGCCCGGCGACAGCGCTGTGATGAAAGGCGTACCAGCCTCATCGTTACCATAACGAAAGCGGCCAGACCCCTGGACAGCAACCAAAGACGCCGTGCTTGTACTGCCCGCCAGGCTGCCAGTGTACAGCGTGGCCGTTCCACCCAGACCCACATTGACCGAGGCGCCGGGGTTAATCACCAGATCACCCCCGGCAGCCGTCCCCGCAGTGCTGCCCAGGCCAGCATTCAGAGTGACCGCAGTCGCAGTGGTATTGCCTGTACCCACTGATTGATCCAGAACCAGATTGCCCGCTTGCGTCGCAATATCGACAGCGCCTGAACTGGAGATGCCTGTCACAGTTCCAATCCCATCTGTCACTTCGCCAATCGTCAGGCCGCTGCGGGCGCGCAGAGTGATGTTCGCCACCTCAGTCGCAGCAACAGTCCCGATATCGTTATCCACGTTATCCAGAATAAACGTGCCGCCACCGTCCAGAATAAGCTTTGGCAAATTCTGTGTCACCACCTGGGTGACTGTTCCGCGGGTAGTCAGGCGCAGCGCAGTGCCGTTCATGTTGAGAGGCGCATCCAGAGAGATACCCCCACTGCCGGATAACAACCGAACCGGATCGAGAAAGTTTGCGCTTCCGGTGACACTCAAATTGGCCGTACTGTCGGATCGTCCAATATTGATCTGTGAAAATCCGCCTTTGACAATGGCATTGCTTCCTGTTAGCGAGTTATTCACCAAACTTAAGCTGCCACCGTCATTCCATGACAGCACGTTCACCGGCACGTCGTCAGTAATCGGTACTATATTTAGAGTTCCAGTCGACTGTAGTGCCGCCACATTAGAAATACTGAATTCGGATGACTGCAAAGTGATGTTGCCCGAATATCCTACCCCGCCCAAATTCACTGTAGGGGTCTGAGTGGCATTCGCCGATTGCAGATTAATCCCATTACCAAATAACGAAATGTCGCCTGTCGTACTGCCCCCCACAACAACATGGCCCACTGACGGATCAAAAGTTATGGCATTAGCAACCTGATTTTGATTGTTAGTTTTTACCGACTTGAAATTAATTGATCCGCCGCCAAGTGCATCAATTGAAACATTTCCAGCCCCACCCACTTGAACCCCAGTTCGCACACCCTGTGCATCAGAGATTTCGGATAAAGCGAGAAAATCAATCCCTCCAGATGAGCCTCTAATTGTTGTCGAGCCACCCGTACCCGGATTAATTACAATCCCTCTCGATTCAGCTCCACCTTGGTAACTTACAGTACTTTTGATTAAAAAATTTCCCGATATCAAATTCTCCAATCGCGCATTTTCGATTTCAACGCCGACATTTCCTTTGCCTGAACTAACGTTGACAAGATTGCCCTCTATTTGCAAACCCGTTTGGGCAGAAATCAAGGAAGCAAGATTTTGTGGGCTGGATATATAAACACCACGCTGACCATGAAAGTCAGAGGCGTTGACCCCACTTATTTGTATGGAACCACTCGATACAACTTTGGCTTGACTTATTTCAACTGCGCGGGCAAGGTCACCAGAACCATTATCGGCAGTACCGCCATTCAAAACAAGCGCTGATTCAGCCCGGATCGTCTGATCAGCCCCATCGCCACGAGCAGCGACATAAGCACCACGAATATCTGTATTATTGTCAAAACTAAAAGTAGAGCCAGTTATCGCAACAGTTTTCCCGCTAACCACGTGCGAGCCGAAATCGGAAACAATGGAAACCCCTGAATATCGTGATATCCAATCGTCACCCGGATGAATATAACCGTTAAGCGCTATATTTCCAGCGCCGGAAAAAATATCCGCATTGGCCAGAACAATGCCCCCTACACTTCCTGCAGCAGTTGTATCGTCACTGCTAGCCAATGCAGTTGATCTGACGCCAGATGTCCCATTAATGTCCCCACCGCCAAACGTGACATCAGCCCCACCCGCCTCGTCCACCCGGGTATCAATCTTGCTGTCCGCATTCATCCGGATACCACCAGCATCGCCACCTTCGCTGTTTGAGGCATACAGCACGGCGCCGCCGCGCGTTGTCGCTTGTACACCTGCGGCCTGGTCGATTTTCCCTTTGGCGACGGCGGTGAGGCCCAACGCGCCACCTGTACTGGTGATATTGGCATTGAGCGCAATATTGCCATCCGCCACCAGATTCAGCGTGGCCGCATTGCTGCCACTGTGGGTGATGGACGCCTCTACGGTCAAATCGCCTGCGTCGGTGCCCTCACCCGCCGTGGTCACGGTCACCGTGCCGTTGTTGGACAGATTACTGGCAATATCGTCAGCTTGGGTTCGATTGATGGTGATATTGACTGGGTCGATCAGCCATTCCCCGCCAGAGCCCTGCGCAGACCGGGTGTCAGCCCGGAAGCCGGAAAAATCAACATCGTGGCCAGAGGTTTCAACACGCCCGCCTTGACCCGCGCCCGCCGCTTTGGCCTGCACACTGCCTTGTGCGGTGGTTTTCCCGCCCGCCTTGTGCACATCGCTCCACAGCACCACCTCGCCGCCATCGCCGTTTTGCGTGGCGTTGGCGGTAATGCTAGCGTCTTTGTCCATATTGACGCTGCTGGCCTGGCGCATGTCGCCACTGCCCTGCCAGCCGCCGCCCACATACACGGTGCCACCGCCTGTGGCGCCATCGGCTTTGATCTGGCTGCCTGCTTTCAGATTTAAGGCTTGCGCTTCAAGAACAATCTTGCCGCCTTTGTTCACCAGGCTGCTGGCGTCCAGCGTGCCGGTGTTGACCACGCTGCCGCCCTGCAGCGTAATGCTGCTTGCCGGGGCCACGATCTGGCCGTCGTTGACCACTGCGCCTCCGTCAGCGCGGCCCGCGAACGGGTCTTTGCCTGCCATGAAAGCATCCGAATCAGCCGTGCGCGTCGTGGCGACGATACCGCCCACGTTCACGCTGGCGGTCGGCGAGAAGTACACCCCCGCCGGGTTGCTGAGGTAGACCTGCCCGTTGGCCTTGATCTGGCCGTAAATCTGGCTGGGATCAACGCCTTGCACGCGGTTCAAGGTCACCGCGCTGGCGCTGGGTTGCTGGAAGTTGACCGTCGCCTCGCGGCCGACATCAAAGCCCTTCCAGTCGATCACGGCGCGCTGGCTGGCCTGACCGATGGTCATGGCCGCGCCCTGCTGCGCGATGCTGGCCTGGCCTGCAGAAACCTGGCCGCCCGTGGGCAGCTGCGTGGGTGCGGGCGGTGGCAGGCTTTGCGCAAAACCGGCGGCGGGTGCCAGCAGCGTGCCGAGCAGCAGGCTGCGCAGGCTCAGGCGGCGGCTGGAACGGCTCTTGCCGCGCCCTTTGGCGCATTCCTGAACAGCGGTCCAGCTTTGGGTGGATTCATTCCAGACGGTGCGGTAGCTTCTGTTCATGGTGATGCGCAGCACAGGCTGAGTCAGCCTGTTGCTCCTTCCTTCCGATTTGTCATTAAAAAAGCCCGGCAACCCCTGAGGGTGCCGGGCGGTCAGACCATCGCTTGCCCGGCTGTTCCCAGTCTAGGCATCGATTTTTTTGAACAGCGCCTTCAACAAGACCTTGATTGACATCCTGATCGGGTTATCAATTTTCAATCTGGAAATTCATGAAAGGCGATTGGCGATCAGCCTCCCGCATCAATCACCACCACCACCTCCTGGCCAGAGGCCGCGCGCAGCACCACCGTCAGCGGCAGCGTCACGTCGGCTTTGGACGACACCGTGAAGCGCTGGGTGCGCGCGTCGAAGCTGACGCCTGAAGGCAGCGGTTTGCCATCGGGAAGCTGCGCGCGCACGCCCTGGCTGCTCTCGCCGCCCCAGACGCGCTGCGGCACGGCGAAGCTGAAGCCTTCCGGGCGGCTGAGCGCATCGGGCGCCACGGTGACACTGAGCACGGCCGGACGGCTCGCCGCCGCCGGGACCACCTCCATCCGCGTGACGGCCGCGCTGGCGCCCGGCACCGCGCTGGACGATGCCGCCGCCGTGCCAGTGGCGTCGGACGACGCTGCGGAGGAACCCGTCGATGAGGACGTTGCGGACCCTGGCGTCGCCGATTCCGGCTGCGTCGCACTGGCCGAGCCCGCCGCTTCGGCGGCCTTGCGACCGTCGGCATCGTCCTTGCTCTCGCCGGAGCCGGATGCGCCTGAGCCCTCGCTGCCGCCACTGGCCGTGCCCGTGCCGCTGCTACCGCCCGAAACAGGATCGCCCAGAGCGACGTTCACCGGGTCGCCGCCACCCGGCAGCGACGGATCGCCGCTGATCACCGTCGTGGTCGGCGTCGGCGCGGCCGGGTTGCCGATCACCGGGCTGCCCGTGGTCACCGGCGGCGTCACGCCCGCGGTCACCTTGCCGGGATCGGCGGGCGAAGTACCGCTACCCGTCTCAACATAGCTGCCGCCCGTGAGATTGGTGCTCGCCGCATTGACCGGGCCGGACGCCAGCAGCGTTCCGCCCGACTGGTTGAGCTGCGTGGCACTGAGCCCCTTGTCCAGATTGACCCGGCCGCCGGAAACCGACAGCGTGTCGAGCTTGACCGCGCTGCGCGCGTTGAACTGGCCGTCCTGAGACACCGCCACGCTGCCGCCCTGGACGGCGCCACGCACGGTGGTGGTTCCACCACTCTGGTCGAACGTGCCAGTGAGGGTCACCGGCCCGTTCAGATCCAGGCCGCCACCGCTCTGGCTGGCCTGCGACAGCCGCGCCGGACCATCGACGCTCGCCGTCCCGCCGGTCTGTGACAGCGTGCCGTTCACATCCAGCGCATTGGCGAAGCTCATGCCACCCGCGCTCTGGCTCAGGTTGTTGACCGCCGCGTTGCCGCCGACGGCCATCGCGCCGCCGGACACGGCCACGTTGCCGCCCTTCAGATCGCCGGTCAGCGCGGTATTGCCACCCTTCACCGCGACGCTGTCGGCGCTCAGGCTGTTCAGCTGGTTATCGCCTGCCAGCTCGGCGGTCTTGGCGGTCGTCGTGCCCGTTGCGCTCAGGGCGCCGCCGGTTTGGTTCAAAGGACCGGCCACCGCCAGATCCGTCGCGGCGATGCTGCCGCCGGACTGGGTGAGCGTGTTGGCGTTTAACGGGCCGGTCGAGGTCAGGCTGCCGCCGTCGGCCACCGTCAGGTCGTCAGCAGTCGTTTGACCGCCGACAGCCAGTGCGCCGGTGCCAGACAGGGCCACGTCACCGCCAGTCAGGTTGCCCGTCAGTGCGGTATTGCCGCCCTTCACCGCGATGCTGTCGGCGCTCAGGCTGCTCAGCTGGTTGTCGCCTGCCAGCTCGGCGGTCTTGGCGGTCGTCGTGCCCGTGGCGCTCAGGGCGCCGCCGGTTTGGGTGAGCGGACCCGCCACCGCCACATCCGTCGCGGCGATACTGCCTCCGGACTGGGTGAGCGTGTTGGCGCTCAAAGGACCGGCGGCGGACAGGCTGCTGCCATCGGCCACCGTCAGGTCGTCGGCCGTCGTTGTGCCGCCAACATCCAGCCCGCCAGAGCCACTCAGGGCAACGTCGCCACCCGTCAGGTCGCCGGTCACAGCGGTATTGCCACCCTTCACGGCGATGCTGTCGGCGCTCAGGCTGCTCAGCTGGTTGTCGCCTGCCAGCTCGGCGGTCTTGGCGGTCGTCGTGCCTGTTGCGCTCAGGGCGCCGCCGGTTTGGTTCAAAGGACCCGCCACCGCCACATCCGTTGCGGCGATGCTGCCGCCCGACTGGGTGAGCGTGTTGGCGTTCAAAGGACCGGCTGCGGACAGGCTGGATTCGCCCGCCACCGTCAGGTCGTCGGCCGTCGTTGTGCCGCCAACATCCAGTGCGCCGGAGCCACTCAGGGCGACATCGCCGCCCGTCAGATCTCCGGTCAGCGCGGTATTGCCGCCCTTCACGGCGATGCTGTCGGCGCTCAGGCTGCTCAGCTGGTTGTCGCCTGCCAGCTCGGCGGTCTTGGCGGTCGTCGTGCCTGTTGCGCTCAGTGCGCCGCCGGTTTGGGTCAGCGGGCCATCGACGGTCAGATCGGTCGCGGCGATGCTGCCGCCGGACTGAGTCAGCGAATCCGCTTGGGTCGCTCCGCCCACGCCCAAACTGCCGCCCGACACAGCCACATCACCGCCCGTCAGGTCACCGGTCACAGCGGTATTGCCGCCCTTCACGGCGATGCTGTCGGCGCTCAGGCTGTTCAGCTGGTTATCGCCTGCCAGCTCGGCGGTCTTGGCGGTCGTCGTGCCTGTTGCGCTCAGAGCGCCACCGGTTTGGCTCAGCGGACCGGCCACCGCCAGATCCGTTGCGGCGATGCTGCCGCCCGACTGGGTGAGCGTGTTGGCGCTCAAGGGACCGGCGGCGGACAGGCGCGCATCACCGCCAACAGACAGCGCGTCCACCGCGGTCGCGCCCGACACGCCCAGACTGCCGCCCTGCAGATCGGCATTGCCGCCCGTGAGCGATCCACCCACCGTCGCGCTGCCGCCGGTCTGCGTGAGCGTTCTGCCTTCGCCGACGGCCAGGTCACCATCCACCGCCAGGCTGCCGCCCGACTGGCTGACATCACCGCCCGTCAGGTCGCCGCTCAGGCTGGTCGTGCCGCCGTTGACGGCAATGCGGTCGGCCTTCAGATCGTTCAGCGCGTTGGTCCCAGCCAGCTCAGCCGATTGGGCCGTGGTCGTGCCGGTGGCGGTCAGGGCGCCACCGGTCTGGCTCAGCGCGCCCGCCACATTGATGTCCGTCGCAGCGACACGGCCGCCCGACTGGGTCATCGTCTCCGCCGTGAGCGGACCGGTCGAACCCAGGATGGCGTTGTCGGCCACGGTCAGAACGGCGGCCTTCGTCGCGCCCGCCACATCCAGCACGCCGTTGCCGCTCAAGGCCAGGTCGCCGCCCGTCAGGTTGCCGACCACATTGGCCGAACCGCCGGTGATGGCAATGCGGCTGGCTTCCAGATCGTTCAGCACGCTGGCACCGGCCAGTTCGGCCGTCCCGGCTTTGGTGGTGCCCGTCGCGGCCAGGATGCCACCACTCTGCGTGAGAGCGCCCTGCACCGTCAGATCAGAGGCCGCCATGCTGCCGCCCGACTGGGTCAGCGTGCTGGCCATGACCGGGCCCAGGGCGGACAGGCTGGCCTCACCCGCCACCGCCACATCAGCGGCCGTTGTCGCGCCATCCACCGTCAGCGCGCCCGTGCCGCTCAGGGCCAGGTCGCCGCCGGTCAGGTCGCCGCTCAGCGCCGTCGAGCCGCCTTTGATGGCGATGCTGTCCGTCGCGCTCAGGCTGCCCAGCATGTTCCTGCCCGCCAGCTCGGCCGACCGGGCGGTCGTCGTGCCCGTCGCGGTCAGGGCGCCGTCGGTCTGGATCAACGGACCGGCCACGGCCACTTCCGTCGCAGCGATGCTGCCGCCGGACTGGGTGAGCGTGCTGGCGCTCAGAGGGCCGGTTGCGGACAGGCTGCTGCCATCGGCCACCGTCAGATCGTCAGCCGTCGTTTTGCCTTTGACATCCAGCGCACCGCTGCCACTCAGGGCGACATCGCCGCCCGTCAGATCGCCCGACAGAGTGGTGTTGCCGCCCTTCACGGCGATGCTGTCGGCGCTCAGGCTGCCCAGCGTGTTGTCACCCGCCAGGCGGACCGATCCGGCGGTCGTCGCGCCGGTGGCGGTCAGCGCACCGCCGACTTGGGCGATGCTTCCGGCGGACAGATCGCCCGTGACGCCCAGCACGCCCGAGGACTGGCGGATGCTGCCGTCCACCGCCAGGCCCTGATCGAAGTTCGCGGTGGCATCAGCCAGCACCAGCGAGTTGACTTTGGCCGGGCCCTGGCTGTCCAGCGTCGTGCCCTGGCCACTCACCCCAAGGCGGTCCGTCACTGTCAGCGGCCCCGTCACGCCCAGCTTGCCGCCACTGAGGTCCACGTCCTCGGCCTTCAGCGCCTGGGCGAAACTGGACGATCCGCCCTCCTGCGTCAGCGACGTGACCGTGGCATCGCCCTGGACCTTCAGGTCCGCGTCGCCGCCCACCGACACCGCACCGGCATCCAGCGGGCCACGCACCGTGCTGGCGCCGCCCAGGAAGGCCGCCTGATCCGACTTCAGCGCAGCCACATCGGCCGTGCCGCCGTACTGGTACAGCGCCTTCGCCTCCAGCGTCCCGGCCGTGTTGAGCGCGCCCCCGGTCTGCGCCACCTGGGCGAACTTCACCGGCGCATCCGGGCTGGTGGTGCTGAAAGTGCCCCCGTCCAGCTGGAGATTGCCACCGGTCACCGCCGATGCCGCCGTGGTTTCGCCGCCCTGCTGCGCATAAGTGCCCTGAACGGTCAGCGGCCCGGCAAAGGCGCTGCTGCCGCCCGTCTGCTGCGCGTTGTTGACGGTGGTTGTGCCCGTGGCAGACAGTGTGCCGCCGCTCTGCTTGAGCGAATCGGTCACGGTCAGATCATTCAGCGTGCTGGTGCCGCCCGCCAGCGTGGCGGTGCCCACGGAGCTGGGGCCATCGGCCTTGAGCGTCGTGCCCTCGCCCGACACATTCAGCGTTTTGGCCCCCAGGGCCTTGTCGAACGTGGTGCTTCCGCCACTCAGGGTGACGCTATCCACCACCGCCGCTTCCTTCGCCGCAAAGCTGCCGCCGCTGACCGCCACGTTGCCGCCGGTCAGAGCGCCTTTGACGGTCGCCGTGCCGCCGGTCTGCTCCAGGTTCTTCACGTCCAGGGCCGCGAACGAGGTGGTTCCGCCGTCAATTGTGGCGGTGCCCACGGTGCTGGGACCTTCCACGGTCATGCTGGCCGCGTTGCCATCGACGGTCAGGTCGTCTGCAGTCAAACTGTCCGTGAAAGTAACCTTGATGTTTTTATCGGCATCCTGAGAACCTACCTTGATGATGCCCACCGTGGCTGGGCCATTGGCCTCGAAACTGTCGCCTGCCAGTGTTGCATCATCGGCCTTGAAGCGACCCGTCGTGACCTTGGCGCTGCCGCCCGTCCCGAACAGCCCCACATCCACATTGCCCAGCATCGCGCTGCCGGCTTCCACCGACAGAATGCTGGCCGTCGTGGTGCCCGTCACACCGAGTGTCGGGGGCGTGCCGCCCTCGGCCTGAGAGACAGTGACCCGGGTCGCACCAAGATCACCCACCACATTCATGGCACCGCCCGAGAGATTCAGCACATCGGCATTCAGGTTCTTGTCCACCCCCAGGCTGCCGCCGGAGACGTTCATGGCGGCCGTCGTCAGATTGCCCTGGGCCGCGACCGTGCCACCGGTCTGGGTCCAGCCGGTGGTGGCTTCGACATCGCCCGTGAAGGTGCTTGTGCCCCCCGAAATAGTGGCGCTCTGAAGTTCGCTTGCGCCCTGAACGGCCAGGTTGCCGCCCGTCTGATCCAGCGTATCGAGCTTCAGCCCGCCCGCGCCCACCTGCAGATCGCCGCCGCTGATGGCCAGGCTGCCCAGACCATCGCCCACGCCATCCACCTGCACAGCCTGGCTGGTATCGGCCGGAGCGACAGCCTTGGTGGGATCGAAACTGACCTTCACCCCAGCCGGGATCACCACATTGGCCACGTTGGCCAGATCGGGCACGGCGCCGCCCGCCCAGTTGGCCGGATCAAACCAGTTGCCGCTGGCGCCCCCCACCCAGGCCACGCTGTCCAGACGCGTGATGCTGCTGGCGGTGTTGTCGGTCGTGGTGAGCTTGTAGTTACCGCCGTCGTTGTTGCCATCGTCGATGACCAGGTCTGCGAAGCTCAGCGTCTTGTTGCTGCCGACGTTCTTGTCGTTGAACGCCAGGCGGACCGATTTGATGCCGTCGCCGCTGGCCAGGGCACTCTTGAGCGTCTCCAGTTGCTCAGCGGTCAGGTTGTAAGCGGTGTTTCCGTCGTAGACCTTGGTGGCGGTTGGCGCCGCCAGAGTCACCTCTTTCTGGGTGATGTTCCCCGTTTTGTCCAGGGTGCTGCCGCCAGTCAGGTAGTAGTTGCCGGCGTCCGCGCCCCCCAGCGTCATCTGGGCGATGGTGAAGGGCACGCCGTCGCCCACATTGCGGCTGGCAAACGCGCCCTGGCCACTGACCGTGACCGCGTCGTTGTCCACCAGGTTTTTCAGCGACATGCTCAGGCCGTCCACGCTGGTCGTGCCGTCGTAGACCTTGCTCACCCCGGCAGCGGCGTCCGGCGTCACGCCGCGCTGGGTGACGGTGGTGCTGCCCACCACATCCAGCCCTTTGAAGTTGACGCTGGGCGGGCTGGTCCCGTCAGCCTCAAGGATCGAGTACTGGCCCACCGGGGTACGCCCGGCGCCGGACACGCCCGCAAGGACGCCGGGTGCGCTTTCCAGCTTGACCTTGACGGTGATGGGACCAGTGCCATCGTTGATGGTGTAAGTGCTGTCGTCCACCTTCGTGACCTGGTTGGCTTCGAAACTCTTGACCGTATCGGGCTGCCCGGCCTTCTTGAAGACGAACTTCACCGTGGGTGTGGGGATGCCCGAAGCGTCGCCATAGGTGTGGGTCGAGCTGCCAAACAGCACCGCCAGCTGGTCCGCCGGGGTGATGGTGTAGTCGCCCGCCACCGGGGTGAAGATGTAATTGCGCGCCGCCAGGCCGCTGGTGTCGGCGACCAGCACGCCGGTGTAGGTTCCTGCGTTGTTCTCGCTGGCGTTGCTGCGCGTCACTGTGATGCCGTCCGCACCAGTGATACCGGCCGAGCCATCGGGTTTCGCGGCCGTGGTGGCGGTTTCGCCGTGGACAAAGCCCACCAGGCTGGTGCCTCCAAAATTGGATTCATCATCGAAGCCGACAAACTTCTGCGCCGGGTTGGCGTAGACCTTGATCTCGGCCTTGTTGATGGTGGCCGTGACACTGGGCAGATCGGATTTCAGCGTGTAGTTGCTGGCTTTGGCGCCAGGCCCGTCCTTCAGGGTGTAGCCGCTGAGGGTCAGCGCCTTGTTCACGCCTGCATCAGGGTCGGCGAACTGGAGCAGGCCTGTGTTCAGGCCCAGCTGCTCGCCGCTGACCACGTTGCCCAGCGTCACCGTGCCACTCGTCGTGGCATTGGTGGTGCCGTCGTAGGTTTTGTCGGCGACGGTGATGCCGTCCAGCGTGACCGTGCGCCGCTCGATGCTGGCCGTGGTCGTCACCGGCGCTGCGGCCAGCGCATAGTTGCTGGCCATGCCGCCGCCGCTGCCGTCCTGCAGGGCCAGTCCATTGACCGTCACGGTCTTGCCCGTGCCTGCATCTTTTGAGCTGAAAGTGGCGCCGGTGTTGATCAGCCCCAGCGTTTCGCTGTCTACGCCTGTTGTGACGCTGCCAGCATTCGTCAGCGTGGCCGTGTCGTTGCCGTCGTACACCTTGTCAGCCGCAGCGACCCCGGTCACCGTCAGCACCTTGGGGGTGATGGTGGCCGTGGCCGTGGCCTGATCGGTGTAGCTGTAATTGCCCGCATCGCTGCCCTGATGGGTTACCGTCAAGGCCACATCGTGCGTCCCGGCATTTTTGTCGGCGAACACGCCGGTCGCCAGCACGCTGACAGCGTCTCCTTCCAGCACACCCGCTATCGTGGCCGCACTGGTGCTGACTGTCGCGGCCGTGCCGCCATCGTAGGCTTTGTTGCTGGCCGTGATGCCGCTGACCGACGCTGACAGTTTGTTGATACTGGCTTTGGCCGTTTTCTGATCCGTCAGCGTGTAGTTACCCACATCCGCGCCGGTGTATTGGCTGCTCAGCTGGACGATCTTGTCACTACCGGCATTCTTGTCCGCAAAATGGCCCGTGGCGGCCACACTGACAGTATCACCGGCAACCAGGCCATTAACCAATGCACCGCTGGCATTCACCGTGGCATTGGGCGTGCGGTCGTAGGTTTTGTCTTCAACAGTGATGCCGCTCACCGTCGCCGCCTTGGGCGAGATACTGGCCGTTGTGCCATCCTGGCTGATGATGGCGTAGTTGCCCCGGTCCGCACCGCCATAGGTGCTTTTCAGCTGTACGCCTTTGGCATTCCCGACATTTTTGTCGGCGAACTGGCCGGTTGCGGCCACGGTCAGATCGTCCCCGGCAACCAGACCAGCGCGCTGCAGGCCATCCAGGCTGACCTGCGCGTCGCGGCTGCCGTCGTACACCTTGTCGGCAGCGGTGATGCCGCTGATATTCAGCGTTTTGGGCGTGATATTGGCTGTGGTGCTGGTCTGGTCGGTGATGACGTAATTGTCCTTATCCGCGCCGCTGTAACTGCTGGCAAGGGTTACCACCTTGTTCGCGCCGACGTTTTTGTCAGCAAATGTGCCTGTCGCCGCGACGTTGACCACATCCCCCGCAACCATTCCGGCCTTGTCCACCGCCGCTGTGCTGACCGTGGCGGCGTTATTGCCGTCGTAAATCCTGCTGGAGGCCGTGATACCGCTGACGATCAAAGCTCTTTGCGCGACCGTCAATGTGGCGGGCGCTGCATAAGCCAGGCTATAGCCTAGTGCAGCCAGATCCGTACCACCGCCAGATGCCGTCAAGGTATGGCTGCCCGCTGTGTAAAAGCCACTGGTGGATTTGGTTCCACCGCTAATGGCCGCAACAACACTCGCTGTATCGCCATTGACCATCCCGGTCCAGAGGCCAGAATCCCAGGTATCACCGTAAGTAATGCTTGAGCTGCTCATCGCCCAGGTGGCCGTGGGGCGTTCGCGATAAATCAGGTTCAGGCCGGGCACTAATGCCTTGGTGTATCGGTTTGGAGCACTGGTGTTTTCATCGCTGCCATAACGGAAACGGCCAGAACCCGTCCCACCCACCAGGGTGTTTGCACTGCCGCTGCCCGCCAGGCTGCCGGTATACAGCGTGGCCGTGCCACCTGCGCCCACAGTGACCGATGCCCCCGGGTTGATGACCAGATCACCCCCGGCAGCCGTGCCCGCATTGCTGGCCCGGCCAGCGTTCAGTGTGACCGCTGTCGCGCTGGCGTTCGACGTTGCAACCGATTTGTCCAGAATCAGATTACCCGCTTCGGTCGAAATATCCACGGTGCCCGTGCTGCTGATGCCGGCAACAGGCGCCCCCACATCCGTCACGTCGCCCACTGTCAAGCCGTTGCTGTCGCGCAAAACGATGCTTCTTGCGCCAGTTGCGGCCACTGTACCGAGATCATTGGCCGCATTACTCAGATTAAACGTGCCGCCACCGCCCAAAATCAAATTGGGCAAAGTCTGCGCCACCGCCTGGGTCACTGTTCCGCTGGTGGTCAGGCGCAGCGCGTTGCCATTCATGCTCAAGGCGCCATTCAGCCCGATATTGCCAGAACTAGCCAGTAACTGCACCGGGTCCAGAAAATTCACTGCTCCGCTTACATTCACCGCTCCAGTGCCATCTGGACGACCAAAGCTGATCTGGCTGAATCCATCTTGGACAACAGCATTACTGCCATTGATATTACCCCCTAAAAAATTAAACCCACCGGTAGCGCCCCAGCCTTGCAAATTCCAGTTTGCCCCAGCACTGAATGGAAATATCTCGAGCACACCTGTTGAGCGCAGCGAGACCGCATTGGAAAAATCAAAATTATCCGCCGTTATGTTGATTTTCCCCGAGTAACCCGCACCTCCGATATTAGCTTTCTGAATGCTAATATCATTGCCACCGCCCGAATAATTTTTCCCCGCAATAGTAATATTGCCGCTATCGGCATCACCGATAACAACGGAGGCAAGTGTCGAATCAATGGATACTGGCACTGAAGTCACGCCCCCCCCTCTCAGGGTTGAGGACAGTGAAATCGGCCCACCATTATCAGTTTGAATTTTTATGCGACCCGTTCCATCCATGCGGATGCCAACGGTATTTAATCCCGAAGTAGCTGCCGCGTCAGCAATTAAGTCGATGCCCGAGGTGGCGGGGTTTGGCGCAAGGTTTGAAATATTAACCTCCTGGCCATCGCCAGGCGATAACCAGATGGATTTAACATTATTTGCCGCACCGGGAAATGCACCAATAAACTGAATTTTACCGCTGGTGGTATTTGTGATATTCGCTGATTCAATTTTAATAGCTGAATTATCTTGCATGCCTGCGGCGACAGCGAATGTACTGCTCAATGTCATCCCAGTACCTGATGTAAGCGCGGAGGCTCTGCCTTCTGGGCTGGATATGTAAATGCCATAGTTGTTGCTAAATTTCTTAGCACTACCAATCAGGCTAATGGTGCCGCCCGCTTGAAGCTCAGCCTGGCTGATTTCAATACCGTGGTTAAACGATCCTGCAGTCTCTGAGCCAATACCAGTTATTGACAAATTGCCAGCCGCTTGAACAGATTGCGTCGCGCTACCACGAGCGCCAATAAAAGTGCCTCGATTCTTGGAAACCGCCGTGCTGGTATTTTGCGCGTCGGACAGTGAAATGATGGAAATATCTCTACCACTCACGCCATGATTACCCGAATCGCTGAGCAAAGTCACCCCGTTGTTCAGAAATCCTGTGCCGCCTTTTGGATAGATATAACCTCGCAGGGTTACGTTACCCGTGCCTGCACGTATATCCGCGTTCGCCAGAACTATAGCACCCACTGCATTAGCCGCTACATCATCACTGCCTGTCCCGCCCCCTATCCGATAGGCAAAATATGATGCTGGAACCGTTCCGCCACTAAAAAGCACACTGCCACCGCCACTATCAATGAGGCTATTCGCATTCATCCGGATGAACCCCTCAGGCCCCCCCTGAGTGGCAGCATTACTGGCATTACTATAATAGTTGACAGATCCACCTCGAGTTAAAACCTGAACCCCTTCAGACTGATTGATCCCTTTATTGGCTTTAACAGTAAGATTTAGCGCGCCACTCGTGCTGAAAATATTTGAACTGATTATGACGTTATTATCAGCGGTCAGATTCAGCGTGGATGCATTGCTGCCGCCGTGGATGATGGGCGCCGCCACAGTCAAATCGCCCGCATCCGTGCCCGCACCCGCTGTGGTCACGGTCACGGTACCGTTTTTGGACAGATTGGTGGCGATATCGCCAGCGCGGGCCTCGTCGATGGTGATATTGACCGGGTCAATCAGCCATTCCCCGCCAGAACCCTGTTCAGACCGGGTTTCGGCGCGGAAGCCGGAAAAATCAACGTCGTGACCGGAGGTTTCAACACGCCCGCCTTGACCCGCGCCCGCCGCCTTGGCCTGCACGCTGCCTTGTGCGCTTGTTTGCCCGCCCGCCTTGTGCACATCGCTCCACAGCACCACCTCGCCGCCATCGCCGCTTTGCGTGGCACTGGCGGTTATGCTGGCGCCTTTGTCCATATTGACGGTGCTGGCCTGGCGCATCTCGCCCGCGCCCTGCCAGCCGCCGCCCACATGCACGGTGCCACCGCCTGTGGCGCCGTCGGCTTTGATCTGGCTGCCTGGTTTCAGGGCAATATGATCGGCTTCAAGAACAATCTTGCCGCCTTTGTTCACCAGGCTGCTGGCATCCAGGGTGCCCGTATTGACCACGCTGTCGCCCTGCAGCGTGATGCTGCCTGCCGGAGCCACAATCTGGCCCTCGTTGACGACTGCGCCGCCATTTGCCCCGTCCGCGCGGCCCGCGAACGGGTCTTTGCCCGCCATGAAAGCATCCGAATCCGCTGTGCGCGTCGTGGCGACGATACCGCCCACGTTCACGCTGGCGGTCGGCGAAAAGTAAACGCCCGCCGGGTTGCTGAGGTAGACCTGCCCGTTGGCCTTGATCTGGCCGTAAATCTGGCTGGGATCAACACCTTGCACGCGATTCAAGGTGACCGCGCTGGCGCTGGGTTGCTGGAAGTTGACCGTCGCATCGCGGCCGACATCGAAGCCCTTCCAGTCGATCACGGCGCGCTGGCTGGCCTGACCGATGGTCATGGCTGCACCCTGCTGGGCGATGCTGGCCTGGCCCGCGGCGACCTGGCCGCCCGTGGGCAGCTGCGTGGGTGCGGGGGGCGGCAGGCTTTGCGCAAAACCGGCGGCGGGCGCCAGCAGCGTGCCCAGCAGCAGGCTGCGCAGGCTCAGGCGGCGGCTGGAACGGCTCTTGCCGCGCCCTTTGGCGCATTCCTGAACAGCGGTCCAGCTTTGGGTGGATTCATTCCAGACGGTGCGGTAGCTTCTGTTCATGGTGCGACGCGGCACAGGCTGAGCCAGCCTGTTGCCCCTTCCTCGAATTAATAATTGAAAATGCCCAGCATCAAACAATGATGCCGGGCATTGGGCATCCGGACTACCCGGCTGCTTTGAGTCTAAAGAAGGCTGTCGCGGGCAATCGCCCCATCAAAGCGCATAACTGCGCTCAGTTATCCCAATCAAGCTCGACCCGGACCTGTCGCCCGGAGGCCAGGCGCAGCACCACCACCAGCGGCAGTTCCAGCCCCGATTTCGGGGCCACGGTGAAGCGCTGATCGGCCGCATCGAAGCTCAGACCGGCGGGCAGCGGGCGACCCTCCGGCAGCTCGGCGCGGATGTCCTGGGCCAGCTCGCCCGCCCACACGCGCTGCGGCACGGTGAAGGTGAAGCCCTCGGGCAGGCTGAACGCGCCGGGCCGGATCTCCACATTCAGCGTGGCGGGCTGGCCGGGCGATGCGGGCGTGAACCCCAACCGCGTGACGGCGCGGATTGAAGGCGGCAGCGTCACATCGCCGACGACAGTGAGGGTCGGGGCCGGGGTGTCCGGGTTGCGCAGCACCGGGCTGCCTTCAGTGGGCGCGGCCACGCTGGCCGTCACCTGGCCCGGATCGACGAGCCCGGTCTCCTGACCGCCCTGCACAAAGTTCCCACCGGAGCGGTTGATGGTGCCCGCATTCACCGGCCCGGTGGCCAGCAGCGTGCCGCCGCGCAGATCCAGCTGGCGGGCGTTCAGGCCGCGATCCAGACTGACGCGTCCGCCATCGACGCTGAGCGTCTCCAGATCGACCGCCGACCGCGCATTGAACTGCCCGCTCTGGGACACCGCCACGCTGCCGCCCTTCAGGCTGCCGTGCGTGGTGGCACTGCCGCCGGTCTGGCTGAAAGTGCCGGCCAGATTGACCGGGCCGTAGAAATCGAGCGTGCCACCGCTCTGGCGCAGCCGATTCACCGAAGTGCCGCCGTTCACCGACAGCGACCCGCCAGAGATCGACAAATCGTCACCGCGCAGCGTGCCCGACACCGCCATCGCCCCGCCCGATTGCGACATCGGACCCGCGACCGCGACATCCCCCGCGCGGACCCGCCCGCCGGACTGCGCGAAGGTGTTGGCGTTCAGCGGACCAGTCGTGCTCAGGCTGCTGTCGTCGGCCACCACCACGTCGTCGGCGCGGGTTACGCCTTTCACATCCAGCGCGCCGCTGCCGCTCAAAGTCAGATCGCCGCCGGTCAAGTCGCCGCTCAACTTGGTATCGCCGCCGTTGATGGCGATGCTGTCAGTCGCGCTCAGATTGTTCAGCGCGTTGGTCCCGGCCAGTTCGACGGTCTTTGCAGTCGTCGTGCCCGTGGCGGTCAATGCGCCGCCGGTTTGAGTGATTGGGCCATTCACGGCCACGTCCGTCGCGGCGATGGTGCCGCCGGATTGGGTGAGCGTGTTGGCGTTCAGCGGACCAGTCGTGCTCAGGCTGCTGTCGTCGGCCACCACAACGTCGTCTGCGCGGGTTGCGCCTTTCACATCCAGCGCGCCGCTGCCGCTCAAAGCCAGATCGCCGCCGGTCAAGTCGCCGCTCAAGGTGGTCGATCCGCCTTTGATCGCGATGCTGTCGGTCGCACTCAGATTCTTCAGCGCGTTCGTCCCGGCCAGCGCGACGGTCTTGGCGGTTGTCGTGCCCGTAGCGGTCAGGGCGCCGCCGGTTTGAGTGATTGGGCCTGACACGGCCACGTCTGTCGCGGTCATGGTGCCGCCGGATTGGGTGAAGGTATTAGCGTTCAGCGGCCCAGCAGTGCGCAGGCTGCTGTCGTCGGCCACCACCACGTCGTCGGCGCGGGTTGCGCCTTTCACATCGATCGCGCCGTTGCCGCTCAAAGTCAGGTCACCACCCGTCAGATCCCCGCTGAGCGCAGTCGATCCGCCTTTGATCGCGATGCTGTCTGTCGCGCTCAGATTCTTCAGCGAGTTCGTCCCGGCCAGTTCGACGGTCTTTGCGGTCGTGGTGCCCGTGGCGGTCAGGGCGCCGCCGGTTTGGGTGATTGGGCCGGAAACGGCCACGTCTGTCGCGGTGATGGTGCCGCCGGATTGGGTGAGCGAAACCGCCTTCGTCGCGCCAGCCACGCCCAGGTTGCCGTCGGCAATGGTGAGGTCGCCACCCGTCAGATCCCCGCTGAGCGCAGTCGATCCACCCTTGACGGCGATGCTGTCGGTCGCGCTCAGATTGTTCAGCGCGTTGGTCCCGGCCAGCTCGACGGTCGTTGCCGTCATCGTGCCCGTGGCGGTCAGGGCGCCGCTGGTTTGAGTGATTGGGCCGGAAACAGCCACGTCTATCGCGGTCATGGTGCCGCCGGATTGGGTAAGCGTGCTGGCGTTCAGCGGGCCAGTCGTGCTCAGGCTGCTGTCTTCCGCCACCACCACGTCGTCGGCGCGGGTTGTGCCTTTCACATCCAGCGCGCCGCTGCCGCTCAAAGTCAGATCGCCGCCGGTCAAGTCGCCGCTCAACTTGGTATCGCCGCCGTTGATGGCGATGCTGTCAGTCGCGCTCAGATTCTTCAGCGCGTTGGTCCCGGCCAGCTCGATGGTCTTTGCAGTCGTCGTGCCCGTGGCGGTCAGGGCGCCGCTGGTTTGATTGATAGGGCCGGACACAGCCACGTCTGTCGCGGTGATGGTGCCGCCGGATTGGGTGAAGGTATTAGCGTTCAGCGGACCAGCAGTGCTCAAGCTGCTGTCGTCGGCCACCACCACATCGTCGGCACGGGTTGCGCCTTTCACATCGAGCGCGCCGTTGCCGTTCAAAGTCAGGTCACCACCCGTCAGATCCCCGCTGAGCGCAGTCGATCCGCCTTTGATCGCGATGCTGTCTGTCGCGCTCAGATTGTTCAGCGCGTTCGTCCCGGCCAGCTCGACGGTCTTTGCGGTCGTCGTGCCCGTGGCGGTCAGGGCGCCGCCAGTTTGGGTGATAGGGCCGGAAACGGCCACGTCCGTCGCGGTGATGGTGCCGCCGGATTGGGTGAGCGAAACCGCCTTCGTCGCGCCAGCCACGCCCAGGCTGCCGTCGGAGATGGTGAGGTCGCCGCCGGTCAAGTCGCCACTGAGCGCAGTCGATCCACCGCTGATTGAGATGCTGTCAGTCGCACTCAGATTGTTCAGCGCGTTGGTCCCGGCCAGCTCGACGGTCTTGGCGGTTGTCGTGCCCGTTGCGGTCAGGGCGCCGCCGGTTTGCGTGAGCGGGCCGGATACCGCGACGTCCGTCGCGGTGAGGGTGCCGCCGGATTGGGTGAGCGTGTTGGCGTTCAGCGGGCCGGCCGCATCGAGTGCGCCGTTTTCAGCCACCGTCAGCCCGTCAACGGCAGTCGCCTTGTCCACCTTCAGGCTGCCGCCGCTGAGATTGACGCTACCGCCCGTCAAAGTGCCGCCCACCGTCGCGGTGCCGCCCGTCTGGCTCAGGGTCTTGGCGTCGCCCACCGCCAGATCACCGCCGACGCCGAGCGTACCGCCGGACTGGGTGATGTCGCCTCCGGTCAAGTCGCCGCTCAGGGTGGTCGATCCACCATTGATGGCGATGCTGTCGGCCTGCAGATCTTTCAGCGAGTTGGTTCCGCCCAGGCTGGCGGCACCGGCCCGTGTGGTTCCGGTGGCGGTCAGGGCACCGCCGACCTGGGCAAGGCGGCTGGCGGACAGATCGCCCGTCACGCCCAGCGCGCCCGAGGACTGGCGCAGCGTGCCTTCAACCGCCAGACCCTGGCCAAAGTTGGCCACGCCGTCGGCCAGCACCAGCGAGTTCACTGTCGCCGGGCCGCCGCTTTGCAGCACAGAATCCGGGCCGCTGAGCAGCAGTCGGCCCGTCACCGACAGCGGACCGCCAGTGCCCAGGGTACCGCCGCTGATATCAGCCGTGTCCGCCGTCAGCTTTTGGGCGAAATCCGTCTGGCCCCCAGTCTGGTCCAGCGTGCCGACCGTGGCATCGCCCTGCACCGCCAGCGCAGCGCCGGGGCCGACTGACACCTGCGCGACATCCAGCGCACCGCGCACCGTGCTCACGCCGCCCAGAAAGCTGGCCTGATCCGACTTCAGCGAGGCCACGTCGGCCATGCCGCCGTACTGATACAGCTCGTTCGTGTCCAGCTGGCCCGCCGTATCGAGCTGACCCCCCGTCTGCGCGAGCTGAGTCAGCCGCACGGGCGCATCCGCGCCAGTGGCGCTGAAGCGGCCGCCTTCCAGCCGGAGATTGCCGCCCTGCACTGCTCCCGCCGCCGTGCTTGTGCCCCCCTGCTGCACATAATCGCCCGCCAGGTTCAGCGGCCCGGCAAAGCTGGCTGTGCCGCCCGTTACCCGCGCGCGCTTCAGGGTGGTTGTGCCCGAGGCGTCGAGCGCGCCAGCGCTCTGCGTGAGCGTGCCGGTGACGGTCAGATCGTTCAGCGCGCTGGCGCCACCCGCCAGCGTGACGGTGTCCACCGTGGTCGGGCCAGCGGCGGTGAGCGTCGTGGCGTCACCCGACACATCCAGCGAGGTCGCCTCCAGGGCCTGGTCGAAAGCGCTGCTTCCGCCGCTCAGCGCGACGCTGTCCAGCTTCGCCGCCCCCTGGGCCGTCAGGCTGCCGCCGCTGACCGCCACGCTGCCGCCGGTCAGGGCGCCAGACACCGTCGCGCTGCCGCCCGTCTGGCTCAGGCTTTTCACATCCAGCGCCGCAAACTGGCTGGTGCCGCCCTCCAGCGTCGCGGTGCCCAGCGTGCTGGCGCCGAGCGCGGTCAGCTCGCCGCTCTTCACCAGAACCTCGTCGGCCTTCAGCGTCTTGCGCCAGGTGAGCGCACTGTCAGCCCCCTTGACGGTGAGATCGCCCAAGCGGGCGTCACCGCCCACGTCCATGCTGCCGCCAGAGCTGGTCACCGAATCGGCCTGCAGGGTGCCAGAGGTTGTCAGGCTGCCCTCGCTGATCAGCAGTTCACCCAAGCGGGCCGAGCCCAGCGTGGCATCGCCACCTTCGATCGCCATAAAGCCTGCGCTGGCTTCGCCCTTGACGCCCAGCCTGGGCGCGGGCTGGCCTTCGGTGGTGTTCAGGGTGACGCCGGTCGCATCCAGATCGCCCTCCACGCTCAGATCGCCGCCCCGCAGCCGGATCTCGTTCGCCACCAGCGAGCGCTTCACCCCCAGCGTGCCGCCCAATTGGGTCAGGTTGCCGCCAATGAAGGCGCGTTCCAGCGCGACAGCGCCGCCGGTCTGGCGCCATTCCTGGCTGACCGACATATCGCCGGTCAGGCTGGCGGTGCCGCCCGAAACGCGGGCCGTGACGAACTGGCTGGGCCCGGCCACGGCCAGGGCGCCGCCGCTTTGGGTCAGGGCGTCCAGCCTCAGGCCGTCGGCGCCCACCTGCAGATCGCCCCCGGCCAGCGTCAGACTGGCCAGACCGCTGCCGATGCCATCGACCTGCACCGGCTGGTCAGCCACCGCACCGCCTTTGGCGCCCAGCGGATCAATACGGACCGTCACCCCGGCCGGGATCACCACATGGGCCACGTTGGCCAGATCGGGCACCGCCCCGCCCGCCCAGTTGGCCGGATCGAACCAGTTGCCCAGCGGGTCCGCGTTGGGCGCGCCCACCCAGGTGACGCTGTCCAGACGGGTGATGCGGCTGGTGGTGTTTTCTTTCAGCGTGACGTCGTAGTTCTTGCCGCCATTGCCATCGTCGATGACCGCCTTGCTGAGGGTCAGCGTCTTGCCGCTGCCGACGTTTTTGCTGTCGAAAGCCAGCGTCACCTGCGCCAGCCCGTCGCCCTTGACCAGATGGGTTGCCAGCGCCGCCAGCTCGGCCGCGCTGGCCGTGTAGCCGGTGCCGCCGTCGTACACCCGGCTGACACTGGGCGCGGTCAGGGTGATGACCCGGGGCGTGATGCGGGCCGTGCCGCTGAGCTGGCGGGTATCGCCCAGGAAATAGTTGGCGGCGTCGGCGCCATCCAGCCGCAGGTTGCCCACGGTGTAGGCGATATTGCTGCCCACATTACGCTGGCTGAACTCGCCCTGACCGCTGATGCTGACCGCGTCCGCAGGCCGACGGCCCGTCATCCCGATGGCCAGGTCGCGGACCTCCGTGGTGCCGTCGTACACCTTGCTGACGGGCGAAGTGATGTCCAGCGCCAGCCCGCGCGGGGTGATGGTGGTGCTGCCGACCACATCCAGCCCCAGGAAATTGCCGCCCACCGGCGTGGTTCCGGCGCCCGCCGCCAGATCGTAATGGCCCGCCCGGATCGCGCCACTGCCCGACACGGCAGCAGCGGCATCCCCGTCCTTCAGCGCCAGCGTCAGGTTCACGGTGCGGCCATTGACGTCGGTCAGGGTGTAGCTGCCGTCCGGCCCATCGGCCACGGCGACTTGGGTGATGGTCTGGCTGCCGCTGGACAGGTAGGCCGCCGTGGGCGTGCCGTAGCCGGGCGCGTCGCCGTACAGGCTGGAGCTGGCGCCAAAGCGCACCGCCAGCCGGTCGGCCGGGGTGATGGTGTAGTTGCCATTGACGGCGGTGAAGCGGTAATTGGGGGCGCGCAAGGCGCCCACGTCGGGCCGCAAGACGCCGGGGTAAACGCCCGCATCTTCGGTGCCCGCATTGCTGCGCGTTACGAGGGCGCTGCCGGTGACGCTGGCGCTGTCGGCCGTTTCGCCGTGCACAAAACCGGTCAGGCTGAAGCCCGCAAAGTTCTCGGCGTCGGGCTGCGTGTAGAACTTCTGGTCCGCATTGGCGTAGACCCGGATCTCGGCCGGAGTGATGTCGGCCGTGGTGCTGGGCAGATCGGGGCTGAGTGTGTAGTTGCTGGCCTTCGCCGTCGCGCTGTCCTGCAGGGTGTAGCCGCTGAGCTTCAGCGGCTTGCCCTGTGCAACATCCGGGTCGGCGAACTGCACCAGTCCCCGGGCCACCCCCAGGCTTTCGCCCGGCACCACGTTGCTGAGCGTGCCAGGCTGGCTGACCGTAGCGCTGGTTGTGCCGTCGTAGGTTTTGCTGTCAACGGCGACGCCGGTCAGCATGACCGTGCGTCGCCCGATGCTGGCCGTGGCCGTCACCGGTGCGCTGCCCAGCGTGTAGTTGCGGGCCAGGCCCCCGTTGCTGCCATCCTGCAGCGCCAGGCCGCGCAGGGTGACGGATTTGTTCTGGCCGGCATCGGCGGTGTCAAAGTCGGCCGTGGCCGTCGCGGCCGAAATGCCCAGCGTCTCGCTGCCGACGCCGGTGCTGACGCGGCCCGCGTCCGTCACCTCAGTGGCGGTGGTGCCGTCGTAAATCCTGTCGGCCGCCGTGGCCCCGCTGACCGTCAGCGCCCGGGGCGTGATGGTCGCCGTGGCACTGGCCTGATCGCTGTAGCTGTAGTTGGCCGCATCGCTGCCCTGGTGGCTGACGGTCAGGGCGACCGCGTGCGTGCCCGCATCCTTGTCAGCAAAACGGCCGCTGGCGGTGACGTGGACCTGATCGCCGTCCAGAAGACCCGACACCGCCGCCTGCGACGTACTGACCGAGGCGGTCACAGTGCCGTCGTAGGCCTTGTCGCTGGCGGTGATGCCGCTGACGCGGGCCGCCCGGGGCGTGATGCTGGCCGTGGTGCTGGCCTGGTCAGCGATGGTGTAATTGCCCCTGTCGCCGCCGCTGTAACTGCTCTCCAGCCGGACCGTTTTGTCAGCGCCCACGTTTTTGTCGCTGAAGCGGCCTGTGGCGGCCACCTGCACCTGGTCGCCGCCCACCAGGCCCTCGATGACCGCGCGGCTGGCGTCCACCGTGGCGTCTGTCGTGCGGTCGTAAACCCTGTCGGCAGCGCTGATGCCACTGACCGTGACCGCCTTGGGCGTGATGCTGGCGGTGGTCGTCACCGCTGAATCCGACAGGGCGTAGTTGCTGGCCAGGCCGCCACCGCTGCCGTCCTGCAGCGCCAGGCCAGTCACCGTCACGGTCTTGTCGGCGGCCACGTCCTTGCTGCTGAAGTGGGCGCTTGCTGCGTCTGCCGTGACGACCAGCGTTTCGTCCCCCACCCCCGTGCTGACGCTGCCCGCGCGGGTCAGTGTCGCGGTGGTGCTGCCGTCGTAGGTTTTGTCGGCGGCGGCCACGCCGGTGATGGCAACGGCCTTGCGCGCGATGCTCCCGATGGGGCCCTGGGCGCTGGTGGGCAGCGAATAGTTGCTCAGCAGCGTCGCGCCGCTGGCGCTGAAGTCGCCTGCAGACAGCGTCGCGCTCACCGCTTTGCTGATACCTGCGTTGGCGTCTAGGTAGCGGCCTGCCGTCTGGCTGACGCTGGCGCCTTCACTGTCCACAAAGCCGCTCAAGCTGAAGTTGCTGGCGCCCAGGCTGGCGGCTGTGCTGCCATCGTAGGTTTTGCGGGTGGCGCCGGTCAAGCTGGCGGTCAGCGCTTTTGGCGTAATGCTGCCGATGCTGCCCTCGGCGCTGGTGGGCAGCGTGTAGTTGCTCAGCAGCGTCGCACCGCTGGCGATGAAGTCGCCAGCAGACAGCGTCGCACTCACCGTCTTGGCGCTGCCTGCGTTGGCGTCCAAGTAGCGGCCTGCCGTCTGGCTGACCGTAGCGCCTTCGCTGCCCACAAATCCGAACAGGCTGAAGTTGCTGGCGCCCAGGCTGGCGGCTGTGCTGCCGTCGAAAGTTTTGCTAGTAGTGCCGGTCAGGCTGGCGGTCAGCGCTTTGGGCGTAATGCTCCCGATGCCGCCTTCGGCGCTGGTGGGCAGCGCATAGTTGCTCAGCAGCGTTGCGCCGCTGGCGCTGAAGTCGCCAGCCGCCAGAGTCGCGCTCACTGTCTTGCCGCTGCCTGCGTTGGCGTCCAAGTAGCGGCCTGTGGTCTGGCTGACCGTAGCGCCCTCGCTGCCCACAAATCCGCTCAGGCTGAAGTTGCTGGCGCCCAGGCTGGCCGCTGTGCTGCCGTCGTAGATCTTGCTGGTGGCGCCGGTCAAGCTGGCGGAGAGTGCTTTGGGCGTAATGTTCGCCGTGGTGGTGGCCGGTGCGCTGGCCAGCGTGTAGTTGCTGGCCAGGCCGCCGTTGGCGCCATCCTGCAGCGCCAGACCATTCACAGTCACAGTCTTGCCGTTGCCCGCGTCTTTCGTGGCGAAGGTGGCGCCGGTGTTGCTCAGACCCAAGGTCTCGCTGGCCACGCCTGTGCTGACGCCGCCTGCGCTGGTCAGCGTCGCGGTGGCGCTGCCATCGTAGGTTTTGCTGGCGGCAGCCACGCCCGTCACAGTCAGCGTTTTTGGCGTGATGCTGGCCGTGGTGCTGCCCTGATCGGTGATGAGGTAATTGCCCCGGTCCGCACCGCCATAGGTGCTGGTCAGCGCTACGACCCGGTTCGCGCCCACATTCTTGCTGTCAAAATCGCCTGTCGCAGACACGGTGACCACGTCCCCGACCACCAGGCCAAAGCGCTGCGCAGCCGCTGTGCTGACCGTGGCGGTGGTATTGCCATCGTAGGGTTTGGCGGCGGCCGTAATGCCACTGACCGTCAGCGCTTTTTGCGCGACGGTCAAAGTGCCCGGTGTATAAGCCAGCGCATAACCCAGCCCAGCCAGACCGGTACCGCCACCGGACGCCGTTAGATTATGGCTGCCCGCTGAATAAAATCCGGTGGTGGATTTGGTTCCGCCACTGATGATTGCCGGCACGCTGGCAATATCCCCATTGACAACTCCGCTCCAGCTGCCGGTCGGGGCAAAGGTCGTGCCATAGATAATATGGCTAGAATTTACTGCCCATGTGGCCGTCGGGCGTTCGCGATAAACCAGGTTCAGGCCAGACGACAGGGCTGTGCTGAAATTCTTGCCAGCCTCATCGCTGCCATAACGAAACCGGCCGACCCCTTTGCCTGCCACCAAAGACGCAGCGCTGGAGCTACCCGCCAGGCTGCCGGTATACAGCGTGGCCGTTCCACCTGTCCCCACAGTGACCGAAGCACCCGGGTTAATCACCAGATCACCCCCGGAAGCCGCCCCCGCAGCGCTGCCCAGGCCAGCATTCAGAGTAAGCGCAGTCGCAGTGGTATTGCTTGTGCCTACTGATCTATCCAGAACCAGATTGCCTGCTTGCGTCGCAATATCAACGATGCCTGAACTGCTGAGGCCGGTAACAGTTCCCAGTGCATCTGTCACTTCGCCAATCGTCAGACCGTTGCTGTCGCGCAAAGTGGTATTTCTCACCCCAGTCGCCGCAACAGTCCCAAGATCGTTGCCCACATCATTCAGATTAAACGTACCGCCACCCTCCAAAATAAGCTTTGGCAGATTCTGCGCAACCGCTTGGGTGACTGTTCCGCTTGTAGTCAGGCGAAGCGCGTTGCCATTCATACTCAAGGCGCCATTCAGCCCGATATTGCCAGACCCAGCCAGCAACTGCACCGGGTCTAGAAAATTGACTGCACCGTTTACATTCAGCGCTCCAGTACCATCTGAACGACCAAAGCTGATTCGGCCAAATCCATCCTCGACTACGGCATTACTACCATTAATATTTCCACCCGCAAAATTAAAACCACCAGTAGCACCCCAGCCTTGCAAATTCCAGCTTACACCAGCATTGAATGGAAGTATTTCCAAAAAACCCGTTGAGCGCAGCGATACAGCATTAGAAAAATCAAAATTATCTGCCGTTATAGTGATTTTCCCCGAATAACCAGCGCCTCCGATATCAGCCCTCTTTATATTAATATCATTACCACCGGCATTATAATTTTTCCCCGCAATAGTAATATTGCCGCTATCGGCATCACCGATAACAACGGAGGCAAGTGTCGAATCAATGGATACTGGCACGGAAGTCGCGCCGCCCCCATTGAGTGTTGAGGTCAGCAAAATCGGCCCACCATTATCGGTTTGAATTTTTATGCGACCTGCTCCATCCATGCGGATGCCGCTGGTATTTGAACCGGTGGTAATTGCATTTGGTGGAGCTTCCACGCCAGCAATTAAATCTATGCCCGAGGTTGCCGGGTTTGGCGCAAGGTTTGAAATATTAACCTCTTGACCATCGCCAGGCGATAACCAGATGGATTTAACATTATTTGCCGCACCGGGAAATGCACCAATAAACTGAATTTTACCGCTGGTGGTATTTGTGATATTTGCCGATTCAATTTTAATGGCTGAATTATCTTGCATGCCTGCGAGGACAGCAGGGAATTGACCTTTCAAGGACATTCCAGTGCCTGATGTAAGCGTGGAGGGTTTTCCCTCTGGGCTGGATATATAAATGCCATAGTTGTTATTATAATTCTTGGCAACACCACTCAGGCTAATAGCGCCACCCGCTTGAAGCGCAGCCTGGCTGATTTCAATACCGTGGTTAAACGATCCTATAAACGATGATCCAGTACCAAATATTGTCAAATTGCCAACCGCTTGAACAGATTGCGTCGCGCTGCCACGAGCACCAATAAAAGTGCCTCGGTTTCTGGTAATCGCCGTGCTGCCATTTTGCGTATCAGACAGCGAATTAATAAGAATATCTTTGCCGCTCACGCCATGATTGCCCGAATCGCTGAGCAAAGTCACGCCGTTGTTCAGAAATCCTGTACCGCCTGTTGGGTGAATATAGCCTCGAAGGGTTACGTTACCCGTGCCTGCACGTATATCCGCGTTCGCCAGAACAATAGCGCCTACAGCATTGGCCGCTACATCATCACTGCCTGTCCCGCCCCCTCTCCGATAGGCATAATATGCTGCTGGATCCTTTGCGCCACTAAAAAGCACATTGCCCCCACCACTATCAATGAGGCTATTCGCATTCATCCGGATGAATCCATCAGGCACGTCGGCAGTGCCATTACTACTGGCATTGCTGATGTAGTTGACAGATCCGCCCCGGGTTAAAACCTTAGCTTCTTCAGACTGAGTGATGCCTTTATTGGCATTCACATTAATATTTAGAGCACCACCCGTGCTGACAATATTTGAACTGATTATGACGTTGCTGTCAGCGGTGAGATTCAGCGTAGCTGCATTGCTGCCGCTGTAGGTAATGTCAGCCTTCTTGGCGACGGTCAGATCGCCCGCATCCGTACCCGCACCCGCTGTGGTCACGGTCACCGTGCCGTTGCTGGACAGATTGCTGGCGATATCGCCAGCGCGGGTTCCGTCGATGGTGATATTGACCGGGTCGATCAGCCATTCCCCGCCGGAACCCTGTTCAGACCGGGTTTCGGCGCGGAAGCCGGAAAAATCAACGTCGTGACCGGAGGTTTCAATACGCCCGCCTTGACCCGCGCCCGCCGCTTTGGCCTGCACATTTCCTTGAGCAATGGTTTTCCCGCCCGCCTTGTGCACATCGCTCCACAGCACCACCTCGCCGCCATCGCCGTTTTGCGTGGCGTTGGCGCTGATGCTGGCACCTTTGTCCATATCGACGCTGCTGGCCTGGCGCATCTCGCCCGCGCCCTGCCAGCCGCCGCCCACATACACGGTGCCTCCGCCCGAGGCGCCATCGGCTTTGATCTGGCTGCCTGCTTTCAGGGCAATATGATCGGCTTCAAGAACAATCTTGCCGCCTTTGTTCACCAGGCTGCTGGCGTCCAGCGTACCGGTGTTGACCACGCTGTCGCCCTGCAGCGTGATGCTGCCTGCCGGAGCCACGATCTGGCCTTCGTTGACGACTGCGCCGCCATTTGCCCCGTCCGCGCGGCCAGCGAACGGGTCTTTGCCCGCCATGAAAGCGTCGGAATCCGCTGTGCGCGTCGTGGCCACAATGCCGCCGACATTCACACTCGCGGTCGGCGAAAAGTAAACGCCCGCCGGGTTGCTCAGGTAGACCTGTCCGTTGGCTTTAATCTGGCCGTAAATCTGGCTGGGATCAACACCTTGCACGCGGTTCAAGGTGACCGCGCTGGCGCTGGGCTGCTGGAAGTTGACCGTCGCATCGCGACCGACATCAAAGCCCTGCCAGTCGATCACGGCGCGCTGGCTGGCCTGGGCTATGGTCATGGCCGCGCGCTGCTGCGCGATGCTGGCCTGGCCTGCGGCGACCTGGCCGCCCGTGGGCAGCTGCGTGGGCGCGGGGGGCGGCAGACTTTGCGCAAAACCGGCGGCGGGCGCCAGCAGGCTGCCGAGGATCAGGCTGCGCAAATCCAGCGTGCGGCTGGAGCGGGTTTTCCCCCGACCGCGAGCGCATTCCTGAACCGCAACCCAGCTTTGGGTGGATTCATTCCAGACGGTGCGGTAGGTTTTATTCATCAGTGGTTTGGCACGGGAGTACGCGGCCCAGTGCCTTATTTCCTCGAGTCACGCATAAAAAATACCCGGCATCCACCAGAGATGCCGGGTACCCGAATTTCGTTTGACCCGGCGATCCCGTCTGGAAGACGGGTCGGCCGCTTAAACGGCCATGAAGCGCCGGATTAACCGTCAGAACGCGGCATTCAGCGACAGCCAGACCCGGCTCTTGCGCAGCGTCCCGTCCTGGTCGCGGCCGTCCAGCGCAGGCAGCGGGTTGCTGCCGACGCGGCGCGCCCAGGTGGCGGTGGCGCTGATCCCTTTGGGACCGTACCAGGTCAGGCCCACCCCGGCACCCTGATACGTGGCGCTACCGCCCGTCGGGCTGTCGCTGGGATCGCGGTTGAGCAGGGCGCGGTCGTAAAAGACCGAGGCCGTCAGGTTCCAGGGCAGCGCTGCGCGCGCTTCCAGCTGCAGGAGCTGGCCATCTTTGCCGCCGCCTTCGCCGCTGGGGTAAGCACGAACGCCCTGCGGGCCGCCCGCATAAAAGCGCTCGGACGAATCCTGCGCGCTGTCGGCCCACTGGCCGCGCAGGCTGCCGTAAAGCGAGAAGCTGCCGCCCAGATTCTGCTGGTGGCTGATGTCGTAGCGCAGCTTGGTCGAGCGCCCGGCAACGCCCGATGTGGCTTCGCGCTGCACGTCGGCCGAAACCAGGGTGGCGCTCCAGCTGGTGATGCCGCCGCTGCCTGCGTCCACGACACGGTCGCCACTCAGGCCCACGCTGGCGGCATTGACGCCATAGCCCGTGCTGTTGCCGTTGGCCGTGTTGTCGTAGTTGCGACGCTCGAAACCGCCCTGCAGATAGACATTGCTGCGGGCCGAGCGCAGCAGCGGGTAAACCAGGTTCAGGCCCGCGCTGCGCGAGCTGCCGCTGGCGGCCAGGCTGGCGAACTCCGGCGTGATCAGGCGGTAGCCCAGCCAGGACAGGTTGGCGCCCAGGCGCAGGCCGTCCGTGCCCAGCGGAAACTGCGCCGCGCCGCTGAAGTAGTTCAGCCCTTCGGCGTGCAGCAGGCGCAGGCTGAAGGTCTCGCCACGGCCCAGCGGGCTGGCCAGACCGACCTGGGCCTGCAGGCGCAGCGGTCCGGTCGAGCGCGTGCCCTGGTTGTCCACGCCCACACTGCCATACAGCAGCGGCTCGGGCGTCATGCGCAGGGTCACGTCGGTCTGGCCGGGTTTCTCGCCCGCGCCCAGCACGCCGCTGACCGCGACACCGGCCAGATCGCTGGCGATGCGCAGGCCACGGTCCAGCGCCCCGGCGTTCAGGGGCTGGCCGGGAACGACCCCGGCGCGGCGCACGGTCTGCTCGACCTGCTGCGCCGAGGCGCGCGATTCGCCCTGCAGACGCAGCTGCCCCACCTGGGCCTCGACCACCTGCAGCGTCACGGTGCCGCCGGTGATGTCCTGCGCGGGCAGCAGCACGCGCACCACCCAGCCGCCTTCGCGGTAGGCGTCGCTGACGGCGGCGGTCACGGCTTTCAGTCCCTCCAGATCCAGGGTCTGGCCCACCCAGGGGCGCACGCGCTCCTGCAGCAGTTCGGCCGGCAGCAGCGTGTTGCCCGTGAACTGGAAGGCCTTGACGGTGACCTGCGCGGGCAGCTCGCCCGAAACGGAAGGCTGGGCCTGCGGCTGCGGCGCGGCCGGCGCCACGCGGGCAGGAGCGGCGGGCTGGCGGTCCCGCTCGGTCTGCTGGGTCAGCGAGCCGGCGTCCGGCACCGACTGGGCCAGCAGCAGCGGGCTGCTGGCGCCCAGGGTCAGACAGACAGCAACGGGACGACAGATCTGAATGGCCTTCGGGGTCATGCGCATGGTTATCTCTCCAGAATGGGTCTGTCTGGAGTCTAGGCAGTCTGCGCCACCGGGCAAATCCGGAAAAGCGCATTATTTAGGGCCACTTGAGGCCCTTGCGCCGGGTATCGTGACAAATTGCACAAAAACCATCCGGGCTAATGGCCGGACTAAAACCCGCTTTACCCGCACATGCGCCGCCAGAGATCGGGTTAATTTAGAAGGATTATTTCAGAGGCCAGAACGGGAGGCCCGGTTCGCCCGAGCTGCGCTGTCCCACACATCATGAAGTCTGTTTCTCCCCCGCTCAGCAGCAAAAGTCTGCATCAGGTGCTGTGGCCTTTTGGCCTGGTCGCCGTGCTGTGCACCCTGCTGCTGGCTGCAGGAGGGGTCGCCAAAACCGGCCAGACCTATGATCTGGCCCGCAACAACGCGACCCAGGTGCGCCAGTTTGCAGCGATCCTGGAGGCCGCCAATGCGATTTCGGCCGAGCGCGGGCCCGCCAATGTGCTGATGACCGCCGAGCCCTCGCGCTACGAATCGCTGCTGCTGAAGTGGCACAACGCGCAGGCGCGCACCGATGCCGCTTTGAAAACCGCCAGCCTGACGCGCACCCTGCCGCGCGATCTGCTGGACCGCGTCACCGAGCAGCTTGACCAGGGGCGGCGGCGCGTTCTGGCCGCGTCGCTGCGGCCCCGCGAGCAGCTGGCTTACCGCGACGTGCAGATGGCCATCAACGCCATGTTTCTGGCCTGGGACAATTACCAGCGCGTCGTGCTGTGGCAGAGCCGTCATATGATCCAGAGCGATCCGGCGATTGCTTCAGTGGCCATCCGCAATATGACGCTGAGTGGCCTGCGCGAATATGCCGGGCGTTTAGGATCTTATCTGATTGCCCCGATCAGCATGAAAGAAAACATGCCGCTGGAGAATCAGATCAACAGCCGCGAAACCATGGCGCGCATCCAGACGCTGTGGACGCTTCTGCCCGCTTATGTCGGCGATATTGGCGGTTCGGCCGACCGCAACCTGTCTCTGGCGCAGCATTATGAAATTGCGCGGCAGGTGTATATGGTGCAGGGCCTGGCGCTGGTCGAGCGCCAGCTGCGGGATGGCGGAGAACTGAGCGCGATGGCGCTGGATGCCGAATCCTTCACGGCGCAGTATGTGGCCGCCATGAAACCGCTGGAAACACTGCGCAATCAGAATCTGGCCGCCGTAGTGGACAAATTCAATCACCGCCAGGACCAGGCGCTGATCGAGCTGCTGGCCACCGCACTCATCGCCACGCTGCTGGTGGGATCGATGTCGGTGCTGCTGATCGTCATGCGGCGGCGTGTGGTCCAGCCGCTGCTGCACGGCGCCAAAGTCATCATCGACCTGTCGGAAAACCAGCTGCCCAGCCAGCCCATGCCCATTCAGGGCCAGGTGCGCGAGCTGCAGCGGCTCTACGCCGCCATCGACGCGGTGGCGGGCAAGCTGGCCGAGTGGTCCACGCTGACGCGGCAGTTCGAAAAACTGGCCATCACCGACGGCCTGACGGGCCTGGTCAACCGGCGCAACCTGGACGAGCTGGGTTTCAAGGCTTCGCTGAGCGTGCGCAGCAGCGACGTGCCCCACCTGATCCTGGTCGACATCGACCACTTCAAGGCCATCAACGACCGCTACGGCCACCCGGTGGGCGACCAGGTGCTGCGCGAAGTGGCGGCGCTGATGCGCCGCACGGTGCGCGACAACGACTGCGTGGCGCGCTTTGGCGGCGAAGAATTTGCCGTGCTCATCCAGGGCAACAGCCTGGCCGAAGCAGCCATCGTGGCGCGCAAGCTGCGCCGCGCGGTGCAGAACCAGACCATCGTCACCAGCGACGGTCAGGCGCTGCGCGTGACCGCCAGCTTTGGCGTCGCCGGCGGCAAGAACGAGGCCTGGGCCGACATCATCCGCTACGCCGACGAGGCCCTGTACCGCGCCAAAACCGCCGGGCGCAACCGCGTGCGCGTGACCCGCACCCAAAGCCGCCAGCGCCACCCCCCGCTGCTGCAGAACATTCCGCTGCCTGAGCTGGGCTGAGGCTCTGCGCCTAGCCCTCCCACCCCGGCGTGCATCTCAGCACCTCTTCCAGCGTGGTCTGCCCCTGGGCGACCTTGTGGCAGCCGGCCAGGCGCAGGGTCTGCATGCCGCCTTTGGCGGCGGTGCGGCGCAGCGCGGTGATGTCGAGTTCGCGCTGGATGCTGGCCTTTTCGGGCTCGCCAATCGACAGCAGCTCGTAGAGACCGACGCGGCCTTTGTAGCCGGTCTGGCGGCATTCCAGGCAGCCGACGGGTTTGCAGGCGGCAATGTCACCCTTCCAGGTCCAGGGGCGGACCAGCGGCGCCAGCGTTTCAGACGTGACGCTGTCGTCGGGCTGTTTGCAGTGCGGACACAAGGTGCGCACCAGGCGCTGGGCCAGCACGCCGATCACTGCCGCCTGGATCAGGTAGTGCGGCACGCCCAGGTCGGACAGCCGCGTCAGCGCCGAGGGCGCGTCGTTGGTGTGCAGGGTCGAGAACACCAGGTGGCCGGTGAGCGCCGACTGGATCGCCATTTCGGCGGTTTCCAGATCGCGGATCTCGCCCACCATGATGATGTCCGGATCCTGGCGCAGCAGCGCCCGCAGCCCTTCGGCAAAGCCCAGATCCAGCGCAGGCTGCACCTGCGTCTGGTTGAAGCTGGAGACGACCATCTCGATGGGGTCTTCCAGCGTGCTGACGTTGACCTCGTCGGTGGCCAGCGCGCGCAGCGTGGCATACAGCGTGCTGGTTTTGCCCGAACCCGTCGGGCCGGTGACCAGGATGATGCCGTGGTGGCGCGAGATCAGATCGCGCCAGCGCGCTTCCTCGCGCCCGCCAAATCCCAGCGAGGCGATGCTCTTGCGCGTGGTTTCCGGGTCGAAAATGCGCATGACCATTTTCTCGCCGAAGGCCGTGGGCAGCGTCGAGAGGCGCATTTCGACCTCGCCGCCCGGGCCACTGGGGCCATCGGGCTGGCGCGTCTTGATGCGGCCATCGAGCGGACGGCGCTTTTCGACCACGTCCATGCGGCCCAGCAGCTTGATGCGCGAGGTCATCGCCGCCATCACCGACAGCGGCACCTGGTAGACGGTGTGCAGCACGCCATCGATGCGAAAGCGGATGATGCCCATCTCCCGGCGCGGCTCCAGGTGGATGTCGCTGGCGCGCTGCTCGAAGGCGTACTGCCACAGCCACTCGACCACCTGGACCACGCCCTCGTCGTTGGCGTCCAGTTTGCGGCTGGCACGACCCAGTTCGACCAGCTGCTCGAAGTTGTTGATGCCGCTGACCGCGTCGGCCTTGCGCGTGGCCGAGCGCATGGATTTGGCCAGGGCGTAGAACTCGGTGGTGTAGCGCGCAATATCGACCGGGCTGGACAGCACCAGATGCACGCGGCGGCGCGTGTGCTGCTCGATCGCGCCCACCCAGTCGCGGTCGTAGGGCTCGCTGGTGGCGATGGTCACGTCGCTGGCATCGACCTTCACCGGCAGCACGCCCCGGCTGACGGCGTAGCTGGCCGACATCACCTCGGCGACGCGGCCGACATCCACCTTCAGCGGATCAATGCGCAGGAAAGGCAGGCCCGTGCGCCCCGCCAGCCATTCGGTCAGCGCGTCCACGTCCACCGCGCGGCCGCTGGCGGGGTGAATCCAGCCCATCAGGCCCAGACGCACCAGCGCGTGCTGGCGGCTGGGCGCGGCGGCCAGGCGCGTCACCAGGTTCTGCGCCTGATTCGCGTCCAGCCAGCCGTCTTCTTCCAGCCAGCGCAGCAGCTGCGTCCAGTCCAGCCGCCCGCGCGGCTCGAAGCCCATGGCGGGCGGCGCTGGGGCGGCGGTGGCGGTATCGGTCATGGTGCGGGGCGGGCTTCAGACAAGTGGAAAAGAAGGGAGGCGGATCAGCGCGGCGCCTCCCACGGCCGCCAGGCGCGCACCCAGCGCGGCGCGGGCAGGCCCAGCAGGGCCTCGATCTGGCTGGCCCGGTCGCGCATCACGGCGGCGTCCCAGGGCAGGGGCTGATCCAGACCATTGTAGGCAAAGGCCACCGTGTTGCCCTCGAGAGTCGGGGGCAGATGACCCAGGTTTTCAGGGCCAAAGGCCAGCGCCATCTGGGTCATGCTGCGGTCAAAGGCGCTGTCGCGGCCGAAGAGGTTGACGCACATCCCCCCACCCGGCACCAGCACGCGGCGGCAGGCGCGGTAGAACTCGAAGCTGTCCAGCACCGGCGCAGCGGCCTCGTGGTCGTAAAGATCAACCTGCAGCGCCTCGACGCTGGCCGGCGGCGCCGCAGCCAGCCAGGCGGCGGCATCGGCGTGGACCACGCGCAGCGTTGCGCCGTCTTCCGGCAGCGCGAAGTGGCGGCGGTTGGCGGCGATCACGGCCGGGTTCAGCTCCACAGCCAGCGTGCGTGCCTGCAGCCGCTGCGCGGCAAAGCGCGTCAGGGCGCCCGCACCCAGGCCCAGCTGGACCACGCGCCAGGGCGTGCCCGGCGGCTCCAGCAGAGCGTGGCCGGGGGGGTCAGCTGCCGGGCTGGAGGACGTGACCGGATCAGATTCTGGCGCGGCGAGCTGCGCCTCCAGATCATCGCGCCACAGCAGCCACAGCATCATGCGCTGGATGTATTCCAGCTCGAGCACCAGCGGCTGGCGGATGCGCATGGCGCCCTGCACCCAGGGCGTGCCCAGGTGCAGATAACGCACGCCGTTGATTTCCGACAGGCTGACTTCGGGCAGCGCAGGGCCCCCGGAAGAACCACTTTTGGATCGGGTGTCGCGGCGCTGGCGCCAGGCCAATTCGGGGGGCGACCCCGAGGGGGCACGAAAAGCCATCACATCCTCTCTGAATAAGATCCCCACAGCGCGCGGCTGCGGGGCAGCGCGGCCAGGGTGTTGTCCCAGACCTGCGCGGCCAGGTCGGGCAGCGCCACGCCGCGCCACTGCGCCAGCAGCGCGGCGATGCGCGGCAGCTCGCTGCTGTCGTTGCGCGCGGGCGGCTGGCCGGGCGTGCGCAGCCAGGCGGGCGCCATGTCGGGCGCGTCGGTTTCCAGCACGAAAGCGTCTGGCGGCAAGCGCCGCGCGATGCCTTGCAGGCGCTGGGCGCGGTCGTGCGTCATCGCGCCGCCCAGGCCCAGCTTCAGGCCCAGATCAAGCAGTGCGCAGGCCTGCTGCCAGCTGCCCGCAAACGCATGGGCAATGCCGCCACCGCCAAAGTGCGCCCGGCGCAGCAGGGCCGCGACCGCGTCCACCGCGTGTCGGCTGTGCAGCACCAGCGGCAGCGACCAGGCTTTGGCCAGACGAATCTGGCGCTCCAGCACCGGCTGCTGCTGCACCAGCGTGGGCGCGGGCACAAAGCCATCCAGACCGCACTCGCCCACCGCCACGACACAGGGCGGCAGCGTCTGCGCCGTCCAGCGTGCTGCCAGGACGCCCAGCGCAGGCGCGCTGGCTTCATCCACGTACATCGGGTGGACGCCCAGCGCCAGCGCAAGGATAGGCTGCGCGCCAGGATAGCTTACCGGGGCCGAAGCAGCAGCGACCAGATCATCCCAATGCCCGGGATGCACCGCCGGAATCAGCACCCCGGCCACGCCCGCCGCCGCTGCGCGCTGCAGAACGGCGGCGCGGTCGGGGTCGAACTCGGCGGCGTCCAGGTGGGCGTGGCTGTCCAGCCAGCGCACGGGGCCGGGCTCTGACGCGCGCTCAGACGGCTGCATCGTCCTGCAGCACGCCCAGCGTCAGGCGCAGGGCGCGGTCGCAGCGCTGCGCCAGGGCGGTGTCGTGGGTGACCAGCACAAAGGCCGTGCCGTGGTCGCGGGCCAGCTCCAGCATCAGGGCAAAGACGCTGTCGGCGGTGCGCGCGTCCAGGTTGCCGGTGGGCTCGTCGGCCAGCACGCAGGCCGGTTGCGTCACCAGGGCGCGGGCGATGGCCACGCGCTGGCGCTCGCCACCCGAGAGCTGCGCGGGCTGGTGCTCCGCCCGCGCTTTCAGGCCCACGCGGTCCAGCAGGGCCAGTGCGCGCTGGGCGGCTTCTTGCGGATCCATGCGGGCGATGCGCAGCGGCATCATCACGTTGTCCAGCGCGGTGAACTCGGGCAGCAGGTGGTGGAACTGGTAGACAAAGCCCAGGTGGCGGTTGCGCCAGCGGCCCTGTTCGGCCAGCGACATTGTGGCGAAATCGCGGCCCATCAGCGTCACACGGCCGCTGCTGGGTTCGTCCAGGCCGCCCAGCACGTGCAAAAGCGTCGATTTGCCCGAGCCAGAACTGCCCACAATCGCCAGCGTCTGCGCGGCCTGAACCTGCAGCGAGACCTGGTCCAGCACGCGCAGGCCCTCGCTGCCGCCCGCCACGTCGCGGAACACCTTGCCCACGCCTTCGGCCACCAGCACCGGCCCTGTGCGGGCGGCGGTCACGGCCGCGTCTGTGTGGAAATCATTCATAGCGCAGGGCCTCCGCAGGACGCACGCGGCTGGCCTGCCAGCTCGGGTAAAGCGTGGCCAGGAAGGCCAGCGCCAGCGAAATCAGCACGATGGGGACGATGTCGCCGGCCTGCGGATCGCTGGGCATGTGGCTGATCAGGTAGATGCTGGCGGGCAGGAAGCTGACGTGAAAGAGCGATTCCAGCGCATTGACGATGGCGCCAATGTTGAAGGCCACCACCAGCCCCAGCAGCAGGCCACCCAGCGTGCCCATGATGCCGGCCAGCGAGCCCTGGACCAGAAAAATCCCCATCACCGAGCGCGGGCTGGCGCCCAGGGTGCGCAGGATGGCGATGTCGCTGCGCTTGTCGGTCACCGTCATCACCAGGGTCGAGACCAGGTTGAAGGCGGCGACGGCGACGATCAGGGTCAGGATGATGCCCATCATGCGCTTTTCGATGCGCACGGCGTCGTACCACTGGCGGTTGGTCTGCGTCCAGTCGCTGATGCGCAGCTCGTCGCTGAGCTGGCCCTGCAGGCTGCGGCTGAGCTGCCACACCGCCGTCGGCGCGTCCTGCGGCTGCTTCAGGCGCAACTGCAGCCCGCCCGGGCCGCTCAGGCGCATCAGGCGCTGGGCGTCGTCGATGGCGATCCAGGCCAGCGCGCTGTCATATTCAAAGTGGCCGGTGTCCAGAATGCCCGTCACCGTCATCTGCTTGAGGCGCGGCACCACCCCGGCCGGCGTCACCTGGCCCGAAGGCGTCAGCACCGTCACCTGATCGCCCACGCGGGCGTCCAGGCTGGCGGCCAGCTCGCGGCCCAGCAGGATGTGCCAGCTGCCGGGCGTCAGCGTCGCCAGCTCTTTGGGAATGCGCCGCGCCAGGTCGGACACCTGCGCCTCCTGCGCCGGGTTGATGCCGCGCAGGAGCGCCCCGCGCATGGCGTCGGCCCGCGCCAGCAGCACCTGGCTGGACACAAAAGGCGCCGTGCCGATCACGTCGGGGTTCTGCCGCACCAGCTGCGTCAGGCGGTCGGCCTGCGTCAGGCCCTGGCCTTGGGCCTGCTGGATCTCGACGTGCGGCACCACGGCCAGCATGCGGTCGCGGACTTCCTTCTGGAAGCCGTTCATCACCGACAGCACGATAATCAGTGCGGCCACGCCCAGCGCAATACCGATGACCGACACCAGCGAAATAAAACTGATAAAGCCGTTGCGGCCCGAGGCCCGCCCGGCGCGGGTGTAGCGCCAGCCGATCAGCCATTCATAGGGGATTTTTGACATGGCGCGATGCTACCCTGGAAGCCCGCGCCCCCGCCGCGCACGCCGCCCCTCACCCTGGCGATAATGCGGGCCATGCATCTCATCCTCCCCTGGGCCTGGCCTTTTGACGAAGCCCCAGCGCGTCTTCCCGCCCTGCCCGCCACACCGCATCTGAATCGTCTGCTGGCCGACTGGACCGCCGGGCCGCGCCTGAGCGCCCCCGGCGAGGACCCGCTGCGCAGCCTGAACCCGCCGCACGAGCACGCCCTGGCGCAGGCCGCGACGCGCAAGGCTTGCACCAGCGCCCCGCCCTGCCCCGACGGCCGTGTGCCCATGGCCGCGTACTGGGCCGCGCAGGACGGCCTGGCCGTCACCCCCGCCAACGCTGCGCACTGGGCGCTGGCGACGCCCTGCCACTGGCAGGTGGGCCAGCGCAGCACGGTGCTGGCCCTGCCTGCGGCACCGGCCTGGGACGAGACCGTATCGCGCCGCCTCTTCGAGGCGCTGGCGCCGCTGTTCGCCGATGAGGCCAGCGACTCGCCGCTGGAGCTGCTCTGGGGCCAGGCCGGGCGCTGGTATGTGCGCCACCCGCTGCTGGCCGAACTGCCGCTGGCGGCGCTGGACCGCGTGCTGGGCCAGGACGTGCAGGCCTGGCTGCCCCAGGATGCCGATCTGGGCGACGACGCCCGCGCCCTGCTGCGCCGCCTGCGCCGCCTGCAGGCCGAGGCGCAGATGCTGCTCTACACCCACCCCGCCCACGACGCGCTGGAGCGCGCGGGCTCGCCGCCCGTCAACACCCTGTGGTTCAGCGGCAGCGGCGATGGCACGCTGTGGACGCAGGGCACTGGCGCCCCGGCAGACCCACCCCGACTGGACGATGTCCTGGCGCGGGCCGCGCTGGCGGGCGACATTGCCGCCTGGGCGCAGGCCTGGAGCGCGGTTGAAGCCCGCGTGGCCAGCGGTGGCCTGACCGCCCTGACCCTGTGCAGCCAGCGCGCCTGGCGCACCTGGCGGCCCACGCCGCCCGCTGCGGCCTGGAATGTACTGGCGCGCTGGCAGCAGCAGCGCCGCATCGCCCGCAGCAGCCAGCCCGGCGCGCTGGCCGCCGTGCTGACCCGCCTGGACGACGTCGCATGAGCGCCGCCCTGAAGCTGCGCCCCCGCGACGTGCCGCCGCGTGCCGCCTTCGCGCTGGAACAGGCTGGCGTGCCGCCGCTGCTGGCGCGCCTGTATGCCGCGCGCGGCGTGCGCGACCCGCAGGAGCTGGACCCCGCGCTGGCCCACCTGCTGCCGCCCGGCACGCTGCGCGGCATGGACGCCGCAAGCCGCCTGCTGGCCCAGGCGGTGCGCGAGCAGTGGCCCACCACCATCGTTGCCGATTACGATTGCGATGGCGCCAGCGCCTGCGCCGTCGCCCTGCGCGGCCTGGCGCTGCTGGGTCTGGCGCCGGATCGGCTGGATTTCATCGTGCCCGACCGTCAGGTGCACGGATACGGCCTGACGCCGACCATCGTCGATCTCATCCCGCCCGGCACGCGCCTGCTGCTGACGGTGGACAACGGCATCGCCAGCCTGGACGGCGTGCGCTGCGCCCGCGAGCGCGGCCTGAAGGTGCTGATCACCGATCACCACCTGCCCGCAGTCATCGACGGCCAGCCTGTGCTGCCTGACGCCGACGCCGTGGTCAACCCCAACCAGCCGGACTGCGGCTTTGCCAGCAAGCACCTGGCCGGGGTCGGCGTGATGTTTTATGTGCTGATGGCCACGCGCGCCGCCCTGCGCGACAGCGGGCATTACCCGCAGGGCCAGCCGCGTCTGGACGACCTGCTGGACCTGGTCGCGCTGGGCACGGTGGCGGATGTGGTCCGCCTGGACGCCAACAACCGCCGCCTGGTCGCGCAGGGCTTGCAGCGCATGCGCAGCGGGCGGCTCAGCCCCGGCGTGCGCGCGCTGTTTGTCGCTGCCGGGCGCGATCCGGCGCGGGCCTGTGCCAGCGATCTGGGCTTTGCGGTGGGGCCGCGCATCAATGCCGCCGGGCGCCTGGCCGACATGCGCATCGGCATCCAGTGCCTGGCCACCGCCAATGAGGCTGAGGCCACGCGTCTGGCCGAGCAGCTCGACCAGATCAACCGCGAGCGCCGGGGGGTGGAATCGAACATGCGCGATCTGGCCGAAAGCCAGGTGCTGCGCCTGGCGCAGCGCGCGCTGCACGAGGGCCAAGGCGATGGGCAGGACGGCGCCAGCGCTGCAGGTCTGGCGCTGTTTGACGACAGCTTCCACGAGGGCGTGGTCGGCATCGTGGCCGGGCGGCTCAAGGACCAGCTTCATCGGCCGGTCTTCGTGTTTGCGCCGGGGCAGGACGGGCTGCTCAAGGGCTCGGGGCGCTCGATCGCCGGGCTGCACCTGCGCGATGCTCTGGACTGGATCAGCAAGCAGGCGCCCGACCTGCTGGTGCGCTTTGGCGGCCACGCCATGGCGGCCGGCTGCACGCTGCGCGCGGGCGATTTCCCGGCTTTCGAGCGCCTGTTCACCGCGGTGACGCGCGCCTGGCTGACGCCCGAAACCCTGCAGCGCACGCTGCTGACCGACGGCCCGCTGCCCGCCAGCGCGCAGACCGCGCAGACCGCCCGCCTGCTGCGCGATCCGGTCTGGGGCCAGGGCTTCGAGGCCCCGGTCTTCTGCGATCGCGTTCAGGTGCTGGAGCAGCGCCTGGTTGGCGGGCGCCACACCCGCCTGCGCGTGAGGGCTCTGGACAGCAGCAGCGGTGCCAGCGCGGCAGCGGGCATCTACAACGCCATCTGGTTTGGCCACACCGACCCGGTGCCCGACACCGTGGCGCTGGCTTACCAGCTGGCGCTGGACGAGTTTCGCGGCGCCGATCAGGTGCAGTGGGTGGTCCAGGCCGCTGTCTGAGGGGGATATGGGCTCAAGTCAGCACCCCCGGCTGCCGATAAAAGAGGGAGATATTTCCACCCCTTCACCCCCGCTTCACGGCCCGTCATGTCCCAGCCCAGAACGTCAGAGCCTGAAGACGCCGCGGCCGAAACCGGCGCGGCAGCGCTGTTCATGGCCCGGCTGCTGCAACCTGCACCACCGCCCCAGATCGAGCCGCAGCCCCATACCTACATCAGCCCGTCCCTCACCGTGAGCCACAGCGCAGACGAAGGCCCCGGCGTCGCCAGCCCGCGCATTCCCATGGTGACTGCGCTGCTGCTGGCGTTCGGCCTGGTGGTGGCCGCCGCCGTCTCCAGCATGACGCACAGCGGCACGGCTGACACCGCCGCCATCGCCCAGGGCCAGGTCCAGGCGGGTGAAACCGCCAGCACGCTGGGCGCGCGCATCAGCCTGCACCTGGACGTGGTCTCGCGCCTGGCCGACAGCCTCTCCCGGCAGCTGGCCCGGGGCACGCCGCCATCGCGCGACGAACTCAACCCGCAGGTGCGCGACACCCTGGCCAGCGTGCCGGATTTTGTCGGTGGCGCTGTCACCTTCGAGCCCAACGCGCTGGACGGCCGCGACGCCGAGTTCGCAGGCCAGGCCCCGCTTTACGACGCCACCGGCCGCTTCATGCCTTACTGGTCGCGCAAGGCCATGGGCAGTACCGAGTTCACCGCCGAGCCCATCGTCTTCCAGGACGCGCCCGGTGCCAACGACTGGTACGACATTCCGAAGAAAACCGGCAAGGTGCTGCTGACCGAGCCTTATCTCTATCCCGTCAACGGCGAACAGGTGCTGATGGCCTCGCTGGTCGCGCCCATCGTCGTGGACGGCGTGTTCAAGGGGGCAGTGAGCGCCGACTACCCGCTGGACCGCCTAAGCCGCCGCATCGCGCAGGTCGTCCCGCCCATGGGCGGGCAGATGATGCTGGTCTCCAACGGCGGCGTGTACGCCACCCACCCCGACGACAGACGCCTGGGCCAGCGCGCCACCGAACTGCCGCCCGAGGCGCTGCAAGCCATCCGCCAGGGCCGCACCGACCAGTTCGTCGACCGGGACGGCCACATCCACCTGCTGCAGCCCGTGGTCATCCACCCGGACGTGCCGCCCTGGAGCCTGATCATCGATTTTCCGCTGAACGCGAGCCGGTGAGCTTTTGCGCCTGAAAAGGTGGGGATCGGCTACCGGGTCATCGGGCCGCTCACACAAGCACGCGTAGCCCCACAGACCGCCCGTCACCGCGCCTGATTCATCGCACACCTCGACGCTCAACGCCCGCCCGTGGCTGGGCCCGGACTGGCTCTCGTTGTGCGCGACCAGCGGCGCAAGAATGGCCGTGCGGATGTCGTCGTCGGGCGTATCGGCGAGGGTGAGGGTGAGGGTGTGGTTCATGGGAGCGAATCTAACCGAACTATGGATTGATTGACCCTGAAGTACGCCTAGCCCGCGCTTTGGCTTTGAGGTCTGCTGCATTCCACGCCACGCTTGGACCGCTGGCAAGACCGCGTTCGATTTCACGCTGTAATGCCTCAAGAGCTGCGTGGCTGGAGGCACAGCAAACCCTCACACCGGATTGAGTGCGGTTCATTTCATCACGTCGCTGCAAGTTGCTGAAGCTTTTTCCAAACGGGCTATCGCTCATGTCATTTCATCACATTGATGGAGATTTTTCCGCCTGAATCCGATGCATAATAAATCAAATAACTCTCCAGAAGTTCTTTGACTGCTTTTTCTGTGGGGATAACAAATTTAACCTGAAATTTCGCATTCGTGAAAAGTTCTCGGACCTCGCTGTCGAGCCACTCTCTCTCGCGAATCAATGAACAATCAGGAAATTTTGCAGGATTTCCATTCCTTGCCCAAGAAAATCCGCCGCTAATATGCTTATAAAATCGGCTGACAACATCATTTGATATTCCCACGTAATGAATCTTCCCGTCAACCGGAGAAAAGAAAACATAGAGACCATTCCTGTCATCACCTAAGATTTGATCAATCTGATCAGGAAATTTATCCGCCTCAACCGCATCAGTAATTACATAATCAATTTTTTTGCTGGTTACCAGTTGAATGCTTAACGCAATTTTTTCGAGCGCTTCCGGGAGTTGATCAATTCGCATTTATAACCTTACCAGACAATTTTTAAACCCGTTCCATGAGCACAGCCGGTTGCTTTCTCACTCCCCCAACCTTACCGCCAGCAAGCCGCCCGCCCGCTGCACGCGCAAGCGGCTGGCCTGGGCCAGGATGTCCAGACCGGCGGGCGCGGTGTCCAGTACGCTGAGCCAGCGGCGGGCGCGGGTGATGCCGGTGTAAAGCAGCTCGCGGGTCATGACGGGGTTCATCGCCGGGGGCAGGACGAGCGCGGTGTGGGTGAACTCCGAGCCCTGGGATTTGTGCACCGTCAGCGCGTAAACGCTCTCGGCCTGCGGCAGGCGCGCGGGCAGCATCCAGCGCACGGCGGCGCCATCGCCGCTGGATGCGGCCGGGAAGGCCACGCGCAGCACCATCTGCCCGGGCGGCAGCGCGGGGTCCAGCGCCTGCGCCGGGCAGCGCAGCGTCAGGCCGACATCGCCGTTGACCAGGCCCAGCGCGGCGTCGTTGGCGGTGACCAGCACGGGGCGCCCCGCGTACCAGGGCGTGGCCGGATCGATCAGGCCCTGCTGGCCCAGCAGCTGCGCCACACGCTGGTTCAGCCCGGACACGCCCCACGGGCCGTCGCGCAGCGCGCACAGCAGCTGGAACTGGCTGTGCGCGGCCAGCACCCGGGCGGCCCAGGCGTCCAGGTCGGCGCGGCTGGCGCCCGGGCCGGGCTGGCCCTGGTGCATCAGGCGCAGGTAGTTCGCGTAGCCGACGGGGCCGCTGCTCTGGGATGACTCAGCGACAGATGCGACAGAGGCACTGACACGGCCCTCCAGCACCAGCGCGGCCCAGTCGGTGGACGCCACAAAGGCCAGATCAGGCAGTTCGCCCGCCTGAGCGCGGCGGCGCAGTGCGGACAGCTCGGCGCCATCGCTGCGGTTGACGGCCCGGGCGAGCTGGCCGATGCCGCTGTCTGCGACAAAGCGGCGGCTGTGGCGCAGCATGATCACCGCCTGGTCCAGCTCCTGGCCGTCCGGGTCAATGCAGTCGTCCGGCAATGTGTCGCCGCACAGCGCAGCCAGGGCCTTGCGCGTGGCGGGCCAGTAGTGCCCGTCAGCGGCGCGCTCGCACAGCTCGCCCAGCACCGCGCCCGCATCGACCGAGGCCAGCTGGTCGCTGTCGCCCAGCAGGATCAGGCGGGCGTGGGCGGGCAGCGCATCGACCAGCGCGGCCATCAGGTCCAGATCGACCATCGAGGCCTCGTCCACCACCAGCACGTCCAGCGGCAGCGGCGCGCCCGCATGGTGGCGGAAGCGCCGCCGGTTGGGCTGGCGGCCCAGCAGGCGGTGCAGCGTGCTGACCTGCACCGGCACCTGCTCGCGCACAGCCTGAGCGTGCGGGATGTCCAGTCGCGCCAGATCGTACACCGCCGCCGTGATCGAGGCGTTCAGCCGCGCCGCCGCCTTGCCCGTGGGCGCCGCCAGGCGGATGCGCAGCGGCCGTCCCTGCCCGTCCGCGCCCAGCGCCAGGCTCTGCAGCAGCGCCAGCAGGCGCACCACCGTGGTCGTCTTGCCCGTGCCTGGGCCGCCGGTGATGACGGCAAAAGCGCGCAGCGTGGCCAGCGCGCAGGCCAGCTTCTGCCAGTCCGGACCGGGCGGTGCGGCGGGGTCTGGGGGAAAGAGCGCATTCAGCACCTGACGCTGGCGCTGCACTGCATCGGGCTGCGGTAACGGCTGCGGTGACGGCTGCGGGCGCAGACGCGCAGCCAGCGCCGCGCGCACCCCCTGCTCGTGCTGCCAGTAGCGGCGCAGATAAAGGCGCGGGCGGCCGCCCGCCTGGCTCAGCACCAGCGGCGTCGTGCCCTCCAGCGACGCACCGCCCTCGCCCGCCGCGACCAGCAGCGGGTGCTGGAGTGCGGTCAGCCAGGCGGGCAGCGTCAGGCCCTGCAGCCAGTCGGCGGGATCGGGCACCGCCGCCAGCATCGTCGGTGGCGCGTCGGCCCGCTGCGGGCGGCGCAGCGCCAGCGTGGCGCGCGGGTGGGCCAGCACCGCTGCCAGGTCCAGCGCCACATGGCCGTGGCTGACCTGGTGGGCCGCCAGCGCCGCCGCCAGCAGCAGCAGGGGCGGCGCATCGGGCGCCTGCTCAAACAGCATCCGGGCCAGCGCCACGGGCAGATCGCCAGAACCGGCTGAAGTGCCCAGCACACCGGCCCGCGCCGCCGCGTCCAGGGCCGCGATCAGCGCAGCGCCGTCAGCGGGAAGCGGGGCGGATGCCGGGGGGAAATCGTTGTCGCTCACAGCGCGTCTCCTGCAGCAGGGACCAGAGCGTGGCCCGGCGTGGCCTCGCCCATCAGGTCATCCAGCGCCATCATCAAAGCGCGCGGCGGTCGCTCCAGGTGCAGCCCGGCCACGGGCCCGGCGATGCCGCGCAGAAAAAGGCAACCCACACCGCCGACATGGCGGTCGTAGTCGTAATCCGGCAGGCGCGCAGCCAGCAGCCGGTGCAGGGCGTAGAGGTAAATCACCCCCTGCAGATCGTAGCGGTGCGCGGCCATGGCGCGGGCGAGCGCGGGGGCGTCGTAATCCGCCGCGCAGCGCCCCAGCCGGTTGGATTTGTAATCGAGCACCACATAGCGCCCGTCCACCCGCGCGACCAGGTCGATGAAGCCGCGAAACAGGCCGTGCACCTCGCCAGGCTGCAGCGCCGGGCGAGGGGCGCCGCCCAGATCGTGACCCCGCAAAGTGTGCTGGTGCACCAGCGCGTCCAGGCGCTGCAGCGGCACTCGGTGTGCGGGCAGCCAGAATTCCATCTCGGTCTGGACGGTGTCCAGATCGCGCAGCGCAAGCGGAGCGCTGCCCGGGGCCGCCGGTGACCAGGGCAGCGGCGTGGCCAGCCACTGCTGCAGGGCCTGTTCCAGCGCAGGAATCCAGGGCGTCCAGCCGCGCACCGCGCAGCGCCGCGCCACCTGGTCGGCCAGCGCGCCGGGGCGATCCAGCTGCGCGCGGCCCTCGCCCATGGCCCATTCCAGCAGGCCGTGCATCAGCGTCCCGGCCTGCGGCCCGGCGGGCAGATCGTGCAGCTTTGATCCGTCGTCGGGAGCCTCGGCGTCATCCTGCTCGGGGCTGACGGCGACCAGGCCCGGGTCGGCCAGACGCTCCAGCACCGCGCTGTCGCGGGACGATGCTTCGCCCACATCGGCCGCGCCCGCTTCATCCACCCGGCGCAGGCTGGAATAGCTGACAAAGCGCCACAGCGGACCACCCGGCGGTCGCAGCGCGGGCAGATCGCGCGGCTGACGCAGCACCTCGGGCGGCTGCCAGAGCGGCAGGTCAGCTTCTTCGGGTGGCAGTGGCAGGGGCTGGACAGCGATCAGCGGGGCGCCGCCCCCGGCCTGATCCACCAGCGGCTGTGCCCAGGCCTGGGCCTGGTCGAGCAGCGGAGGGGTTGTGGCGTTATTGAGCCCCATGACCCGGGCCAGCGCGCTGTGCGGCAGGTGGGTGTGCGGCGCCAGCGCCATCCAGGTGGCGTGACGGGCGCGGGTCAGCGCGACGTAGAGCTTGCGCACGTCCTCGCCCAGACGCTCGGCGTCGGCCTGTTCGCGGGCTTCGGGGGGGGCCTCGGCGAAAGGCAGGCGCTTCAAATTTCCGTGTGCATCGTGCCAGGCCACCACCGGATCCTTGCTATTGACTGGCCGCGCCGCGCTGGCAAAGGGCAGCCAGACCAGCGGATATTCCAGCCCTTTTGATTTGTGCACAGTGACGATGCGGATCAGGCCGTCTTCGCCGGGCAGGCGCAGGCGCAGCTCGTCGGCGCTGGGGCCGTCGTCGCCCCCCGCTTCGCGCCCGGCGCGGCGCTCGGCCAGGTGGCGGACCAGCGCGTGCTGGCCGTCCAGCAGGCTGCTGGCCTGCTGCAGCAGCTCGGCCAGATGCAGCCAGTTGGTCAGGCCGCGCTCGTCCCCGGCGGCGAGCAGGCGCTGCGGCACGCCGAAATCGCTCAGCACATGGCGCAGCAGTGGCAGCACGCCCTGGCGCTGCCAGAGCTGGTGGTAGCCCAGAAACTGATCCAGACGCCCGCTCCAGACGCTGTCGCTGCGCTGCAGCTCGTCCAGCTGCGCCAGCGACAGGCCCAGCGGCGGCAGCGCCAGCGCGGCGCGCACCCGTCGGCCGTTGCCCGGATCGGCGCAGGCCTGCAGCAGGGTCAGCATCTGGTCGGCCTCTTCGCTGTCAAACACCGACGACTTGTCCGACACATAGACGCTACGCAGGCCGCGCTCGGTCAAGGCCTGCGCCAGCGGAGCTGCTTCGGTCTTGCTGTTGACCAGCAGCGCGCAATCGGCCGGCTGGATGCGGCGCAAGGTGCCCGATTCATCCACAAAGCCGCTGGCCTCGTCCTGCAGCAGCGTCAGCACATGGTCGGCGCAGGCGCTGGCGATGCGCTGGCGCTGGACAGCGGCTGTGAAGGCCTTCTCGTCAGGGCCGGGCCCGTCCACCCACAGCGTCAGCGCGGGCGGTGTCGCGCCACCCAGCACCAGGCGCTCGGACAGGCCGCGTGCGGCCACGGGCTCGAAGCTCAGAGACGTTGCATCGGCCTCGCCTGCGGCCTTGTCTGCAGCTTCCTCTGCGCTCTGCGCTTTGGGCCTGAAAAGCGCGCCGCCCAGGCGCTGGCTGGCCGCGCCAAACACGCGGTTCACCGCCTCGACCATGGCGCGCGACGAGCGGAAATTGGTGTCCAGCGTGCCGATGCGCAGCCCGGGCGAGCGCCGCGCCTGCAAGTAGGTGTCAATGTCGGCGCCGCGAAAGCCGTAAATCGCCTGCTTGGGATCGCCGATCAGCACGAGGCTGGCGCCCTCTTCTCGAATCTCTTCTCCACAATTTTCAGCAGAAATCGGGTAAATGCGGGTAAAAAGCCGCAACTGCAGCGGATCGGTGTCCTGGAACTCGTCCACCAGCGCCACCGGAAACTGCGTGCGGATGCGCTGCGCCAGGCGCTCGCCGCCCTCGCCGCGCAGCGCGGCATCGAGGCGGGTGAGCAGACCGTCAAAGCCCATCCAGGCGCGGCGTTCCTGCTCCTGCTGCTCGCGCTGGCGCACCCAGGCGACGGCGTGGCGCAGCAGGCTGGGGCGCGGCTTTGGCAGCGCGGCGATCTGTTCGGGAAGCCGCTGGATCGCATCCAGCGCCGGGTGCTCGAGCGGATCGCCATTTTTGGTCTTTTCGGCCATGCCCTCGGGCGTCAGGCGCTGCCAGGCGGTGGAGTCTGCCTTCCAGGGCGATTCGAACGCCGGGTCATCCACCCAAGCCTGGAGCTTCGTCATCCAGCCTTTGCGCGCCCTAAATGCCCCGCCATCCAGAGGCTTGGACTTGCTGGCGATCAGCGCATTGAGCCAGTCGGCCAGGGATTGCGCCCAGCCGTTCTCCCGCCACGGCTGCTTCATGGCCTCCAGCGCGGCACGCTGGTCCGCCTTGTTGCGGGCCAGCAGTTCGGCGGGCAGGGGCAGATTGCAGTCAGCGTCCTGCAGCGGACCTTTCAAAAGTTGGGCCACCGCCGCCTCAAGCGCGTCCGGCGTGGACCATAAACGGGCGATTTCCTCGGCCTGCTCGCGCGGCAGGGGCACGTAAAAAGTGCGCCAGTAATCGCGCACGGCCTCGGCCAGCAGCGGCGCCAGATCGGCCTGCAGCTCCAGGCTGAAGAGGCTGCCGCTGTCGAAAGCGTGCTCGGACAGCATGCGGCGGCACCAGCCGTGGATGGTGAAAATCGCGGCTTGGTCCATCCATTCTGCGGCCAGCTCCAGGCGACGCGCATCGCCAGGCCAGGTGGCGGCGTCCAGGCTGTCGCGCAGGGTGCGCAGTGGATCGCCGACCGGCGCCGCCGCATCGTCGCCGCGCCACAGCCGCGCGGCCTGCGCCAGGCGGGCGCGGATGCGGTCGCGCAGCTCGCGGGTGGCGGCGTCGGTGTAGGTGACGACCAGAATCTCGGGCGGCGTCAGCGGGCGGCGCGGCGTGGCCGCCTGCGGGTCGTGCCCCAGCACCAGGCGCACCACGCGCAGCGCCAGGGTGTAGGTTTTGCCCGTGCCCGCGCTGGCCTCGATCAGGCGGGGGCCGGACAGTGCGTCGCGCAGCGGATCAAACGGGGTGTTCATGGCTGCTCCGTGGGCTGGACGGCGGGGGGTGCGGGACTTTTTGCGGCATCTTTCGCGGCATCTTTCGCGGCTTCTTTCGCATCCGGCAGATGATCCAGCAGCGGCAGAACCAGCTCTCGCGCCCAGTGTTCAACCTCGCCGCTGGCCAGCAAAGTGTCGAAATCGGGCCAGACGCGGCGCAGTTCGGCGCTGTACTGCGCGCAGCCGCCGAAGGTCTCGCGGGCGGCGGCCGCAGCGGCATCCTCGCCAGCCCGGACGTCCGTGGCGTCATCCCCGTCGCCGTCATCGTCTCCTGCAGCCGCGACAGCGTCCGCGGCTGTCCGGCCCTTATCAGTCTTGTCGGCCTTGTCGGCTTTCAGGGTCAGCCAGGCGCGCGCCACGGCGGGCTCCAGGGGCAGCGGGCGCTGCTGGCCTTCGCGCCAGGCGTCCAGCAGACGGGTCCACAGCAGCACGGCCTGATCGTGCGGCAGCGCGGGCAGCGACAGGTCGCCCACGGGGCTGAGGATTTCGCTGCGCACGGACCAGCCCTTGAGCGCAGGCGCCACCTGCGCGGCCAGGTGCATCACCCACTCCGGCATCAGCTTGTCCACCTTCCAGTGGCCTTTTTTGACCAGGCTGGAGGCCGTCACCCCGCGCCGCACCGCCGTGGGGGTCTCACCGCCCCCTGGCGCTGGAGAAGCACAGACATAGATCTCGCCCAGATCGCCGACCACGGCGGGGCGCCCGTCCTCGGCGGGCCAATCCAGCGCCACGGACGGCAGGCGGGTGGGCGCGGCGCTGTGCGCCACCTGCCAGCGCTGCGCCAGCGTGCGAATCAGATCGAACTGACCGTCCTGGACGATGTCGCCAAATGCGCCAGGAGGCAGCTCGCCGCGCCGCACCTGGCGCTGGGCGGCTTCTTTCAGGAGGGTGTCCAGGGGCGAATCGGGGGCGGTGTCAGGTTCAGCATCCAGATCGGCTTCCGGATCATCGTCCGGATCATCGTCCGGATCGGTTTCAGGATCGGGCTCAGGGAAACCGCCGTGCTGCATCACGGCCTGTTTGACGGCCTGCAGCAGATCGTTCTTGATGCCCCACAGCTCCAGGCCATCCAGCGCGAAGGGCTCGGTCTCGGGCGGGTCGGCGTCGGCCTCGTCCAGGTGCACGCCCAGGCGCTGGCCCAGAAAGGCTTTGGCCGGGTTGGCCAGCCAGCGGGCCAGTTCGGACAGCTCCAGCGGGGTATCGCGCTCCAGCTCGGGCAGGCGCCCGGCCAGGCCCAGCGGCACCGGCGGGGCCGTGTCGCTGCTGGCGTGCCACTCGCGGGCGTAGCTGAAGAGGCCATCGTCGGCTGCGGCGCTGCCCTGGGGATCGACCGGGCGGCTGGCGTAATCCGGATCATAAGGATGCAGGCGGTGCACGGTGGTCAGGGCGGCGAGCAGCTTGTCGCCCTCCTCAGGGGTGGTGGCCCAGCCCGCCGCGATGTGGTCGCGCAGCTGCGCCACCAGCACCGAGGGCGGCTGCTCGCTGCCATCGACCGCGCTGCGGCCGACCCAGCTCAGGCCCAGGCGCTCGCGCGCGGAGAGCAGCGCCTCCAGGAAAAGGTAGCGGTCGTCCTCGCGGCGCGATCGGTCGCCGGGGCGGTGCTCCAGCGCCATCAGGTCGAAATCAGCTGCGGGCTTGGCGCGCGGGAAATCGCCATCGTTCAGGCCCAGCAGGTGGATGTGGCGGAAGGGAATCGCCCGCATCGGCATCAGGGTGGCGAAGGTGACGCCGCCGCCCAGGAAGGCGCGCGGGCTGTCCTGCTGCCCGATCTGCTCCAGCCAGTGACCGCTGACCACGGCCAGCGGCAGCGGCTGGACCAGACCCGCGCTGGCGCACAGATCCAGCCAGTCGTCCAGGGTGCGCGCCAGGGTGTCCAGCGTGGCCGTCTGATCGCCCTCGGGCTCGAAGAAATCGCGCAGCACGCCGTGCAGCAGTTCGCCCCATTGCGGCGGCGTCAGCGGCTGGGCCAGGCGGCGCCAGAGCGTGTCCAGCGCGTCGATCAGGCGGGCCAGTGCGCCCAGCAGCGGGCCCTGCAGCCCGGCGGCGGCGTCCAGCGGTTCGATGTCCTGCCAGGCGCCGCTGTCGCCCACGGCATAGCCCAGCAGCAGGCGGCGCAGGCCAAACGCCCAGGTGTGGGTGTCGGGCGCGGGCGGCAGGCCCAGGCTCTGGCGGTGCGCGTCGTGCAGGCCCCAGCGCAGGCGGGCGGCGTCCAGCCAGTCGCGCAGCAGCGGCAGATCGGCCTCCTGCAGGCCAAAGCGGCGGCGCAGCGCAGGCAGCTCCAGCGCATCGAGCACCGGCGCCAGCGGCAGGCGCTGCTGGCGGATGTCCAGCAGCCGCGCCAGCACGCCCGGCAAAGGGTCGATCTGGCCCAGCCCCTGGTCGGCCAGATGAAACGCAATCCGCCGCGCATCGCCCGGCAGCGGCAGGCCAAACACGGCGCGCACGTGCGGTGCGTAGCGCTGGATGTCGGGCACCATGACCAGGATGTCCTGCGGCTGCAGCGTGGCGTCGCGGGCCAGCGCGGCCAGCAGCGTGTCGTGCAGGATCTCGACCTCGCGCTGCGGGCTGTGGGCGATCACAAAGCGCAGTGAAGCGTCCTGCGCCGCCGTTGCAGGATCGGGTGCGGGCCAGTGGCTGCGTGTTTCGTGCAGCGGGCGCAGGTCAAAAATATCGTCCTGAAGCTGCTGCAGCAGGCCGTGGCGGTGGGGGTGACCGGCATCCAATGGCGTCAGGAAAAGATCCACGCGCTCGCCGTCGAAGTGCCTGCGGTAGCGGCCGGGCTCGTCGTGGCGGGCCAGCAGCGCCATGAAATCGCGCCCCTGCTGCCCCCAGGCGGCCAGCAGCGGGTGGCTGGCCAGGTGCAGGCTGTCGTCGTCCGGCGCCTGCGTCTGGCCGGGGCGCCGCGCCTGGCGCGTGGGGCCAAAGGCCCGTCGGCGCTGCAGCGCGGTGCCGGGCACGGCGTCCAGCCAGTGGTGGGCGCACGGGTTCTGCACCCCGACCAGCACCGGGCGCCAGCGCGACAGCAGAGCCAGCGCCTCCAGCGTCTGCTGCGGCAGCGAGGACAATCCAAACACCATCAGCCGCGTCGGCAGGCCAGATGGGGGCTCGCCCGTCCAGCCTTCCACCGTTTCGACAAAGCGCTGGTGCACGGCCGAGCGCGCTGATCCGGCGAGATCAGGCCCGACATCGTCGCACAGCGCGCGCCACAGGGCGGGCTGCCAGGCCGCATCGCCCGGCAGGGGCAGCGGGCGACCTTCGCCATCCAGCAGCGCGTCCTGGCCCCGCGCCCACAGCGCCAGCCAGTCGGCGCGGTACACTTGGTACTGATCCAGCAGATCGGCCAGGCGCTGCGCCAGCTGGTGGCAGCGGCGGCCATCGGCATCGCCCTGCAAAAAGCGCTGCAGCGGCGCGAACACCGGCTGGCGCGCCAGCCCCGGCAGCAGGCGCATCAGGCGCCACAGCAGCGCCTGACGATCGAAGGGCGACTGGGCCGGAACGCCGCCCTGCCCTGCCACACCGTCACCCGCCGCGCCCAGCACCGTGCGGTACAGGCGCCAGACGAGCTGCGCTGGCAGCTCGGTGCGCACCCCGGCGCAGACGCCCAGCCCCCCCTGATCCACCGGCCGCGCCATGGCCAGACGCAGCCACTGGCCCATGCCCTGGCTTTGCACCAGCAGATGCTCGGTGTCCAGCGGCGCCAGCGGGTGGCGGCGCATCCAGGCGATCAGCACGTCGCGCAGGGATTCGGTCTGGTTGGCGTGGATCACCATCAGGCCGGTGGCGGGCGCGGTATCGGCCATGCAAGGCTCCAGTCGCAGAAAATGCCATTGTGCCCAGGCGCGGCGGCAGGCTGTGTCCCGCCCGCCTACAATCGGTGCCTGTTTCGCGCTGCCCTCTGCTCCCCTTGGATACTGATCTGATCACCGGTGCTGCCAAGCCGCTGCTCACCGCCCTGGCCCTGCCGCCGCTGAACCTGCTGCTTGTCGTGCTGGCGGGAGCAGCGCTGGTCTGGCGCACGACGCCGGGCAGCCGGGGCCGCCGCTGGGGCACGGCGCTGACGCTGGGCGGCTGGACGCTGCTGTGGCTGCTGTCCACGCAGACGGTGGCGGTGCAGCTGTCACAGTGGCTGCTGCCGCAGTATCCGCCCCTGAATTTCCGCACAGGCAACGCCGACACGCCGGATGGAAAGCCCGCACAGGCGGTCTGGATCCTGGGCGGGGGCGTGCAGCGCAGCCTGGCCGAATACGGCGGCATCGCCCAGCTCAATGCCGAATCGTCCGCACGCCTGCGCTACGGCATGCTGCTGTCGCGGCGGCTTGATCTGCCGGCGGGCTTCACGGGGGGTCCCGGCTGGGTGCAGTGGCTGGAGCCCGGACAGCCGGTGCGCGAGGCGCACGTTGCTGCGGCCACGCTGCGCGCCGAGCGCCAGCCCGTGCTGCGCTGGATGGAAACCGGCTCGCGCGACACGCACGAGAACGCCGTCAACAGCCGCGCCCTGCTGCGTCGCGACGGCGTGACGCGGCTCGTTCTGGTGACCAGCGCCTGGCACATGCCGCGCGCCGTCGCCGAGTTCACCCGCGCGGGTTTTGACGTACTGCCGGCGCCCATGGGCTACATCAAACCGGCCAACGGCCCGCTGCTCGACGCCCTGCCCAGTGGCACGGGGCTGGCGGCCAGCCGCCTGGTGCTCAAGGAATGGATCTCGCTAATGCTGCTGCGCGCCGGCCTGCTGGGCGCCAAGGACTGAGCCCATGGCCGCCGCTGCCTTGCAGATTTTCGCCGGACCGCTGGCACGCGAGCACATCCGCCAAAGCGGGCTGAACCCGCAGGACATCCACGCCATCGCCGGTGCCGCGGGCGGCCCCAAAGGGCTGATCCTGGGGCCGCTGGACCGGCATATTTTTGGCCACTGGCTGGCAGGAGCGCAGCCGCAGGCCAGGCCGCCTGTTCACCTGATCGGCGCCTCCATCGGCGCCTGGCGCATGGCCAGCGCCTGCCTGCCGGACCCCGTGCAGGGCCTGCTCGATCTGGAAGCCGCCTACATCGCCCAGGATTACCCGCCCGGCCCGAAAGGGAAAAGGCCCGACGCCGCCACCGTGTCGCGCCTGTTTGCCCGGCAGCTGGCGGGCCACATGGGCGCAGAGACCACCGGTCTGGCCTGGACGCAACCGGTTCGCTACGCCCTGCACCTGGTCACCAGCCGAGGCCTGGGGGCCCTGAAAGACCCCGGCCGGGCCGCCATGGCGCTGGGCTACGGCGCCGCCTGGGCCGCCAACGCCGTGAACCGCCGCCACCTGGGCCGCTGGCTGCGCCGCACGGTGTTTTCCAGCGCAGGCGCTGCCCTGCCCTTCCTGGAAAACGCTCCGGGCGATCTGTCCACCGACCGCGTGACGCTGAACGACACCAACGCGCTGGACGCCCTGCGGGCCAGCTGCTCCATCCCCTTCGTGCTGGAGCCCGTGCGCGACATCGCCGGATCGCCGCCGGGCGCGCACTGGGACGGAGGCATCACCGACTATCACCTGCGCCTGCCCTGGACGGCGGGACAGAACGGCCACGCGCCCATCGTGCTCGTGCCGCACTTCCAGCCCACGATGGTGCCCGGCTGGCTGGACAAACCCTGGCGCCGCCGCCACCGCAGCGACGCCCCCATGGACCGCGTCGTCCTGCTCTGCCCCAGCCCCGCCTGGGTCGCCCGCCTGCCCGGCGGCAAACTGCCCGACCGCCAGGATTTCGCCACCTACGCCATAGACACCCCCGCCCGCCAGCAGGCCTGGCGCACCGCCGTGGCAATGAGCCAGCAACTCGCAGACGCGTGGGACGCCTGGCTGCAGCGGCCGGATGTGGATCGCGTGCAGCCGCTCTAAGCCCGCACCGCCTGAACCGGCTTCAGAGCCCCATTCAGGCCTTCAGCGTGCAGCAGCTCGCCCCCCTGCCAAGGGGAAGTCCCGCCTTTGCCGGGAAGTGAATTTGCGGCCTGTCAGCCGCGCACCCACTCCGGCAGCCAGTCGCCGTGGGCGGCCATCAGCTCGTCGACCATGGCGTGGATCTGCTCCAGATCGAGCACTGCGCTGGTGTGCGGATCGAGCATGGCAGCGTGGTAGATGTGCTCGCGGCGCTGGGTCAGGACGGCTTCGACGACCAGCTCCTGCACGTTCACATTGGTGCGCATGAGCGCCGCCAGCTGCACCGGCAGACGGCCGATGTGGGTCGGGCGCACGCCGTTGGCATCGACCAGGCAGGGCACTTCGACCGCGCAGCCCTCTGGCAAGTTGGTGATCAGGCCGGTGTTGGGCACGTTGCCGTAAACCACCTGCGGCTGGCCGCTGACCACGCCGTGGATGATGGTGCCGCCATATTCGGCCGAGCGCTGCACCTGGCGCAGGCCGGAAATCATGTCGCCCACCTGCTCGACCGATCGGGGCATGACCTGGATGTCCGCACCGCGCACCTCGTCCAGCAGGGCCTGCGGGTCCTGGCTGCCGGGCTCGGCCAGTTCGCGCTCAATGTGCGGCCACGCGTGTTCGAAGAGCTGGCAGCGGCCCGGATATTCGTCCAGCGGCACGTTGTATTTTTTGAGCAGATCCTCGCGCCCCGGCTTGATGAACCAGGGCGTGTACTCGGCGAAATGCTCGCTCGATTCGGTGGGGAAATAGCCCAGCCGGCTCAGCATCTCGTAGCGCACGCGGTTCCAGTCGGGCGCGCGGCCTTCGCGCTGGATGGCTTTCAGGCGGGGATACAGATCCTGCCCCTTGTGGCTGAATTCCAGATAGAAAGCGACGTGGTTGATGCCCGCGCACAGGTAGCGGATTTCTTCAGCGGGAATCTCCAGGTCGTGGGCCAGTTCGGCGGCGGTGTGCTGCACGCTGTGGCACAGGCCGACGGTGGGCACGCGGCGCGAGCGCGCATTCAGCGCCCAGGTGATCATCGCCATGGGATTGACATAGTTCAGGTGCAGCGGGCGGTCGGCGCACAGCGCTTCCATGTCCTGCTGCATGTCCAGCATGACGGGGAGGGTGCGCAGCGCGCGCATGATGCCGCCGATGCCCAGGGTGTCGCCGATGGTCTGCTCGAGACCGTATTTTTTGGGGATGTCGAAATCAGTGACCGTGGCCGGGCGGTAGCCGCCGACCTGAATGGTGCTGATGACAAAGCGCGCACCATCCAGCGCCGCACGGCGGTCGGTGGTCGCGGTGATGGTGGGCCGGGCATCCAGGGCGCCGGCGATGCGCTGCGCCACTTTTTCGGACAGTGCCAGGCGGTGCGGGTCGATGTCGTGCAGCGCAATGTGGGCTTCGCGGAGTTCGGGCCAGGCCAGGATGTCGCCCAGCAGGTTGCGGGTGAACACCGTGCTGCCAGCGCCGATGAGGGTGATCTTGACGGGGGACGACATGCGCTCTCCTTGCGATCCGGGTCTTCGAAAAATCCCGGCCGGGGGATCGGATCCGGCCGGGAAGACGCCTGAACACGTACAGGCTTCAGGCGATCATGGCCGCCCTCACTTGACGGCGTTGACCTTGGCGTTGGCGGCCTTGAGCGTGGGCTCTGCAGCGGCCTTGCCCGTCATCACCGATTCCCACGCCGACTGCATGATGGCGTCGATCTGCGAGCTGTGGTCGGCCACGGGCGGCAGGAAGGTGTTCTGCGCCATGGTCAGGAAAGCGCTGGTATCCACGCCTTTGCCCTTCTGCACGGCCTGCGCCTTTTCGGCCAGGCCCTTGATGGCCGGGAAGACCACGCCAAAGCTGGCCACCTTGGACTGGCAGTCGGCGGAGCCCAGGTACTTCACCCACTTCCAGGCTTCATCCTTGACCTTGGAGCCCGCCCAGATCGAATCGCCCAGGCCGTTGATCATGCTGGCGCGCTGGCCGCTGGCGCCCTTGGGCAGCGGCACCCAGGCGGTGGGGAACTTGGCGTTGCTCTGGAAGAAGGACACCATCCACGAGCCCTGGGGAATCATGGCCACGCGGCGGGTGACAAACATGGCGTCGGCGCTGGAGCCCTTGACCATCTGCATCGGCGCCGACAGGCCCTTGGCGGGCAGACCGGCCAGATACTGCCAGGTGCTGGCCACGGCCGGGCTGTCGTAATGGAAGGTGCTGTTCCACGGCGCATCCTGGAACTTGAAGCCTTGCGGCACGGCGAAATAGCTCCATTCGGTCTGGCCCATGGAGCCCGTGTTGCCACCGCCCGGGGGCGTCTGGTAGCCGTACTGCAGCACCGATTTGGGGTTGAATTTCGGGTCGGTGGCATTCTTGCCGCTGCGGTCCAGCGTCAGCTTGCGAACCACCTGCTCAAAGGTGCCGCCGTCCTTGGGGTTCCAAGTCATGTTCTGCAGATCGGCCAGCGACACACCTGCCTTTTTGGCCATGTCCAGGTTGACGATGAAGCCGATGGTGTCCCAGTCCTTGGGCAGGCCGTACTGCTTGCCGTCGCGGCCCCAGATGTCATAGAGGCCGTCGCGATACTGTTTGGTATCCACCTTGTCTTTGGCGATCAGCGGGGCCAGATCGACAAGCTGGTTGTTGCGCGCGAACTCGGGGTATTTGGCCAGGTGGTCAGTGAACACGTCGGGCGCAGTGCCCGAGACCATGCCGGTCGAGATCGAGGTCCAGTAGTCATCCCAGCCGACCTGGGTGATCTTGATCGTGGTGCCGGGGTTGGCTTTCTGGAAATCGGCCGCGCACTGCTGGTAGGCCGGCAGCTGCAGGTTGTCCCACAGCATGTATTTGACTTCGCCCGCGTGGGCGGTGCCCGCCAGGGCCAGAGTGGTCAGGGCGGCCAGTTTGAGTGTTGATGGTTTCATCAGAGTCTCCTCGGGGTCAGAAATGAAAAGGCAAGGGCGTCAGGGAACAGCAGCAGGGAACAGCAACAGAGAACAGCAGCACAGGAAGACAGCACGGGAAACAGGGGACCGCGGAAGCGTCTTATTTGCCGCCGCTGAAGGCAACCGATTCGACCACCCGGCGGCCCATGAACAGCAGCAGCAGCACCGTGGGCACCATGGTGATGCTGGCGGCGGCCATCAGCCCCGTCCAGTCAGGCTGGCCATTGGGCGACTGCGATTTGAAGGTCTGCAGCGCCAGCGGCAGCACCTGCCAGGCCTCGTCCTTCGAGACCAGGTAGGGCCAGAAAAACTCGTTCCACATATTGATGCCGGTCAGCACCGCGATGGTCACCAGCGGCGTCACCGATAGCGGCAGCACCACGCGGCGGAAAATGAACCAGTGCGTGGCGCCGTCCAGGCGCGCGGCCTCTTCCAGCTCGCGCGGCACGGCCAGGAAAAACTGGCGCAGAAAGAACACCGAGAAGCCCTGCATCAGGCAAAAGGGCGCGACCATGCCCTGCAGCGTGTTGAGCCAGCCCAGATCTTTGATCAGGATGAAGTTGGGGATGAAGGTGACCACGCCGGGTACCATCATCGAGCCCAGAAAGAGCGCAAAAATCAGCTTGTTGCCGGGAAAATCAAGCCGCGCAAACGCGTAGGCCGACATGGCCGCGCAGGTGGTCTGGCACACGACGATGATGCCGGTGAACATCACCGAGTTGAGCAGCGCCCGCGAGAAGTCAATGCTGGCTGCCGACACGCCGATGCTGCCGCTGCCCGAATCGGCCAGGCCCAGCACGCGCAGTACGTTGTTGAATGTGATGCCGGAGGGCAGCCAGTTGGCCGAATCGACAAACACGTCGTCGGGCGAAATCAGGGCCGTTTTGACCATCATCCACAGCGGGGCCAGGGTCAGGGCGAGCATGGCCAGCAGGATGGCCCAGGCCAGGATCTGGCCGGAACTCAGGCGGCGGCGGCCGGGCATGGCGGAAGCGCTCATGGGGTATCTCCTTGAAGGACGCGGCGGTCTGGCTCAGGCCAGATCGCTTTCGTTGGCGCGCATGATGCACATCTGGATCACCGTGTAAGCCAGCATCACCCCGCACAGCGTGATGGACATGGCCGAGGCGTAACCCATCTTGTAGAAGCTGAAAGCGTTCTGCACGATGTAGTGAACGATGACGCGGGTGGAATCCAGCGGCCCGCCGCCCGTGGTGACGGCGATGGTGTCGAAGATCTGGAACGACCCTGTGACGCTGGTCACCAGCACAAAGACCATCACCGGACGCAGCAGCGGCAGCGTGATGCGGCGGAACATCTGCCATTCGGTGGCGCCTTCCAGCGCAGCGGCCTCGTAAAGGTGTCGCGGAATGTTCTGCAAGCCGGCCAGGAAGAGCATGGCCACCAGGCCCATGTGACGCCAGATGTTCACCCCGGCCACGGTCAGCAGCGCCTGCGAGGCGTCGCCAAAGAAAGGCTGCGCATCAAAGCCCCAGGCGCCCAGTGTGGCGTTGACCACGCCCAGCATGGGATCGAGCATCCACAGCCAGATCATGGCGACCAGCACGTTGGAGAGTAGATAAGGCAGCAGCACCACCGCCTTGACGAAAATGGCGCGCGTCAGCCGGTCCATGACCACGGCCAGGAACAGCCCGAGCACCGTCTGCAGCGGAATATTGAGCAGCACGTAATAGAGCGACAGCTTCATGCCGTTCCAGAACTTGTCGTCGTGCCACATCTGCACATAGTTGTCGACACCGACGTAGGCGGGCGCGCTGAGCAGGTTCCAGTCGGTGAAGCTGATCTGCACCGCGCGCAGCGTGGGCCAGGCGTAGAAGAGCACGAAGCCGATGAGTGCGGGCAGCACCATCAGCCAGGCGGTGCTGACCTCGGCACGGCGGCTGGCGTGCCAGAACGGGCGGCGGCGCACCAGGGCGGGAAGCGCCCGGGCGGAAGGCGGTGGGCCCGGGCGGGCGGCGACGGAAGACGGGTCCATGACAGGGCTCCTGAGTGGGGTGGACTGCGGGCGTCGTTTGATAATATTTGCGAATACTATCAGCGCAAAAACACCGAGTCTCTTAGGGTAAACGCGGATAAATCAGGATTTATTCCATTTGCCAACAGCCAGATGACCCAGGGTTTTCCGCAGTATTTGTAAATATTTTCGCTGATATGATCAGTGCCATCGCTCATCCATCACCCCTTACCGTCACGAGAGCAAGCGCATGGCCAACATCTCGCTCCAGTCCGTTTTCAAAGCTTACGGGGATATGCCCCCGGTCATCCGCGATGTCCATCTGGAGATCGCCGACGGCGAGTTCTGCGTCTTTGTCGGCCCCTCGGGCTGCGGCAAATCGACCCTGCTGCGCATGATTGCGGGGCTGGAGGACATCAGCTCCGGCGAGCTGCGCATCGGCGGTCAGCTCATGAACGACACCCCGCCCTCGCAGCGCGGCGTGGCCATGGTGTTCCAGAACTACGCGCTCTTCCCGCACATGACGGTGTTCGAGAACATGTCTTTTGGCCTCTCGCTGGCCGGGGTGGACAAGGCCGTCGTGCGCGAAAAAGTCACCGCCGCTGCCAAGGTGCTGCAGCTCGATCACCTGCTGGAGCGCAAACCCAAGGCGCTCTCGGGCGGACAGCGTCAGCGCGTGGCGATTGGCCGCGCCATCGTGCGCGAGCCCGGCGTCTTCCTGTTTGACGAGCCGCTGTCCAACCTGGACGCGTCGCTGCGCGTGCAGACGCGCTTCGAGATCGCCAAACTGCACCGCGATTTCGGCCGCGCCAGCACCGTCTACGTCACGCACGACCAGGTCGAAGCCATGACGCTGGCCGACCGCATCCTGCTGCTCAACAGCGGCGAGGCCATGGCCCGCGACGGATCGGTCGCCCAGTGCGGCAGCCCGCTGGACCTGTATCACCGCCCACGCAACCTCTTCGTGGCCGGATTCATTGGCTCGCCCAAAATGAACTTCCTGCCCGGCAAGCTGGTCCAGGCCGGACCGCGCCAGGCCACGCTGCGCCTGGACACCGGGGAAACCGTCCTGGCCGCCGTCAACGCCAGCCGCCTGGCCCCGGGCGCGACCGTGACCGTTGGCATCCGCCCCGAGCACACCGAGCTGGGCAGCAGCACCCAGCACATCGTGCGCGCCGTGCAGTGGCAGGAGCGTCTGGGCGAATCCACCTACCTTTATATGGAGGCGGGCGACAGCGTCGAGAGCATGGTCACCAAGGCGCCGGGCCACGCCCACGCCGAGCCCGGCCACCGCCTGGCCATCGGCCTGCCCGAGCAGGCGCTGCACGTTTTTGACGACCAGGGTCTGGCGCTGGAACGCACCGTCGACGACCCCGACCGCCTGCTGCCGCAGGCCTGATCCGGATTCCTGCCATGACCGACGTTTCCTTGCCCAGCGCTCCGGCGCAGTTCCTGGCCCTGCACGGCCGCAACAGCAGCCTCGTCATCGAACACCACGCCGACGAAGCCCCGCTGTGGCGCTACTGGGGCCCGCGCCTGCCGCAGGGCACGCAACCCGAAAGCCCGCTGCGCGACAGCCGTCCCCTGCCCTCATTCATGCTGGATTTTGACCAGCCGCTGAGCGTAGCGCCCAGTTTTGGCGTGGGCTGGTTCGGCCAGAGCGCCCTGCTGGCGCACCGCGACGGGCGCGATTTTGCGCAAGCCTGGACGGCCTGCAGTTTTGAGTGGCTGCAGCAGGACAGCGCCCAACAGACACTGCGCCTGACCCTGACCGACGCCGTGGCCCGGCTGCGCCTGGTGCTGACCCTGAGCCTGGACGGGGCCAGCGACGTGCTGATCATGCAATCCGCCCTGCACAACGATGGCGACACGGCGCTGGACGTGCAGTGGCTGGCCGCGGGCACGCTGCGCCTGCCGCCGCACTGCGAGCGCGTGCGCTCCTTCGCCGGTCAGCACGTGCACGAATTTCTGCCGCAGGACGATGCCCTGTCGCGCAGCCTGTGGCGCAAGGAAAGCCGCCGGGGCCGCACCAGCCACGACTGCTTTCCCGGCGCGGTCGTCACCACACCGGGCACCACGCTGGACGCGGGCCTGGCTTTTGGCGCCCACCTGGCCTGGTCGGGCAACCACGCGCAGACCATCGAGTGGCTGCACGACGGCATCTACCAGTGGCAGATGGGCGAATGGCTCGCGCCTGGCGAAGGCCGCCTCGCCCCCGGCCAGACGCTGCACAGCCCCGAACTGGTCGCCACCTGCTCCAGCCAGGGGCTGAATGGCGTTGCGGCCAATTTCCACGCCGAACTGCGCCGCCGCCTGAACTGGCCGGGCGGCGCCATGCGGCCGCGCCCGGTGCATCTCAACACCTGGGAGGGCTTTTATTTCGATGTCCACCCCGGTCCTGTGAAAGAGCTGGCGAGCGCCGCAGCCGCCATCGGCATCGAGCGCTTCGTGCTGGACGACGGCTGGTTCCATGGCCGCCACCACGACCGCGCTGCGCTGGGCGACTGGTGGCCGGACGAGAGCAAATTCCCGAACGGCCTCGGTGATCTCATCGCCCACGTGAATGGCCTGGGCATGACGTTTGGCCTGTGGGTCGAGCCCGAAATGGTCAACCCCGACAGCGAGCTTTTCCGCGCCCACCCCGACTGGGCGCTGCAGGTGGCGGGGCGTCCTCTGCTCACGGCGCGCAACCAGCTGGTGCTGGATATCTCGCGGCCCGAGGTCAGCGACTATCTGTTTGAGAAGATTTCCGCCCTGCTTGCCGCCCACCCCATCGATTACCTGAAGTGGGACCACAACCGCGATCTGGCCCCGGCCGGGCTGGCGGACGGCCAGGCGGGCTACCGCGCGCAGGTCCACGCCGCGTGGGCGCTGATGGCGCGGCTGCGCGCCGCCCACCCGCAGGTCGAAATCGAAAGCTGCTCCGGCGGCGGCGGCCGCATCGATTTTGGCGTGCTGCGCCACACCCACCGCGTCTGGACCAGCGACTGCATTGATGCACTGTCGCGGGTCGAGATCCAGCGCGGCTTCCTGCAGTTCTTCCCGCCCGAAATCATGGGCGCGCACGTCGGCACCGCACCCGCGCACACCACCGGCCGCACGCAGAACATGGCCTTCCGCGCCGCCGTGGCCCTGAGCGGCCATCTGGGCGTCGAACTGGACGCCCGCCACCTCAGCGAGGCCGACGCCGCCGAGCTGCGCGGCTGGATCGCCGTCTACAAACGCCTGCGCGACCGCCTGCACCAGGGCCGCGTCTGGCTGGGCGAAGGCCAGGACGGCCTGGTCTGGCAGGTGCACGGCACCGGGGATTTGGAGGGCGACGGCGCCAGCGCCAGCCAGTTCGTGCTGATTGCGCTGCGGCCCAGGCCCAGCAGCCTGCGCTATTCGCCGCCGCTGCGCCTGCCCATGCTGGATGCGGGCGCGCGCTACCGCGTGCGTGAAATCCTGCCCGAAGGCACGGTGCGGCCGCAGGGGCGGCACCACACGGCGCCGTTTTTTGAGGCCATCAACGCGCCGGATGGCATGATCCTGGACGGCGCGTGGCTGATCCACCAGGGTTTGCCCACGCCGCGTGCCCACGCCGAAACGGCGTGGATTCTCACCCTGGACCGCATCTGAACCCCCTATGAATATTCTCGTCACCGGCGGCGCCGGCTACATCGGCAGCCTGACCTGTGTCCAGCTCCTGGCGGCTGGACACACGCCCATCCTGCTGGACAACCTGCACAACGCCAAGGCGGCGGTGGTCGACCGCATCGCACAGATCAGCGGCACACGGCCGACCTTTGTGCGCGGCGACGTGCGTGATCGCGCCCTGCTGGAGCGCCTGATGCGCGAGCACAGCATCGACGCCGTCATCCACTTCGCCGGGCTCAAGGCCGTGGGCGAATCGGTGGCCCAGCCGCTGAGCTACTACGACGTCAACGTCCACGGCACGCTGGTGCTGCTGGAGGCCATGCGCGCCGCCGGGGTGCGTACGCTGGTGTTCAGCTCGTCGGCCACGGTTTACGCCGAAAGCGACGTCATGCCGCTGGCCGAGGACGCGGCCAAAGGTCCGGTCAACCCTTACGGTCGCACCAAGTGGATGGTCGAGGAGATTCTGGCCGATGCCGTCCAGGCCGATCCCGCCTGGTCGCTGACCGCACTGCGCTACTTCAACCCGGTGGGCGCCCACCCCAGCGGCCTGATGGGCGAAGACCCGCAAGGCGTGCCCAACAACCTGATGCCCTTCATCGCCCAGGTCGCCGTCGGCCGCCGCGAGCGCCTGAGCATTTTCGGCGACGATTACCCCACGGCAGATGGCACCGGCGTGCGCGATTACATCCACGTCATGGACCTGGCCGATGGCCACGTGGCTGCGCTGCAGCACGGCCATGGCCGCGCGGGCCACCACATCTTCAACCTCGGCAATGGCCAGGGCATCAGCGTCAGGCAGATGCTGTCGGCCTTTGGCCTGGCCTGCGGGCGCGATCTGCCTTTTACCGTGGCGCCGCGCCGCGCGGGCGACCTGGCCGCTTACTGGGCCGACCCCACCCGCGCCGCACAGGCTCTGGGCTGGCGCGCCCACCGCGATCTGGCCGCCATGTGCGCCGACACCTGGCGCTGGCAGTCGCTCAACCCCCTGGGCTATCCCGAGAACTGATTTTTCTGGACTTTCTGGAAGCGGCCCCCGCAGATACATCCCATGGACACGATCTTCAACCCCGCCGACCACAGCCACCGCCGCCGCAACCCGCTCACCGGGCAGTGGGTGCTGGTTTCGCCGCACCGCGCCAGGCGGCCCTGGCAGGGCCAGCAGGAGGCCACACCGGGCGACGAGCGCCTGCCGCGCTACGACCCGCAGTGCTATCTGTGCGCGGGCAACACCCGGGTCAGCGGCGACGTCAACCCCAATTACCGGGGCACCTTTGTCTTCACCAACGACCACGCCGCGCTCCTGCCGCAGGTGCCACCCGCGCCGCAGGGCGACGACCCGATCTTCCAGCAGCACGCCGCGCAGGGCACAAGCCGGGTGATCTGCTTCTCGCGCGATCACAGCGCCACGCTGCCCGAGCTGCCGCTGGACGCCCTCCGCCGCGTCATCGACACCTGGTGCGAGCAGACCACCGAGCTTGGGCGCACGCACGCCTGGGTGCAGGTCTTCGAGAACAAGGGCGCGGTCATGGGCTGCTCGCAGCCGCACCCGCACGGCCAGGTCTGGGCCACCAGCCACCTGCCGAACGAAGCCGACACCGAAAACAGCCACCAGCGCGATTATTTCGCCGCCCACGGCCGCCCCATGCTGCTGGATGTCGCCCAGCGCGAAGCGGACGGCGAGCGCGTTGTGGTGCAGACCGAACACTGGCTGGCCGTGGTGCCGTTCTGGGCGACCTGGCCTTTCGAGACCCTGCTGCTGCCGCGTTTTGCCGTGCAGCGCCTGCCGCAGCTGGATGCGGCCCAGCGCGATGACCTGGCTGTGGCGCTGAAAGAGCTGACCGCGCGCTACGACAACCTCTTCCAGTGCAGCTTCCCCTATTCGATGGGCTGGCATGGCGCCCCCTTCGACCCCGCACAGCCGGACGCCGAAGCCGACGCGGCCTGGCAGCTGCACGCGCATTTTTACCCGCCGCTGCTGCGCTCGGCCACGGTGCGCAAGTTCATGGTCGGCTACGAAATGCTGGCCGAAGCCCAGCGCGATCTCACGCCCGAACAGGCGGCAGAGCGCCTGCGTGCGCTCAAGCCCGTCCACTACCTCGCTGAAGGTGCCCTGTGAACGTCCCCCACCCCGCCATCGCTGATCTTCTGGCCGCGTCGCCCGCCGCGACCGCACTGCACGCCGCCTTCGCCCGCCACTACGGCCAGCCGCCGCTGCACACGGTGCGGGCGCCCGGCCGCGTCAACCTGATTGGCGAGCACACCGACTACAACGGCGGTTTCGTGCTGCCCTGCGCCATCGATTACCAGACGCTGATCGCGCTGCGCCCCCGCCCCGGCCGCCAGGTGCGCGTGCTGGCGCTGGATGTCGGCCTGGCCACCGACCAGTTCGATCTGGACGCCCCCCTGGCGCCGCGCACCGACAGCCCTTGGGCCAACTACGTGCGCGGCATGGTGCAGCAGGTGCAGCAGCATCTGGCACGCCGGGGCCAGGTGCTTGACGGGCTGGACATGGCCATCACTGGCGATGTGCCCCAGGGCGCGGGGCTGTCGTCGTCGGCCGCGCTGGAAGTCGCCGTGGGCCAGGCCCTGATCACCGCTCAGGGCCTGGATGCGGGTGTGCTGGACGCCGTCACCGTGGCGCAGCTGGCACAGCGCGCCGAGAACGGCTTCGTCGGCTGCCAGTGCGGCATCATGGACCAGCTGATTTCGGCCTGCGGCGTTGAAGGCCACGCGCTGCTGATCGACTGCGAAAGCCTGGTCACGCGCCCGGTGCCGCTGCCCGCCGACATGGCCGTGTTCATCGCGCATTCGCGCGTGCAGCGGGGCCTGGTGGACAGCGCCTACAACCAGCGCCGCCAGCAGTGCGAAGCCGCCGCGCAGCACTATGGCGTGCCCAGCCTGCGCCACCTGGACGAGGCCACGCTGCTGGCCCGCCGGGGCGGTCTGGATAACACAGCCTTCCGGCGCGCCCGCCACATCGTCACCGAAAACCGCCGCACCCTGGCCGCCGCCGACGCCCTGGCAGCGGGCGATCTGGCGACGCTCTCACAGCTGATGGCGCAGTCGCACGCCTCGATGCGCGACGATTTCGAGATCACTGTCCCGGCCATCGACCATCTGGTGCAGATCCTGCAGGACACGGTGGGCGACCAGGGCGGCGCACGCATGACCGGCGGCGGCTTTGGCGGCTGCGTGGTCGCGCTGATGCCTCACGCGCTGGTGCCGCAGGCCAGCGCCGCGCTGCAGCGCCACTACCGCGCCCCCAGCGGCGAACAGGCCACCGTTTACGTCTGCCACGCCAGCGCCGGAGCGGGTGCGCTGCCGGGCTGAAACCCGTCCAAACGGGCACAACGACGGGCGAAACGGCGGGCGCAGCCGCAGCGTGCGGCACAATGGCAGACCTGACCGGTTTTTTGCCTGACCGCCCTGCGGCCTGCGCACGCATGCACAACTCCCTCGACATCGTTCTGCTTTACCTGCTGGCTGCGGTCAGCGGCGTGGTGGTGTTCCGATCGCTGCGTCTGCCGCCCATGCTGGGCTATCTGGTGGTGGGTGTTCTGATCGGCCCGCACGCGCTGGCGCTGGCGCGCGATTCGGAGCGGGTCGAATACCTGGCCGAGTTCGGCGTGGTCTTCCTGATGTTTGTGATCGGGCTGGAGTTCAACCTGCCCAAGCTGCGCAGCATGCAGCGTCTGGTATTTGGCCTGGGGCTGTCGCAGGTGCTGGTGACCATGGCGGGCGCGGTCATCGGCCACCTGGCGCTTGCGGCGGGCTTTGCCTGGATGGGCTGGCAGTGGGGCCTGCACTGGACTTCGGCGCTGGCGCTGGGCGGTGCCATGGCCATGTCGTCCACCGCCATCGTCATGAAGCTGATGGCCGAGCGCACCGAACTCGAGAGCGAACACGGCCGCCGCGTGGTCGGCATCCTGCTCTTCCAGGATCTGGCCGTGGTGCCGCTGCTGATCCTGATTCCGGCGCTGGGCACGCATCTGGCCGGGCAGGCGGCGGCCGTCGCTTCGGGCGCGCACGATCTGGGCGACCAGGCGCAGGCGCTGGGCGAGAGCCTGCTCATCCCCATGCTGACGGCGCTGGCCAAGGCGGCGGTGGTGCTGACGCTGCTGCTGGTCGGCGGCCAGAAGCTGATGAACCGCTGGCTGACGCTGGTGGCCAAACGCCAGAGCGACGAGCTGTTCATGCTCAACATCCTGCTGCTCACGCTGGGACTGGCCTGGCTGACCGAGCACTTTGGCCTGTCGCTGGCGCTGGGCGCCTTCCTGGCCGGGATGCTGATCGCCGAAACGCCTTACAAGCACCAGGTGGAATCGGACATCCGGCCCTTTCACGACATCCTGCTGGGGCTGTTTTTCATCACCATCGGCATGAAGCTGAACTGGCTGGTGCTGCTGGACCACTGGCTCCTGGTGCTGGTGCTCACCATTTTCCCCGTACTCTTCAAGGCCGGGCTGATCACGGGCCTGGCGCTGCTGGGCGGCGCGCGCAGCGGCGTGGCGATTCGCACGGGCCTGTATCTGGCGCAGGCGGGCGAGTTCGGTTTCGTGCTGCTGACGCTGGCGGTGAGCAGCGGCCTGATCGAGCGCGCCTGGATCAGCCCGGTGCTGGCCAGCATGGTGCTGTCCATGCTGGCCACGCCTTTCATGATCGCGCACGCCGACCGCATCGTGAACCGCCTGAGCCGCCGCGACTGGATGATGAGCTCTCTGGCCATCACCACGCTGGCCAGCAAATCGATGAAGATCCGCGATCACGTCATCATCGCGGGCTACGGGCGCTGCGGCCAGAACCTGGCCCGGCTGCTGACCCAGCAGGGCATCCCTTTTGTGGCGCTGGATCTCGACCCGGACCGCGTCAGCCAGGCGGCGGCGGCGGGTGACAACGTGGTCTACGGCGACGCCAACCGCATGAGCAGCCTGGTCGCGGCGGGCCTGTCGCGCGCCAGCGCCATCGCCATCACGCACCAGAACACGCGCTCGGCGCTGCGCACGCTGCACCATGTGCACGACCACGCGCCGCACGTTCCGGCCCTGGTTCGCACCGTGGACAGCAGCGACATGCCCGCCCTGCACGCCGCCGGCGCCACCGTGGTGGTGCCCGAGGCGCTGGAAGGCTCGCTGATGCTGGCCAGCCACGCACTGGCGCTGCTGGGTGTGCCCGTGCAGCAGGTGCAGACCATCACCCAGCAGGCGCGCGACGCGCAGTACGAGCTGCTGCGCGGCTATTTCCACGGCGCCGACGACGACCTGACCACCGGCGACCAGCAGGAGGTTCGCCTGCTCAGCGTCACCCTGCCGCCCGCCTGCCGCTGCGCGGGCATGGCGCTGGGCGATCTGGCCTGGAGCGAATGGCAGGTGCGCGCCCTGCACCTGCGCCGCCCCGGCGACGGCGTGCTGCCCGCGCGGCCCGAGCTGCTGCTGCAGCCCGGCGACACGCTGGTGCTCTCCGGCCAGACCAGCGGCCTGGACGAAGCCCGCGCCGTGCTGATGGCCCTGTGAAACCATGGCGCTCTGAGGGGAATCTGACATGACGCTCGCCCGCATCCCCTTCCCGCCCGACTGGATCCGCCACTACCCCAGAGAGCACCTGGGCACCGACCTGTCAGCCGGGCTGATCGTCACCGTGCTGGTGATTCCGCAGAGCCTGGCCTACGCGCTGCTGGCCGGTCTGCCGCCGCAGATGGGGCTGTATGTCAGCATCTTCCCGGTGATTGTTTACGCGCTGCTGGGCAGCAGCCGCGTGCAGGCGCTGGGGCCGGTGGCGCTCACGGCCATCATGACCGCCTCGGTGCTGGGGCCGCTGGCGCAGCCGGGCACGCCGCACTATGTGGCGCTGGCGGGCGCGCTGGCGCTGATGTCCGGGCTGATGATCCTGGCGGGCGGACTGCTGCGCCTGGGCTTTCTGTCGCAGCTGCTCAGCCGCCCGGTGATCAGCGGTTTCATTTCGGGCTCTGCGGTGGTCATCGTGGTCAGCCAGCTCAAATCGCTGCTGGGCCTGCACACGCCAGCCAGCGGCACCTGGCAGACGGTGCTGGGTCTGCTGCCGCGTCTGGGCGACAGCCACCGGCCCACCGTGATCATCGCGCTGGCGGCGCTGGCCCTGCTGGCTTTCGCCCGGCTGGGTCTGCAGGGCCTGCTGACGCGGCTGGGCATGACAGCGGCAGCGGCGGCTTTTGTGGTGCGGCTGATGCCGCTGCTGGTGGTGCTGGCGGGCACGCTGGCGGTCACCCAACTGGATCTGGACGGGCGCGACGGCGTGGCGGTGGTCGGCCCTATCGTCCAGGGGCTGCCTGGGCTCTCGCTGGGGCTGCCGCCCTTGGGCGATCTGGAAAAGCTCATCGTGCCCGCTTTCATCATGACGCTGATCGGCATGGTGCAGAACATCACCATGGCGCAGGCGCTGGCGATCAAGCGGCGCGAGCGCATCGACCCCAACGCCGAGCTGGTGGGCCTGGGCGCCGCCAACGTGGTTTCGGCCTTTTACGGCAGCATGCCGGTGGGCGGCGGGCTGTCGCGCACGGCCATCAACGTGTCGGCCGGGGCGCAGACGCCGCTGGCCAGCATCGTGACGGCCATCGCCATGATCGGGGTCGTGGCCGGTGCGGCCCACCTGTTCGAGCGCCTGCCGCTGGCCGTGCTGGCCGCCAGCATCACCATGGCGGCGGTGTCGATGATCGACCTCAAAGCCCTGCGCGCCGCCTGGCAGTACGACCGCGCCGACGCGCTGGCCTGGCTGGGCACGGCCGGGGGCGTGCTGGCCTTCGGGCTGGAGGCCGGGATCGCGCTGGGCGTGGTGCTGTCCATGGCCACACTGCTGTACCGAGCCAGCACCCCGCACATCGCCGTCATCGGCCGCATCGCGGGCAGCGAGCATTTCCGCAACGTGGACCGCCACCACGTGGACACCCTGCCCCACGCCCTGTTCATGCGCATCGACGAGAGCCTGTTCTTTGGCAACCTGGCCGCCGTCGAGCAGCGCCTCAACACGGCGCTCAAGCAGCAGCCGCAGACGCGCGACGTGGTGCTGGTGATGAACGCCATCAACCGCATGGACGCCACCGCCGCCGATGTGCTTGCCGAGCACAACCGCGACCTGCTCGGCCGCGGCATCCGCCTGCACCTGGCCGAAATCAAAGGCCCGGTTCAGGACCGCCTGATGCGCTCGCCGCTGTGGAAAGAACTGTCTGGCGAGGTGTTTCTGTCAGCCAACGGGGCGTTTGAAGCGCTGAAAACCCCGGCAGAAACTTAAGCCTTGCGCCCTACCCGCCTGGGTGCGCGGGCACCGTGGGCGCCGCCGCCCTGGCTGCTGCGATCCAGATAAGGGTTGCTGGACGAGCGCATTTCGATGCGCAGGGGTGTACCGACCAGCTTGAACTCGTCGCGCACGCGGCCTTCCAGGAAGCGTTTGTAACTGTCGCTGATCCCGTCCAGCGAGTTGCCGTGGACGACAATGATGGGCGGGTTCATACCGCCCTGGTGCGCATAGCGCAGCTTGGGACGGAAGGCGCCCACGCGCTTGGGCGCCTGGTGCTCGACGGCTTTCAGGATCAGGCGGGTGAGTTTGGGCGTACTGAGCTTGGCCGTGGCCGAAGCGTGCGCGCGCGCGACCGCCTGCCACACGGACGACAGGCCGCGCCGCTTGAGCGCCGAAATGGGCACCTGCTCGGCGAACTTCAGGAAGGCCAGGCGCTGCTCGATCGAGCGCTGCAGCGTCTCGCGCTGGTAATCGTCCACCGCGTCGGATTTATTGATGGCCAGCACCACGGCACGGCCCGATTCCAGGATGTAACCGGCGATGTGCGCGTCCTGGTCGCTGACGCCCTGCGTGGCGTCCAGCAGCAGCACGACGACGTTGGCGTCGGCGATGGCCTGCAGCGTTTTCACCACCGAGAATTTCTCGATGGCTTCGAACACCTTGCCTTTGCGGCGCAGACCGGCGGTGTCGATCAGCTCGAACTGGCGGCCCTGGCGCTCGAAAGGCACGTGGATGGCGTCGCGCGTGGTGCCCGGCATGTCGTAGGCGATCAGGCGCTCTTCACCCAGCCAGGCGTTGATCAGCGTCGATTTGCCCACATTGGGCCGCCCCGCCACGGCCAGGCGGATGGGTTTGGTGGGGTCGTGATCGAACTCCTCTTCGGGTTCGGGCTCCTCGGGCAGGCCCAGCGCGTCCAGCACGGCCTCGGTCAGGCTGCGGATGCCCTGCCCGTGCGCCGAAGAAATCGGGTGCAGCTCGCCCATGCCCAGCTCGTGGAACTCACCGACCAGCGGCGAATCCAGCATGCCTTCGGCCTTGTTGACGGCCAGGAACACCGGCTTTTGCGTCGTGCGCAGGAAGCGGGCGATGTCCTGGTCGTGGCCCGACAGGCCGGTGCGGATGTCGACCACGAAAATGATCGCGTCGGATTCGGCCACGGCCTGGCGCGTCTGGCGCGCCATTTCCTTGAGGATGCCGGTGTCGGTTTCGGGCTCGAAGCCGCCGGTGTCGATGACGATGAACTGCCGCTGCCCGAGCACCGCGTCGCCGTAATGGCGGTCGCGGGTCAGTCCGGAGAAGTCGGCGACGATGGCGTCGCGCGACTGCGTCAGGCGGTTGAACAGCGTGGATTTGCCCACATTGGGCCGCCCCACCAGGGCGATCACGGGCCTGTACATGCTGCTTCCTTGAAAATCGTCAAAACACTGCGAAAAATCGCCACCGCGCTTCAGCGCAGGCGGTAGGTGGCCACGCGGCCGTCGGCGCTGAGCACCAGCACGCCATCCGCCCCATCGGCCTGGAGGCTGCGCACGGCGCTGCCGCCCGCACTGAAGCGGGCGACCAGCTGGCCATTGGCCAGATCCAGCACATGAACGTAGCCTTGGGCATCACCCACGACCACGCGGTTGCCGACCAGCACTGGCGTGGTCAGGCCGCGATTGAGCAGGCTGTCCATGCGCCATGAGGGCGTGGATGCGGGCGGCTGCCAGGCGAAAACGCGGTCGCTGCCATCCACGGCAAGCACCCAGTTGGCGTCGCCGCCCAGGCCCTGCGCGCCGTCGAGGCGGGTCTGCCACTGCGGCTGGCCGGTGGCGGCATCCATGCACTGCACGCCAGTGCTGAACAGGCGCAGGCACAGGGTGTTGCCGCGTGCCAGCGCAGGCGCCAGCGGTACGGCCAGGCGCTCGATCTCGTTGCTGGCGCGCACGCCTGACAGGGGCTGCGACCAAACCGGTGCGCCCGTGGCCGGGTCCAGGCTGGCCAGCACGGCGCCCAGGCCCACCACCAGGCGTCCGCCCTGGGCGGTCAGCAGGCCGGGCGCATCCAGCGCCAGCTCGGCGGTGCGGTCACCCACCTTCTGCAGCCACAGGTAGCGGCCGGTGCGGGCGTCATAGGCGGCGACGCTCTGGTTTTGCATGAGCACAAAAACGCGCTCGCCCGCGACCAGCGGCGGCGTGACCACCGCGCTGTCCAGCGCGACCGACCACAGCGGCTTGCCCGCACCGTCGCCCTGCACCGCCATCACGCGCAGCGTGCGCGTGCCGGTGATGCCGGCCACCACCTGGCCGTCGCTGCCCACGCCGGCACTCAAAGCCTGACCGAAATCGGCCGACCACAGCGTTTTGCCGCTGGCCGCGTCCAGACCGCGGACCTGGCCTTTGTCATCGGGCACCGCCCAGCCGCCCGGCACGCGCACGGGCTGCAGCAGGCGCCCGACCGGGCCCAGGCGCGATTCCCACACCACGGGCACCTGCACGGCAGCCACGCTGGCGTCCAGCGCGACCAGCGGCGCGGGTTTGGGCGGGCTGTAGCCCGAACAGGCCGACAGCGCCACGGCGGCGACCAGGGCGGCCCAGAACGTGGGGCGGAAAGAATCAGAGGTCATCATGAAGCGCTCCCGGCCGCTGCAGCAGACGCGTCAGCGGGGGTATTTTCCCCCACCGAAGCCAGCTTGGCGGCCACGATGTTGCGGTAAGTGCCCGTGGCGGGCAGCGCCTGCCAGGCCTCTTTCCAGGCGGCGGCGGCGTCGGATTTTTTGCCCTGAAGGGCCAGGATGTCGCCGCGCTGGTCCAGCGCCAGGCCCTTCAGGCCCGCATCCTGCCAGCCCTCCAGCAGCTTCAGGGCGGCATCGTACTGCTTGTCACCGGCCAGCAGCGCGCTCAGGCGCAGGCGGGCCACGGCGCGGTAGGCCCCCTCGGGGCCTTTGTCGCTGACCCACTGAAGGGCGTCTTTGGCGGGCGCAGTCTGCCCCGCATCGGCCGCTGACTGGGCCAGCAGCAGGCCGGCCTGCGCCGTCCAGGTCTGTCCGGCGTAATCGCTGCCCATTTTCTGGAAGAGGCGCTGCGCAGCGGCGACGTCCTTGCGCTGCAGGGCCGATTCCATTTCGCCGTAAACGCCCTGGGCCTGCGCGCCCTGGCGGCTCTGGTACCAGCGCCAGCCGCTGTAGCCGGCCATGACCAGCGCAGCCACCAGCAGCGCGGTGGTGATGAAGTTGCCGTAGGTGTTCCAGAAGGACTTGAGCGATTCCAGCTGTTCCTGTTCGTCGAGGTCGAGGGCCTTGGCCATGGTTGTCCTTGTCTGATCGAAAATGTAAAAGGGTGCGGCTCAGGCGCGCAGGCGGCGGGCCAGCTCAGCGAGATCGGCCTCGCAGGCCACGGACAGGCGCTGCTGGGCCGGCTGGGCGGCCTCGTGGCTGGATGCGCCATCGCTGCTGCGCAGGGGCTTGAGGCCCACCTCGCCCGCAGCGACTTCGTCATCGGCAAAGACCAGCGCCCAGCGCGCCTGGCTGGCATCGGCCTTGCGGAACTGCGCCTTCAGGCTGCCCTGCCCCGGGTGCAGCACCACGCTGGCGCCGTGGGCGCGCAGCGACTCCAGCACGGGCAGCACCGCGCCCAGGTGGCGGGCGTCGCTGACGATGGCGTAGGCGTCGGGCGCGGAGGCAGCGGGCAGCAGGTTCAGTTCGGCCAGCAGCAGCAGCAGGCGCTCCAGACCCATCGCCCAGCCCACGGCAGGCACCGGTGCCTTCGCGCCCAGCTGCACCGCAAGGCCGTCGTAGCGGCCCCCGGCGCAGACCGTGCCCTGCGAGCCCAGGCGATCCGTCACCCACTCGAACACCGTCAGGTTGTAATAGTCCAGGCCGCGCACGAGGCGCGGATTGACGGTGTAAGCGATGCCCAGCGCGTCCAGCAGCGCCTGCATCTGCGCGAAGTGCGCGAGCGAGGCTTCGCCCAGAAAATCGATCAGGCGCGGCGCCGCTTCCACCAGCGCCTGCATGGCGGGGTTTTTGGTGTCCAGCACGCGCAGCGGGTTGGTGTAGAGGCGCGATTGCGCGGTCTCGTCCAGCTGGTCAGCGTGCGCCTCGAAATAGGCGATCAGCGCGGCGCGGTGCGCCTGGCGCTCGTCGGCCTGGCCCAGCGAGTTGATCTCCAGCCGCACATCGGGGCTCTCACCCCCGCAGCGCAGCCCGAGGCGCTGCCACAGGGCGCGCGTCAGGGCGATCAGCTCGACATCGACATCCGGCCCGGCGTAGCCCAGCACCTCGGCGCCCGCCTGGTGGAACTGGCGGTAGCGCCCTTTCTGCGGCCGCTCGTGGCGGAACATGGGGCCGATGTAGTACAGCCGCCGCCCGCCCTCGCGCAGCAAGTGGTGCTGCAGCGCGGCGCGCATCACACCGGCCGTGTTCTCGGGGCGCAGCGCCAGGCGGTCGCCGTTCAGGCTGTCCTCGAAGGCGTACATTTCCTTCTCGACCACGTCGGTGACTTCGCCCAGACCCCGCACGAAGAGCGCGGTCGGCTCCACCACCGGCGTGCGCACCGGCCCGTAGCCGTAGCGGCCCAGCACCTCGTGCAGCTGACGCTCCAGCCAGGCCCAGTGCTGGCTGTCGTCCGGCACGGCCAGGCCCGGGAACAGATCGTTCATGCCTTTGACGGCGCGCAGCAGGTCAGCCATGGCGGGCCTCCCCGGCCGCAGCGTCATGGCCGTAGCGGCGCTCGATATAGCTTTCGACCAGGGCCTGGAACTCGTGCGCGATGTGCTCGCCGCGCAGGGTGAGCGCCTTCTCGCCGTCGATGTAAACCGGTGCGGCCGGGGCTTCGCCCGTGCCAGGCAGGCTGATGCCGATGTCGGCGTGTTTGCTCTCCCCCGGGCCGTTGACGATGCAGCCCATGACGGCGACCTTCATCGATTCGACGCCGGGGTATTTCGATTTCCAGACCGGCATCTGCTGGCGCAGGAAATCGTCGATCTGCTTGGCCAGCTCCTGGAAGGTGGTGCTGGTGGTGCGGCCGCAACCCGGACAGGCCGTGACGCTGGGGTTGAAGTTGCGCAGGCCCAGCGCCTGCAGGATCTCGGACGCGACAACGACTTCCTGCGTGCGCGCCTCGCCCGGCTGGGGCGTCAGGCTGACGCGAATGGTGTCGCCGATGCCTTCCTGCAGCAGCACGGACAGCGCCACACTGGAAGCCACCGTGCCCTTGGTGCCCATGCCAGCTTCGGTCAGGCCCAGGTGCAGGGCGTAATCGCAGCGGCGCGCCAGCTCGCGGTAGACCGCGATCAGGTCCTGCACGCCGCTGACCTTGCAGCTGATGATGATCTGGTCGGGTGACAGGCCCAGGCGCGCGGCCTCGGTGGCCGAAGTCAGCGCGGATTCGATCAGCGCTTCCATCATCACCTGACGCGGATCCCAGGGCGTGGCGCGTCGGGCGTTGTCGTCCATCATGCGCGCCAGCAGTTCCTGATCCAGGCTGCCCCAGTTGACGCCGATGCGCACGGCCTTGTCCAGACGCGCGGCGATCTCGATCATCTGCGCGAACTGGCGGTCTTTCTTGTCGCCCTTGCCCACGTTGCCGGGGTTGATGCGGTATTTGGACAGCGCCTGCGCGCAATCCGGAAAATCAGTCAGCAGGCGATGACCGTTGTAGTGGAAATCGCCCACCAGCGGCACCAGTACGCCCATGCGGTCGAGCTGCTCGCGGATGTGCGGCACGGCGGCGGCGGCTTCAGGCGTGTTGACGGTGATGCGCACCAGCTCGGACCCGGCCTGCGCCAGTTCTTTCACCTGGATGGCGGTGCCGATGGCGTCCACCGTGTCGGTGTTGGTCATGGACTGCACGCGCACCGGGGCGTCACCGCCCACGGTCAGCACCTGGCCGCCCCAGGCCACCCGGGCCTGACGCGAGCGGCGCGGCGCGGCGCCCGCCAGGGCGATGGGCGTGTCGCCCGAAGAAGAAATGGCGCTCATGTCAGAGTCCCGTCCCTGTCAGGGTTCAACGCGGTAGCGGCCCACGGTGCCCTTGGCCGTCGAGGTCAAAGGCTGGCCGTTGTAGCTGACGGTGACGGCCGCAGCGCGACCGGCCACGATGCGCAGCGGCGCCTCGCCGGGCACATCGACCGATTCGCCGGGCTGCAGCGTGCGCTCAAACAGGCGCTTTTTGCCCGACATGACCTGCACCCAGACCTCCTGGGAGGCCGCCAGACGCACGCCCTGCCCGGCCGAGGCCGCAGGAGCTGCCGCAGCGGCCGGATCCGCAGGGGGGGCCGCAGCCGGTTCGGAGGCGGCCGCCGCAGGCGCCTGGCCCGCCAGCACCTGGTCAGCCACGGTGGCCGGGCCGCCCGAAGCAGCCACCGGCGCCGCAGCGGCAGCCGGTTTGGCCGCATCCAGCGACGGCGTCACCGCCACCGGAACGCCTTCCACCGTTGTACCGTCAGACAGCGCCTCGACCACCGGCGCGGGCTTGGCCGCGAAGCGCTTGAGCACGTCGGGCGACACGGCAAACATCCCGGCGATCAGCAGCAGCACCGCCAGCGTGCCCCAGACCGACTTGCGCCGCATCCAGGACAAATCGCGCCCGGAGGAATAGCCCGCCGACAGGCTGCGGTCACGGTAAGGCATGTTGAGCGCGACCTCGCTGTGCTCCACGCCCTGGAAGACGTTCAGACGCGGCAACGCGTCCAGCACTGGCTCGAAGCCCACCTTGAGCTGCTTGCAGATGGATTTGGCCAGCGCACGCGCAAAAGCCAGATCGGGCAGATCGGTGTAACGGTCTTCTTCGAGCGCGTTCAGCTTTTTCACATCCACCTTGAGCACGGTGGCCATCTCGGTGGGAGCAATACCCGCCGCCTCGCGGGCGCGGCGCAGCATGGTTCCGGCAGAGCCGCCCATCTGCAGCGCCAGCTGCGGGCCACTGGCCACAGCCGGGGTGACGTCCGCAGGCATCACGTCGGTGCGGGAAAAAGCGTTGTCTTTGGGGTCGGAATCACTCATCGAACAGGTTTCTTTCGTATCGGCTGGCTTGCACACTGCCAGGGAAGCGTTCGTTCAGGGTCTGGCCCAGGCGGCGGGCCTCGTCGCGGCGACCCAGCCGGACCAGGATGCGGATCTCCAGCCACAGCGACTGGGCGTTGACCCAGTCCGGGTTGGCGTTGAGCTGGCGGACATGAGCCAGCGCCTGCGCGGCATCACCGCGCGCCAGCTGCACGCTGGCCTGGGTGTAGATCACCTGCGGGTTATCCGGTTGCAGCAGACTGGCGCGGTTCAGGGCGGCCTGGGCAGCGTCCCACTGCTGACTGCGCGCGTAGCACTCACCGCTGGCCAGCCAGGTGCGCACAGGCTCGCGGTACTGCGGGTCGGACAGCGCCTGCGCAAAGCGCTGCTGCGCGGCCTCGCGCTGGCCGGTCTGGCACAGGAACCAGCCATAGTTGTTCAGGATGTCGCCCGCGCCGGGCTTGAGCGCCAGCGCGCGCTCGAAGGCCTGGCTGGCCTCGGCCGTGCGGCCCATGGCGGCCAGGATCAGGCCGCGCAGGTTGTGCGCCTGGGGCTCGCGGCTGCTGTAGGCGATGGATTTGTCCACCTCCTGCAACGCGATGGCGTTCTCGCCGCGCTGGAAGTAGGCCGTGGCCAGCTCCAGGCGGATGGCCGCGCGGTTGCTGTCGGTGGCCAGCTCGCTGGGCGGCTGCTGCGGCAGCGACGAGACGCTGACACAGCCCGCCGCCAGTACCGCCGCAGCCAGCGTGAAAGCGCCCAGAACAGGGCGGATCAGGGCAGATTTCATCGCGACACCTCCGGTTGCAGGGTTTTGGGCACCGGCTCCTGCCAGCGCAGGTGGACGCGGGTGCGGTCCTGCACCTCGCCCGCGAGCTGGCCGCAGGCGGCATCAATATCGTCACCGCGCGTTTTGCGCACGGTGGTCACCAGGCCCGTGTCCTGCAGCACCTGGGCAAAAGCCAGCACGCGCTCGCGCGGCGAGCGCCTCAGCCCCGACTGGGTGAACGGGTTGAACGGAATCAGGTTGAACTTGCACGGCAGACGGCCGTGCGGCAGATCGGGCATGCGGATGGCGTCCAGCAGTTCGCGGGCGTGGGCCTCGCTGTCGTTGACGCCGTCGAGCATGCAGTACTCGAAGGTGATGAAATCGCGCGGCGCGAATTCCAGGTAGCGGCGGCAGGCCGCCATCAGTTCGGCCAGCGGGTATTTGCGGTTGAGCGGCACCAGATCGTCGCGCAGCGCATCGTTGGGCGCGTGCAGCGACACCGCCAGCGCGGTCGGGCAATCCTGGCCCAGACGATCCATCATGGGCACCACGCCGGACGTGGACACCGTCACCCGCCGCCGCGACAGGCCATAGCCGTGGTCGGACAGCATGGTGCGCAGTGCGGGCACCAGCGCCGAATAGTTCTGCAGGGGCTCGCCCATGCCCATCATCACCACATTGCTGATGATGCGTTCGCCCGGGCGTCCCAGGCGCTGGCGCAGGTGATGCTCGGCCCACCAGAGCTGGGCGACGATCTCGGCGCTGCTCAGGTTGCGGCTGAAGCCCTGGTAGCCGGTGGAGCAGAAACGGCAGCCCACCGCGCAGCCCGCCTGAGACGAGACACACAGTGTGGCGCGGTCGTCTTCCGGGATGTAAACGGCTTCGACGGCATCGCCGCCGCCCACGTCAAACAGCCACTTGATGGTGCCGTCGGTGCTGGCCTGCTCGCTGATCACGGGCAGCGGCGCGACGACGGCGATATCCGGCAGACGGCTGCGCAGCGACTGCGCCAGATCAGACATCTGGGCGAAATCGGCCACCCCGCGCTGGTGGATCCAGCGGTAGAGCTGGGTGGCGCGGAAGGGTTTCTCGCCGATTTGCGCGCACCACGCCTGCAGGCCCGGCAGATCCAGGCCCAGCAGTGGGGTGCGTGCGTCCTGCGCCTCCATGCCCGAGGGGTGACAGACAGCCGCGATCAGCGGCTGTAAACGTTCATGCCGGGGAAGAAGAAGCCCACTTCCACGGCCGCGGTTTCAGCGGCGTCCGAACCGTGCACGGCGTTGGCGTCGATGCTGTCGGCAAAATCGGCGCGGATGGTGCCCTTGTCGGCCTTCTTGGGGTCGGTGGCGCCCATCAGTTCGCGGTTTTTGGCGATGGCGTTCTCGCCTTCCAGCACCTGGATCATGACCGGGCCGGAAACCATAAAGTCCACCAGATCCTTGAAGAAGGGGCGGGCCTTGTGAACGGCGTAGAACTGTTCGGCTTCGGCGCGCGACAGGTGGACCAGCTTGGCCGCTGCGATTTTCAGGCCAGCGCCTTCGAAGCGGGCGTAGATCTGGCCGATGACGTTTTTGGCAACGGCGTCGGGCTTGATGATGGAGAGGGTGCGTTCGATGGCCATGATGATTTTTGTCGTGAAAAAGGAAAAAAACAGGAAAGGTGAAAGGGCTGCATTGTAAACGCAGCCGCTGCAGGGATCAGCCCCGGCGCTTGCCGCCGCCGCGTCCGATCATTTTCTTGTAGAAGGCGTCGGCGCCGATGTAGCCCACGGAAGTCTGCATGGGATCAGGCTGACCGCCGGGCGCGCTGCTGCGCTGGCCTTTGCCCGCGCCGATGAAGCTTTTTTTCTGGACAAAGCGCTTGTCGTAAGTCTGCTCCAGCGGGTTGGGAATGGGGCCGTTTTCGTCGTCGAAGCGCTGGGTGCGCGCCTGGCGGCGTTCGTTCTGGATGGCGCGGGTGTCATAGGTCTGCATCAGCGGGTTGGGAATAAAGGGCGCGCGTTCGCCGCCGTTCGGGTTGCCGCCCTGGCGACCGCCTTGCCCACCCTGTCCACCGCCTTGACCGCCGCCCTGCCCCTGGCGCGGGCCTTTGCCGGGTCCTCTCGGGCCCTGGCGCTGACCGCGCGGCTGCCCCTCGAACGAGCCGGTCGAACCGGGCTGGGCCATGACAGCGAATTCCGGGGCGCCGGGCGCTGCGCCCGGGGTTGAGCCATAAGTCTGACCGCCCTTGCGGTTCTTGCCCGGACGCTGCCCTTTGCCGCCCTGGGGGCGCTGACCGCCCGGCGCGCCTTGACCGCCTTGGCCGTTTATCCCGCCTTGTCCAACAGGACCGCCCTGCCCGTCCTGAGCCTGGCGGGCACCGCGCTCGCCACGATCTCCGGGGCCGCGTCGGCGGCGCTCGCCAAGACCGGCCAGGCCGGTGAGCTGCAGCAGCGTCTGCACATCAGCGCTGTTGAGTTCCACCCACACGCCCCGGCGCAGGCCGCGCGGCAGCACCACGCTGGCGTAGCGGATGCGCATCAGGCGGCTGACCGTCAGGCCGACAGCGGCAAAGAGCTTGCGCACCTCGCGGTTGCGGCCCTCGGTGATGACGACGCGATACCAGTGGTTCACGCCCTCGCCGCCGCCATCCTCGATGGATTTGAAGGCGCCGACATGCCCTTCGACCTCGACCCCGGCCAGCAGGCGACCGCGCGATTCGTCGTTCAGCGAACCCAGCACGCGCACGGCATATTCGCGCTCCACGCCAAAGCGCGGGTGCATGAGCTGGTTGGCCAGTTCGCCCGAATTGGTGAACAGCAGCAGGCCTTCGGTGTTGATGTCCAGGCGCCCGACCGACAGCCACTTGCCGCTGGGCAGCGTGGGCAGGCTGCCAAACACGGTGGGACGGCCCTGCGGGTCGTCGCGGGTGACGACTTCGCCGGTGGGCTTGTGGTACGCCAGCAGGCGCGGCGCGGCGGGCGCAATGCGCAGGCGAACGGGCTTGCCGCGCACGGCCACGCGGTCGCCCTGGGCGATGCGCTGGCCCACGTGGGCGGGCTGGCCGTTGACGGTGACCTGGCCGTCGGCGATCCACTGCTCCATGTCGCGGCGCGAGCCGATGCCCGACTGCGCCAGCACCTTGTGCAGCTTGGGCGCGTCCGGATCGGGCAGCAGCACGCGTTTGTGCGCAGCGTCGCTGGCTTCGGGCTCGGGCGCCTCATCTTCGGGGGTCCAGGCGCCTGCGGCGAGCTGCTCGAACACCTGGCGCGCGTCGGTCGTGGTCAGCTCGGACGGCAGCGCGGCGGGAGCGGCAGGTGCATCATCGCCAGCGTCGGCGTCGGCCGGGGCGAGCGAGACCACGCCGTGCGGCACGGTCTGCTGCGCCACTGCGGCGGCGGGTTGCTGTGCTTTGCGGCGGCGCGCCGGGCGCTGGGGTTCTTCTGCCAGTTCTGCCCGTGCAGTCGTTTCTGACGGTTCTGACGGCTCTGACGGTTCTGCCCGTTCAGTCGTTTCTGACGTTTGCGTTGCCGCTGCCACATCGGTGGCCGGGGCCGGGCCGGACGCAGTGTCCTGCTCAGGCAGCATCCCGACATGGACCTGAACCGCCACGGCGCTGCGGCGCGGACGGCGCGGGCGCTGGATCACGGCTTCGATGGCTTCCGGAGCGGGTTCAGCGTGGGTAGCAGCAGGCGCAACGGAAGGAGCAGCGGGAGTGTCAGCGGGGGCTGCTTCAGCCCCCCCGTCGGCAGGCGTTGCAGCAGTCGCGGCCTCGACAGGCACCAGCGTTTCAGGGCTGTCCGGGGCAGCCACCTTGCGCCGGGTGCGGCGCACGGGCGTGCGGGCGGGCTCGGCATCAGCCACCGGAGCGGGTGAATCGCCAGACTCCGGGGCCGGGGTGGCCACGGCCGTTTTCCGGCGCGGAGCACGGGTGCGGGGAGGCGCCGCAGCGACGTCCGGCGAGGCGTCCGGTGATAAAGCCGCGTCGCGGACCGGCTCGATGGCGTCGGAGGAAGAAGGGGTGTCAGCGTTCATAGGGGCTGGGTGCCAGGCACCGGGGTATCACTATCGGAGGCCGGTTCGGCAGGGCCGTCCGGATCAGGGTTCAGAGTCGCAAGCGCGTCGGTCAGTTCAGGCAGCGGCGGCAGATCGGACAGGCGTTTCAGGCCCAGATCGTCCAGAAAGCGGCGCGTGGTGGCCAGCAGGCTGGGCCGTCCGGGCACGTCGCGGTGGCCGATGGATTCGACCCAGCCGCGCTCTTCAAGCTGGCGGATGATCTGGGCGTTGACGGCCACGCCACGGATTTCTTCGATGTCGCCGCGCGTCACCGGCTGGCGCCACGCGATGATGGCCAGGGTTTCGAGCGCCGCACGCGAATAGCGCGGCGGTTTGTCCTCGTGCAGGCGCTCCAGGAACACGTGCAGCTCGGGCCGGGTGCGAAAGCGCCAGCCGCTGGCCAGTTCGACCAGCTCAAGACCGCGTCCCTGCCAGCGCTCGCGCACGGCATCCAGCGCCTCGCGCAGCACGGGCGCATCGGCCTGCGGCAGAACCTCGCGCAGTTCGCGCAGGCTCAGCGGCTGCGGGGCCGACAGCAGGGCCGCTTCCACAATGACATCGACGTTGTTCAAGATCGCAGATCGGGGGGCCGTGAGGGCCGTGGGGGGTCATGAATGACCGACAAGGGGCAGACAGAAGTCGACCGCGTGGGTCGGGACTTGAATCAGGAGAGCCAAGGGGCTGGGTGCGGGGCTGCAGGGGGACCGGTCGGGTCAGGCTTGGGGCCGCCACAGATGATGCGGGAATATTCCGCCGCAGTCACCTCAATGAGGCGCGATTCTAGCCCGGAACGGCCGCTTTGTGCGCCGATGCTGCATTTTCTGCCGGTTTTTGTGCAGTCGGGCGCTGTCGGCCGCTGCCGGGCGATCTCAGGCCAGCGGGCGGCGGTCGCCCAGCGCGTGCGCCAGGGTGGACAGATCGACGTACTCCAGCTCGCTGCCGACTGGCACGCCGCGCGCCAGGCGCGTCACGCCGATGCCGCGCGCCTGCAGCACCTGACCCAGCACCTGCGCGGTGGCCTCGCCTTCGGCAGTGAAGCTGGTCGCCAGGATGACCTCGCGAACCGCGCCGTCGGCGCAGCGCGCCAGCAAGGGATCAAGCGCAATGCCCTCCACGCCCAGGCCGTCCAGCGGGCTGAGCCGCCCCTGCAGCACGAAATAGTGGCCCTGAAAACCGCCGGTGCGCTCCATCACGGACAGGTCAGCAGGCGATTCGACCACGCACAGCAGCGCCGGATTGCGGCTGTCGTCGCGGCACAGCGCGCACAGCGTGTGGCGGGTGAAGGTGTTGCAGCGCTGGCAGTGGTGCACGCTGTCCAGCGCGTCGGACAGCGCCTGCGCCAGCCGCAGCGCGGCGGCGCGGTCGCGCTGCAGCAGGTGCCAGGCCATGCGCTGTGCGCTGCGGGCGCCCACGCCGGGCAGTGCGCGCAGTGCCTCGATCAGCGCACCCGGGCCGTCGTCATCCGCAGAAGCCGCAGCGGCCATGTCAGCGTCGCAGCCCGGTCAGAAGGGGAACTTCATGCCCGCAGGCAGCGGCATCCCGGCGGTGAGCTTGCCCATTTTCTCCTGCGACGTGGCCTCGACGCGGCGCACGGCGTCGTTGAAGGCGGCGGCGACCAGGTCTTCCAGCATGTCCTTGTCGTCGGCCAGCAGGCTGGGGTCTATGGTGACGCGGCGCACGTCGTGCTTGCAGGTCATCACTACCTGGACGAGGCCCGCGCCGGATTCACCGGTCACCTCGATGGTGGCGAGTTCGTCCTGGGCCTTTTTCAGGTTGTCCTGCATGGCCTGGGCCTGTTTCATCAGACCGGCCAGTTGACCTTTCATCATGGGGGATGTCTTTCTGTGGGTGGGTTAAAGCGAAAAGCGGGGGCGTGGGCCGGGACGGCTCAGGACGCACTCAGCCGCTGGATGGATCCGGGCAGCCAGCGCGCACCGGGAAAAGCCCCGGCCAGCGCCTGGGCCACGGGGTGCGATTGTAGGTCGTGTTCGGCGGCGGCCTGGGCCTGCGCGCGCAGGGCGGCCAGGCGGCGCGCGGGCGTGTCTCCGGTGGCGGCGCCGCTGTGGCCCTCCAGCGCCACGTCAAAGCCATTCTGGCGCAGGGCCTGCTCCAGCTTGGCGACGTTCTCGGGCTTGACCAGGTAAGCGCCCTCGCAGTGCAGGGTCCAGCGCGGCGGCTGCTGGCTGTCGTCGACGTGCGTGAGCTCGCTTTGCAGCGCCAGCTCGCGCACCAGCGCCGTGATCGCCTGCGCCTGCGTCAAAGCCTGCACGCAGGCCAGCCAGCGCTCGCCCAGCGGCGTGGGCGTCCAGTTCTGGGGCACCGGCACCGGCGCTGCGGGCTTCGCTACAGCCCCAGGAGCTGGCGCAGGAAGCGGCAGCGGGGCCACCGCAGCGGGGGGCGGATCGGCCACCGCGTCATCGGCGTCCAGCCAGGGCGGGATGTCGTCTGGCGGTGCGGGCTCGGCCACGACTGCGGGAGCGGGCTCAGCAGGCACTTCGGCGATGGGAGCAGCAACGGGCTCGGGGGCAGGCGCAATGGCAGCAGCAGCCGAAGCAGCCGGGGCCTTTTCCTGGGGAGATTCGGGCAGCGGCACTGCGTCCGGCAGCGCGTCGGGTGGCAGCGGCGGCAGGAAGGCCAGCACGCGCAGCAGCAGCATCAGCAGGCCGCTGGTGTCGTCGGGGGTGTAGATGAGTTCGCCGCGCCCCTGCGCCAGCAGGCTGTAGGCCAGGTGCAGCGCCTGCGGCGGCAGACCGGCCTGGAGCACCGGCAGCAGCGCCGCCGATTCGGGCGATGACGACATCAGCGCCTGTGCGTCGCCCGGCCCTCCAGCCTGCGGCGCCAGCGCGCTGACGGCGGCGTCCTGCAGCAGCGTCATCAGATCTTCGATCAGCGCGGCGGGCGCGGCGCCCTGCTCGCGCACCTGCGCCATCACGGCCAGCAGGGCCGGGCCATCGCGGCGGGCCAGCGCCTGCGCCAGGTAGGCGCCGTAGGCCGACTGCGTCAGGCCCAGCATGTCGCGCACGGCGGCAGCCGTCAGGCGGGTCTGGCCGCTGTCCACGGCGCAGCAGGCGATGGCCTGATCGGTCAGCGAGAGCGCATCGCGCATCGAGCCGCGCGCGGCCGTACCCAGAAGGCGCAACGCTTCATCGTCCGATTCGATCCCCTCCTGCGCCAGCACATGCGCCAGGTGGCCGCGCACCAGTTCAGGCGTCATCGCGCGCAGATTGAACTGCAGGCAGCGCGACAGCACCGTCGGCAGCATTTTCTCGGGGTCGGTCGTGGCCAGCACGAACTTCAAGTAGGGCGGCGGCTCTTCCAGCGTCTTGAGCAGCGCGTTGAAGGCGTCGCGGGTGAGCTGGTGCGCCTCGTCGATCATAAAGACTTTGAAGCGGCCGTGCGCGGGCTGGTAGCTGGCGCGCTCGAGCAGGTCACGGATCTCGTCGATGCCCCGGTTGCTGGCGGCGTCCAGCTCGATGTAGTCCAGGAAGCGGTCGGCATCAATATCCCGGCAGACCGGGCAGACGCCGCAGGGCTGATCGGTGATGCCGCCCTGCCCGTCCGGGCCGACGCAGTTCAGGCTTTTGGCCAGGATGCGCGAGACTGTGGTCTTGCCCACGCCGCGCGTGCCGGTGAACAGCCAGGCGTGGTGCAGGCGGTTCTGGCGCAGCGCGTTGCCCAGGGCCTGGACCACATGCGGCTGGCCGACCATGTCCGCGAAACGGCGCGGGCGGTATTTGCGGGCAAGGACGACATAGCTCATGCGTGCATTCTAGCGGCTGGCCCCCGCCCGGCGCGGCGGGGAGCTCCGTGCACCAGGGCACAATAATCCCGTCAGTCGGCCGATATCCGGACAGAGCCCTTCACTTTCTGCCGCGCACCGCAGCCGCCCATGCCCATTTCCCGCCTCCTCCCGCCCTCACCCGTCCACGCCTGGACCCGGATGCTGCGGCGCGTGGTCTGGCTGGGCGCGGCCGGGATGAAGGATGTCTCGGCGCAGCGCAAGATCCTGCAGACCAATGTCGGCGCCCTGCTGGGCGTGGCTTTTGTGCTGATTTTCATGATGGCCTACCTGGCCAGCGGCCGCCCCGGTGTGCAGCAGGCGGCCTGGATGATTGCACCGGGCCTGGGACTGTTTCCGCTGACGCTGTGGCTCAACCACCGCAGGCGCCACCGGCTGGCACGCCATGCACTGCTGACCGTGGCGACAGCGCTGATGCTCGGGCTCCTGTTCGTGCAAGGCACGCTGATCAGCAGCCATCATTACTTTCTGATTTTCGTGCTGCTGGGTCCGCTGATTTTCGAGTATCGCCACTGGCGCTGCATGCTGGCCTGGACGGTGCTGGAACTGGCGCTGTACGCGGCTGCCAGCTACGGCTTTTTCATGCCCCAGCCCGACTTCGCCGCCGACCTGACGCCCGAGCTGCGCCACCGCCTGACCGCGCTGGTCGATGCCAGCATGATCAGCGGCCTGTTCTGCGTGATGGTGGCCTCCGAGGCCGCGTCGGCGCGCAACGAGACCACCCAGCAGCGCCTGGCCGAAACCGACACGCTGACCGGCGCGCCCAACCGCCGCGCCTTCGAGGCTGCGCTGGACGACCGTCTGGCACTGCTGCGTCAGCCCGATCCGGCCGGACGCCTGCACGGCATGGCGCTGATGCTGCTGGACATCGACCACTTCAAGCGCATCAACGACGAGCTGGGTCACGACCAGGGCGATGTCATCCTGCGCGATGTCGTCCAGGTGCTGCAGCAGCAGGTGCGCCGGGGCGACACGCTGGCGCGCATCGGCGGCGAGGAGTTCGCGCTGCTGCTGGGCCACGTCAGCGCCCGCGAGGCGCTGGCTTCGGCGCAGCGCCTGTGCGATTCGGTGCGCGGCCACCCGTTTCGCACCCGCTCGGGGCTGCGTCCGGTCACGATCAGCATTGGCCTCGTGTACTTCGAGGCGCCGCTGGCGCCGCAGGATCTGTACAGCCTGGCCGACCAGGCGCTGTACGAAGCCAAACACAGCGGGCGTGACCGCGTGGCCTGCGCCCGGGCGCCTCTGGGCGAGGCCGATTCGCTGGTGATCTGACCGGGCCGCTCAGCCGCCGCAGGCCGCGGCAACCGCCGCCTTGAGCGCCGCCACGTCGGTGCCCATGACGGTGCAGCGGCGCGGCAGGGCCTCGATGCCGTCCAGCGCTTGCGGGCGACCGGGCTCGCGGCCCAGCGCTTCGACAATGGTGGCCGCAAATTTGGCGGGCAGCGCGGTTTCCAGCACCAGCATGGGCGTGCCGTCCTGGTGGTGCTCGCGGGCCACTTTCAGGCCGTCGGCGGTGTGCGTGTCGATGACCACGCCGTGGCGCGCATCGGCGTCGCGTATCGTGGCCAGGCGGTCGACGTGGGTGGATTTGCCCGAGACAAACCCGGCCTCGCGCACCCGCGCCATCTGCGCGTCGCTCAGGCGGAATTCGCCCGATGCGGCCAGTGCCTGGCCAAACAGCGCCGCCGTGGCCACGCCGTCGCGGCCCAGAACGTCGGCGATAAAGCGCTCGAAATTGCTGGCCTTGGAGATGTCCATCGAGGGGCTGGACGTTTCCCAGGTGTCGGCGCTGCCGCGCACGCGGTAAACGCCGGTGCGGAAGAATTCGTCCAGCACGTCGTTCTCGTTGGTGGCGACCACCAGCTGCGCGATGGGCAGACCCATGCTGCGCGCCACGTGCCCGGCGCAGACGTTGCCGAAGTTGCCCGAGGGCACGGTGAAGCTCACCCGGGGCCACCCGGACAGCGGCGTGCCCGACAGGTCGGCCGGAGCGCCCGTGTGCGCCAGCGTCTGCAAATAGCCCGAGACGTAGTAAACGACCTGGGCCAGCAGGCGCGCCCAGTTGATCGAATTGACGGTACCGATGGCGTAGCGGCGCTTGAAATCCAGATCGTTGGACACCGCCTTGACCATGTCCTGACAATCATCGAACACGCCAGTGACGGCGATGTTGTGGATGTTGTCGTCCATCAGGCTGAACATCTGCGCCTGCTGGAAGGGGCTCATGCGGCCTTCGGGGCTGAGCATGAACACGCGCACGCCCTGCTTGCCACGCATGGCGTACTCGGCCGCGCTGCCGGTGTCGCCGCTGGTCGCGCCCAGGATGTTGAGCTGCTGCCCGCGCCGCGCCAGTTCGTACTCGAACAGGTGGCCCAGCAGCTGCATGGCCATGTCCTTGAAAGCCAGCGTCGGGCCGTTGGACAGGCCCTGCAGGAACAGGCCGGTGTCTTTCCCCGCCTCGCGCAGCGGCGTCACCGGCGCGATGGCCGGGTTGCCGCCAAACACCTCGGCGCGATAGGTCTGGCGGACCAGGCGGCGCAGATCGTCCGGCGGAATGTCGTCGATGTAAAGCGACAGCACCTCGAAGGCCAGGTCAGCGTAGGCCAGACCCCGCCAGCGCTGCAGCATGGCCGCGTCCAGCTGCGGGTAGTGCTGGGGCAGATAAAGACCCCCATCGGGCGCCAGACCCTCAAGCAGGATGTCGCAGAAGTGGCGCGGCGCCTCGGTGGCGCCACTGCCCTGTCGGGTGCTGGAGTAAAGCATGGTCAGGCCAGTTCTTCCTTGCGCAGCGCCACCACCGGCTGCAGCACCGACGGCAGGGCCTGGATGTCTTTCAGGGCGGCGCGCAGGGCGCTCTCGATGGTTTCGTGGGTCAGCACAACCAGATCAGTCTGCTGCTCGCCGTGAGACGATTCGCGCTGGCGCACGGCGTCCAGCGAGATATCGTGCGCAGCCAGGATGCGCGTGATGTCGGCCAGCACACCCGAGCGGTCGGCGACCACCAGGCGCAGGTAAAACGCGGTGACCACTTCGTCGATCGACAGCACGCGCAGATTCTGAAGCGCGTCGGGCTGGAAGGACAGGCTGGGCACGCGGTGCTCGGGCGCGGCGCTGGCCAGGCGGGCGATGTCCACCAGGTCGGCAACCACCGCCGAGGCCGTGGGCTCGCTGCCCGCGCCCTTGCCGTAGTGCAGCGTGGTGCCGACCGCGTCGCCCTGGACCATGACGGCGTTCATGGCGCCTTCCACACTGGCCATCAGGCATTTCTCGGGAACCAGCGTGGGGTGGACGCGCAACTCGACCCCGCCCGCGTCGTCGCGGCGGCGGGCGATGCCCAGCAGCTTGATGCGGTAGCCCATCTGCCCGGCGTAGCGGATGTCCTGGCTGTGCAGCGCGGTGATGCCTTCCACGTAAACGCTGTCGAACTGCACCGGCATGCCAAAAGCGATGGCGCCCATCAGGGCCAGCTTGTGCGCGGCGTCCACGCCTTCGATGTCGAAGGTCGGGTCGGCTTCGGCGTAGCCCAGGCGCTGCGCTTCCTGCAGCACATCGGCAAACGGCAGGCCGCGGTCGCGCATCTCGGTCAGGATGAAGTTGGTGGTGCCGTTGATGATCCCGGCCAGCCAGCTGATGCGGTTGGCGGACAGGCCTTCGCGCAGCATTTTGATGACGGGAATGCCCCCCGCCACCGCCGCCTCGAAGCTGACTGTCAGGCCCAGGCGGCGCGCCTCGCCGAAGATTTCTTCGCCGTGCACCGCCAGCAGCGCCTTGTTGGCCGTGACCACGTGCTTGCCGTGGCGCAGCGCCAGCAGCACGAGGTCGCGCGCCAGCGTGGTGCCGCCGATCAGCTCGACAACCACATCAATGTCGGGCGACGTGGCGATGGCGTGCGGGTCGGCCACCACCGTGGCGCGGTCACCCACCAGTTCGCGCGCCGCGTCCAGGTTGCGGCGCGAGACCTGCGTCACCTGCAGCCCGCGACCCGTGCGCCGGGCGATTTCGCCGCTGTTGCGCTCGAGCACCTGGAAGACGCCCGCACCCACCGTGCCCAGGCCCATCACACCAATCCGCAGAGGTATCATTTCCGTATTCCGTCAGGGTTTTCCAGCAAGCCGGAGATTGTAAACGCGCTGTCCGGCGCAGCAGAGACCAAGCCTGATCCCGGCCGTGTCAGGTGGCGTGACGCTTGCGGTAGCCGAACAGGAAGCGCTCCAGGCGCTGCAGCGCTTCGGCCAGGTCGTCGCTGCCGGGCAGGAAAACCATGCGGAAGTGATCCGGATCCTTCCAGTTAAAGCCCGTTCCCTGCACGATGAGGACTTTTTCCTGGCTGAGCAGCTCGAAAGCCAGCTCCTGGTCGTTGCTGACCGGGTAAATCTTCGGGTCCAGCCTCGGGAACATATAAAGGGCGCCCTTGGGCTTGACCACCGACACGCCAGGAATCTGCGTGAGCATGTCGTAGGCCAGGTTGCGCTGGCGCGTCAGGCGGCCAAAGGGCGCGACCAGGTCCTTGATGCTCTGGTAACCGCCCAACGCCGTCTGGATCGCCAGCTGTCCGGGGGTGTTGGCGCACAGCCGCATCGAGCACAGCATGTTCAGGCCCTCGATGTAATCGCGGGCGTGCGCCTTCTGGCCCGACACCACCATCCAGCCCGAACGGTAGCCGCAGGCGCGGTAGTTTTTGGACAGGCCGTTGAAGGTCAAAAAGAGCACGTCATCGGCCAGCGAAGCCATGGGCACGTGCACGGCGTCGTCGTAGAGCACCTTGTCGTAGATTTCGTCGACCATGACAACCAGCTGGTGCTGGCGCGCGATCTCGATCAGCTCGAGCAGCATGGCCTTGCTGTAGACCGCGCCGGTGGGGTTGTTGGGGTTGATGACCACCATGGCCTTGGTGCGCGGCGTGATCTTGCTGCGCAGGTCGTCCAGCGCGGGCATCCAGTCGGCGCCCTCGTCGCACAGATAGTGCACGGGCGTGCCGCCCGACAGCCCCACCGCCGCCGTGTAGAGCGGGTAATCGGGCATGGGAATCAGCACCTCGTCGCCCGGCTCCAGCAGCGCGTTCAGCGCAAAAACGATGAGCTCGGAGACCCCGTTGCCCAGGTAGACATCGTCCACCGTGACCCCGGCAATGCCCTGCTGCTGCGTGTAATGCACCACGGCGCGGCGCGGCGCAAACAGGCCCTTGCTGTCGGTGTAACCGGCCGTGACCAGATCGGGCATGTTGCGGATCATGTCCTGCACGATCTCGTCGGGCGGGTGAAAGCCGAAGGCCGCCACGTTGCCGATATTCAGCTTGATGATGTGCTGGCCCTCGTCTTCCATCTGGCGGGCTTTCTGCAGCACCGGACCCCGGATGTCGTAGCAGACGTTGGCCAATTTGCTGGATTTGTGCAGGGGCTTGGGCAATGCGGTCATGATGAGAAGCTGGGAAGCAGAATTCGTTTAACCTGCCATTTAATCACAGCCGACATGAAATCCCCCAGCGCATGAAGTTCCAGCCCGATACCCCCGCCGCTGACCGCAACGCCATCGTCGCGCACGAAGAAGGCGTCATCCATGTCTTCCACGATGGCGCGCTGCACCCGCACACACAGTCGGTCATCGTGCCCTGGCAGGGTCAGGTCCAGTCCTGGGGCGTGGCGCTGCACGCCGATCTGACCGAAAACGATTTCACCCGCCTGGCGCAGTGGCAGCCGGAACTGGTGATTTTTGGCAGCGGATCGCGCCTGCGCTTTGCGCCGCCCCCCCTGATCCGGGGGCTGATCCGCCAGCGGATCGGCCTTGAAACCATGGACACGGCCGCCGCGTGCCGCACCTGCAATGTGCTGGTCGCTGAAGGGCGGCGCGTGGTCGCGGCCCTGCTGCTGGGCGACTGACAAGTCCTGAACCGATAACCCCGCCCTGGCGCCAGGAAAGACCAGGGCAGACCGCGTTTGGGGGCATTGTGGATTTATAATGTCGTTCTGACGATCCGCCCAGCACAAACGCCTATGACGCCTACAGTAGACAAAATCCTGCCCGAATTCGAGGCCCTTGCGACTGGCGACGTGAAATTCACGCCGCAGGGTCATCTGGGCAAGAACGTCGTCCTGTTCTTTTACCCGAAAGACCACACGCCGGGCTGCACGACCGAAGCCATGGGCTTTCGCGACGCTTTCGAGGCCTTCACGGCCGAGAACACGGTAATTTATGGTGTGTCGCGCGACAATATGACTTCGCACGACAAGTTCAAGGCGAACCTGAGTCTGCCCTACGAGCTGATTGCCGACACCGAAGAAAAGCTTTGCCACATGTTTGGCGTGGTCAAAAACAAGATCATGTACGGCAAGAAGGTCAAGGGCATCGAGCGCTCCACCTTCCTGATCGATGCGCGTGGCGTACTGCGCCACGAGTGGCGCGGCGTGAAAGTTGCGGCCCACGTCGATAATGTGCTGCAGACTGTGCGCGAACTCAACGCCGTCGTTGTTGACTGACTCCGCCCTCCCGGCCCAGCAAGCAGCTGGGCCTGTCCATTTTCTTGCAACGCCAGCGCGGCCGTGGGCCCTGCTGGCGTTTTTCATTGGGAACCGCCGCCATGCCCCTGCCCCGCGCCCCTGGTAAAAAATCCGACCGCCTGAACCTCGACCAGCCTGGCAATACCGCCGTGGCCGCCACACCTCTGCAGGCCACGAACGCGACGCAGGCTGCAGTACCGCCTGCTCCTGCACAGCGGCCCACGCAGCGCCCGGTTGTGGCCGCGGCCCCTGCTGCAGCCCCGGCTTCTGCGCCGCTGGAGCAGATCGAAACCCGGCGGCCAGCTCCCGCACCTGTCGTGACGGCGCTCACCCCGGCACCTGTGGCGGCTTCGGTGGCTCCGCCAGCCCCGACACCGGCCGCACAGACCGCGGCGCCCGCTGCGGCCCACACAGCTTCAGCCGCTCCTGCGGCAGCGGACCCCCAGGTCCCCGCGCCTGCCGCCGAAGCGCAGCGCCCCTCCGGCCGCAGCCGCAGCCAGCGGCGCGAACGCGGTGCAGCGCGCGATGGAGCGGATGGAGTGCGCTCGGCGCAATCCGCAGCGCCCAAGCTCTTTGTGCTGGACACGAATGTGCTGATGCACGATCCGATGTCACTGTTCCGCTTCGAGGAGCATGACGTCTTCCTGCCCATGATGACGCTGGAAGAACTCGACGGCCACAAGAAAGGCATGAGCGAAGTCGCCCGCAATGTGCGCCAGGTCAGCCGCGAGCTGGACCAGCTGGTCAGCCTGCAGGGACTGGATCGCCCTCTGGAAGGCATTCCGCTGGCCGCCACCGGCCACAGCGGTGCGGGGGGCCGCCTCTTCTTCCAGCTGGGCAGCCTGCCCACCGAACTGCCGACCGGACTGCCCCAGGGCAAGGCCGACAACCAGATCCTGGGCGTGGTCCAGGCGCTGCGCCGCGCCCACCCCGAGCGCCAGGTGGTGCTGGTGTCCAAGGACATCAATATGCGCGTCAAGGCCCACGCTCTGGGCCTGGCCGCCGAGGATTACACCAGCGACAAGACGCTGGAAGATGGCGATCTGCTCTACACCGGATCGCTGGCGCTGCCCGCCGATTTCTGGGCCACGCACAGCCAGAACATGGAAAGCTGGCAGCAGGGCGGCCACACGCACTACCGCATTCAGGGCCCGATGTGCCGCCAGATGCACATCAACCAGTTTGTTCACAGCGACGACGCCAGCCAGCCGCTGCAGGCGCGCGTGGTCGCCATCACCGGACCGACGGTGCAGCTGCGCACGCTCAAGGATTTCACCAGCAGCCGCAACAGCGTCTGGGGCGTGCACGCGCGCAACGCCGAGCAGAACTTCGCGCTGAACGTGCTGCTCGATCCCGAGTGCGATTTCATCACCCTGACCGGCACGGCCGGCACGGGCAAGACGCTGCTGGCGCTGGCCAGCGCGCTGCAGCAGGTGTTTGACGACCGGCGCTACAGCGAGATCATCGTCACCCGCGTGACCGTGCCGCTGGGCGAGGACATCGGCTTCCTGCCCGGCACCGAAGAAGAAAAAATGGGCCCCTGGATGGGCGCGCTGGACGACAACCTGGAGTTCCTCACCCGGGGCAACGCCGCAGGCGACTGGGGCCGCACCGCCACGCAGGATCTGCTGCGCAGCAAGATCCGCATCAAGAGCCTGAATTTCATGCGCGGGCGCACTTTCCTGAACAAATTCATCATCGTGGATGAAGCGCAGAACCTCACGCCCAAGCAGATGAAGGCGCTGATCACCCGCGTCGGACCGGGCAGCAAAATGATCTGCATGGGCAATATCGCCCAGATCGACACGCCCTACCTGACCGAAGGCAGCTCCGGCCTGACCTACGTGGTCGACCGTTTCAAGGGCTGGCAGCACAGCGCGCACATCACGCTGGCGCGCGGCGAGCGCTCGCGGCTGGCGGATTTCGCGTCGACGGCGCTGTGAGTCTGGCGCCGCAGCCCGCGGCCCCGCTGGGCTGAACGGGTCAGACGGTGCCGCCGAAGGCGCGAAAGACCAGCGCGGCGGCCGCTCCGCCCAGCAGCGAGCCCACCACCGGCACCCAGGCGTAACCCCAGTCGCTGGGGCCTTTTCCGGGGATGGGCAAAAGCGCGTGCATGAGGCGCGGCGCCAGATCGCGCGCCGGGCTCATGGCGTAACCTGTGGTGCCGCCCAGCGACACGCCCAGACCCAGCACCAGCAGCGCCACCGGCAAGGCGTCGAGCGCGCCCAGTGACGCCTTGGGCGCCACGATGGACAGCACGCAGAACACCAGCACAAAAGTCGCCAGAAATTCGGAAAACAGGTTGTGCCACCACTGGCGGATCGCCGGGCCGGTGCAGAACACGGCCAGTTTCAGATCGGGCGCGTCGGTCGCGGCCAGATGCTGCTGGTACATCGCCCACACCAGACCTGCACCGAACATGCCGCCCAGCATCTGCGCGGTCATGTAAAGCGGCACACTGTCCCACGGGAACTTGCCCGCCACCGCCAGGCCCAGCGTGACCGCCGGGTTCAGGTGGGCGCCGCTGATGGCGGCCGTGCTGAATACGCCCGTGAACACGGCAATTGCCCAGCCGAAGGCGATGACGATCAGCCCGCTGTTCTGGCCTTTGGTGCCCTTGAGCAGCACATTGGCCACCACCCCGTTGCCCAGCAGGACCACCAGGGCGGTGCCGGTGAATTCGGCGCCGAAGGCATTCATCAGTCCGCCCCCTGCGCCGTGGCCCAGAAGCGGGCGGTAGCGACGGCACGCTGCCAGCCCGCCAGATGCCGCTGCGCCACGTCCGGCGCCATGGCCGGGTCGAAGGTGCGCTCCATCTGCCACTGGCCCTGCAGCGCCTCGGGGCTGCTCCAGTAGCCCACAGCCAGACCCGCCAGATAGGCGGCGCCCAGCGCCGTGGTTTCGGTGATGCGCGGACGCACCACGCTCACGCCCAGCACATCGGCCTGGAACTGCATCAGCAGCGGGTTGACCGTGGCACCGCCATCGACACGCAGCTCGGCCAGGCGCAGACCGGCGTCGGCCTGCATGGCGCGCAGCACATCCACCGTCTGGTAGCAGATGCTTTCCAGCGCGGCGCGCGCCACATGCGCGGCCGTGGTGCCCAGCGTGGCGCCGACCAGCGTGCCGCGCGCCTGCGATTCCCAGTGCGGTGCGCCCAGGCCCGCAAAGGCGGGCACCAGATACACCCCGCCGTTATCGCTGACCTGCCCGGCCAGCGCGGCCACATCGGACGACTGGCGGATCAGCCCCAGGCCGTCACGCAGCCACTTGACCACCGCGCCACCCACGAAAATCGAGCCCTCCAGCGCGTACTGCGTGCGCCCGCCCACCTGCCAGGCCACCGTGGTCAGCAGCTGGTTGCTGGACGCGATGGGCGTATCGCCCGTGTTCATCATCATGAAGCAGCCGGTGCCGTAGGTGTTCTTGACCAGGCCCGGCGCAATGCACTGCTGGCCAAACAGCGCCGCGTGCTGGTCACCCGCCACCCCGGCGATCGGGATGGGACCGCCCAGGTGGCTGGCCTGCGTGTGACCGTACACCTCGCTGGAGCTGCGCACCTCGGGCAGCATGCTGCGCGGAATGTCCAAGAGCGCCAGCAGCTCGTCGTCCCACTGCAGGGAGTGGATGTTGAAGAGCATGGTGCGCGAGGCGTTGGTCACGTCGGTGACGTGGACCTTGCCCGCGGTGAAGTTCCAGATCAGCCAGCTGTCCATGGTGCCGAAAGCCAGCTCGCCGCGCTCGGCGCGTTCGCGTGCGCCGGGCACGTTGTCCAGGATCCAGCGCACCTTGCTGCCCGAAAAATAGGCGTCGAGCAGCAGGCCGGTGCGGCTGCGGATCAGGTCGGCGTGGCCGTCATCGCGCAGTTTCTGGCAGGCCTGGGCGGTGCGGCGGTCCTGCCACACGATGGCGCGGTGGATGGGGTGGCCGGTGGCGCGGTCCCAGACCACGGTGGTTTCGCGCTGGTTGGTGATGCCAATGGCGGCGACATTCTTCGCCGTGACGCGCGCATTGGCCAGCGCTTCGGCCGCCACGCCGACCTGGGCGGCCCAGATTTCCTGCGCGTCGTGCTCGACCCAGCCGGCTTGCGGGTAATACTGGGTCAGCTCTTTCTGGGCGACGGAAACCATTTCGCCCGCCGCATTGAACAGGATGGCGCGGGAGCTGGTGGTGCCCTGGTCAAGCGCGAGGATGAAGGCTTCGGACATGGCTGGCTTTCTTTGGGGGTGGATAGACGGCAGAATGGCGGGCTGGGCCGCACGAAAAACTCCGTGCAAAAGCGCATTAACATCGCTTCAGTCTGTTCGTTTATTTTCTTTATTTTTTCCTTTTGACGCACCAGGGATTACCCGGAACCTCGCCATGCCCTCCTCTGCCCGTCCTACGCTGATCCCCAATCCGCGCCAGCAGCGCCTGCTGGACTGCCTGCGCGAAGCCCAGGTGCTGAGCGTGGAAGCGCTGGCCCACGAGCTGGACGTGACGCTGCAGACGGTGCGCCGCGATGTCAAGCTGCTCGACCAGGCCGGGCGTCTGGCGCGCTTTCACGGCGGCGTGCGCACGTTGGCATCCACCACCGAAAACGTGGCCTACCGCACGCGCCAGCAGTGGCATGAAAACGAAAAGAAACGAATCGCCGAACGCCTGGCGCAGGACGTGCCCGACGGCAGCTCGCTGATCCTCAGCATAGGCACCACCACCGAAGCCATCGCCCGCGCGCTGGCGGGCAAACGCGGCCTGCGCGTCATCACCAACAACCTGCACGTGGCCAGCATCCTGTCGGTGCAGCCGGACTGCGAGGTCATCGTCTCCGGCGGCCTGGTGCGCGGCGTGGATCAGGGCATCGTGGGCGAAACGGCGGTCGACTTCATCCGCCAGTTCCGGGTGGATTTCGGGCTGATCGGTATTTCCAGCATCGAACCCGACGGCACGCTGCGCGATTTCGACCTGCGTGAAGTCAAAGTCGCCCAGGCCATCGTCGCGCAATCCCGCCAGGTCTGGCTGGCCGCCGACAGCAGCAAGTTCGCCCGCTCGGCCATGGTCGAAGTCGGCCATCTGCGCATGGTGCAGCGCCTCTACACCGACGCCCCGCCGCCCGACAGCCTGCAGGCGGTGCTGGACGAGAGCGGTGTGGGGTGTGTGGTGGTGGGGTGAGCGCTGCGGATTGAATCTGTCGGCCAAAGCCACCGCAGCCATCCCCCATCTGACCGATAATCCCGCCCTAGACGCAACACAGCCCCAGGACAGCCCCGATGCGGGAGAACGCCCCCGAAAACCAGCCGGCCGACGCGCCCGATCTCTCGGCGCATACGCCGATGATGCAGCAGTTCCTGCGCCTCAAAGCGCAGCATCCTGACACGCTGCTGCTCTACCGCATGGGGGATTTTTACGAGCTGTTTCTGGACGACGCGGTGCGCGCGCACCGGCTGATCGACATCACCCTGACCACGCGCGGCATGAGCGCGGGCGAGCCCATTCCCATGGCCGGGGTGCCGGTGCATGCGCTGGATACTTACCTGGCGCGGCTGATCCGGCTGGGCGAATCGGTGGCGATTGCCGAGCAGATCGGCGAGCCCGGCGCGCAAAAAGGACCGATGGAGCGCCAGGTGGTGCGCGTGGTCACACCCGGTACGCTGACCGACACGGCGCTGATGGCCGAGCGCCAGGATGTCGTCCTGCTGGCCCTGACCCGCCAGGATGCGCCCGGCGCACGCCAGCGGCGTCAGAGCCCGGACTGGACGCAGGACGCTCCGCCCTGCCCGCCCGCCACGCCCACGGGCCTGGCCTGGCTGAACCTGAGCAGCGGCGAGATTCGCCTGTGCGAGTGCGCCTGGGCCGATGTGCCCGCCTGGCTATCGCGTCTGGCGCCCGCCGAAGTGCTCTGCCCGAAGGACCACGACGCGCTGCGCGCTGATCTGGAGCGCTGGCAATCCGGCGCCGGGCCCGCTTCTGGCGCGGCCGCGCTGACGCCGCGTCAGCCCTGGCAGTTTGACGCTGCTGCAGGCGTGCGCCTGCTGTGCGAACAGCTGCAGGTCGCGCACCTGCAGGCGTTTGGCGCCGAGGGCCTGCCGCTGGCGCAGGCGGCGGCCAGCGCGCTGCTGCACTTTGCGCGGCACACACAGGGCCAGGCGCTGGGCCACGTCAACCAGCTGCGCGTCGAGCGCAGTCAGGATCTGCTGCTGCTGCCGCCGTCCACCTTCCGCAACCTGGAGCTGCTGCAGACCCTGAAGGGCGAGAAAGCCCCCACGCTGCTCGCGCTGCTGGATGTCTGCCAGACCGGCATGGGGTCGCGCCTGATGCGCCAGTGGCTGACCCAGCCGCGCCTGGAGCGCAGCGAGGCGCAGCAGCGCCAGCACGCCATCGCGACCCTGCTGTCCGCCGATCCGCAGGGGCCGCAGTTTGAACCTTTGCGCGAGCGCCTGCGTGGCGTTGCCGACGTGCAGCGCATCAGCGCGCGCATCGCGCTGGGCCAGGCCAGGCCGCGTGAGCTGGCGGCGCTGCGCCACACCCTGTCGCTGCTGGACGGCCTGCACCCGCCCGTGCTGGCCCTGCTGCAGGACAGCAGCGGCATCGCCCTGCCCGGCCAGCCGCGCCCGCCCGCCAACCCCTGGCTGGAAGCGCTGGCCGCGGGCCTGGCGCCGCAGGACGAGCTGCTGGCCCTCTTGCGCCAGCAGCTGGCCGAAGAGCCTGCGGTGCAGCTGCGCGACGGTGACGTCATCGCCGCCGGGTTTGACGCCGAGCTGGACGAGCTGCGCGGCATCAGTCAGAACTGTGACCAGTTCCTGGCCGACATGGAAGAGCGCGAACGCGCCCAGACTGGCATTGCCAACCTGCGCGTGCTCTTCAACCGGCTGCACGGCTTTTTCATCGAAGTGTCCTCGTCCGGGCTGAACCGGGTTCCGGCGCATTACCAGCGCCGTCAGACGATGAAGAACGCCGAGCGCTACACCACGCCCGAGCTGAAGGCCTTTGAGGACCGCGCGCTGTCCGCGCAGGAGCGGGCGCTGGCGCGAGAGAAACTGCTCTACGCGGCCCTGCTCGAAGCCCTGCAAGCGCAGGTGCCCGCGCTGCAGGCGCTGGCCGGGGCGCTGGCCGGGCTGGATGCGCTGTGCGCGCTGGCCGAACGGGCGCACAGCCAGGGCTGGCAGCCGCCGCAGTTCACCGCCGTGCCCTGCATCCACATCGAGGGCGGGCGTCACCCCGTGGTTCAGGAGCGCCTGGCCGCCAGCGCGCAGGGCGCGGGCTCCTTCATCGCCAACGACTGCCGGCTGGATCCGCAGCAGCGCCTGCTGGTCATCACCGGGCCGAACATGGGCGGCAAATCGACCTACATGCGCCAGGTCGCGCTGATCGTGCTGCTGGCCGCCATGGGCTCTTTCGTGCCCGCGCAGCGCTGCGTGCTGGGGCCCATCGATGCCATCCACTGCCGCATCGGCGCCAGCGACGATCTGGCGGGCGGGCAATCGACCTTCATGGTCGAGATGAGCGAAGCCGCCGCCATCGTCCACCAGGCCACGTCCACCAGCCTGGTGCTGATGGACGAGATCGGCCGCGGTACCAGCACGCTGGACGGCCTGGCGCTGGCCACCGCCATCGCGGCCCACCTGCACGACCGCAACCAGAGCCTCACCCTGTTCGCCACCCATTATTTCGAGCTGACCGCCCTGCCCACCCAGCACCGCGCGGCGGTCAACGTGCACGTCAGCGCGTCCGAGGCGGCGCAGCGCATCGTTTTCCTGCACCAGGTCGAGCCCGGACCCGCCAGCCGCAGCTACGGCGTGCAGGTCGCCCGTCTGGCCGGGATGCCGCCTGCGCTGATTCGCCAGGCGCAGCGTCACCTGCAGCATCTGGAGGAACAGGCCCGGCCCGACGAGGCCCAGGGCGGCCTGTTTGATCATCTGGACGACCCGCAAGGCCCTGATCTGGCCGATGACGGCGTCTTGACCGAAGCCGCCGCCGTCTTTGCCGCCCAGCCCTCTGCGGCCACCGCCGCCGATATTGCCCTGCGCACCGAACTGCAGCAGCTCGACCCCGACCACCTGAGCCCGCGCGAGGCGCACCAGGCGCTCTACCGGCTGAAAGCGCTGCTGGACGCATGAAGCTGCCCATCGTTTTCGCCCACGGCAACGGCTTTCCCGCCCACACCTACCGCATGCTGTTTGAGGTCTGGCGGGCGCACGGCCACGCCGTGCATGTCATCGAGCGCTTCGGCCACGACGCGCGCTACCCCGTCACGCCGGGCTGGCCCCGGCTGATGCAGCAGCATCTGGATGTCGTCCAGAACCTGGCTCTGCCGGATGGCGCCGTGTGGATCGGGCATTCGCTGGGTGGCGTCATCAGCCTGGCCAACGCCTGCCGCGAACCGGCGCTGCCCCGGGCGCTGATTCTGCTGGATGCGCCCGTGCTGCGCGGCTGGCGCGCGGGCCTGGTGCAGGGGGCGCGCTGGCTGGGCCTGTCCGAACGTCTGGGCCCGGGCGCCATCGCCCGGCGCCGACGACGCCAGTGGGACAGCCACGACGCAGCCCACGCGCACTTTGCCGCCAAAGCGCTGTTTGCGCGCTGGCACCCGCAGGTGCTGCGCGACTACATCCAGCACGGGCTGGAGCTGGACCCGACGCGCGGCAGCGGCAGCGTGCGCCTGGCCTTCGATCCGGACATCGAGGCGCAGATCTACAACACCCTGCCCGCCCACCTGGGCGCCCTGCTGCGCCGCCACCCGCTGCGCACGCTCGCCTGGCTGCTGGCCGGGCGCGATTCGCAGGAAATGCGCCAGTGCGGCTGGGGCCACAGCCGCGCCGTGTTTGGCGACCGCCTGATCGCCGTCGAAGGCGATCACCTTTTCCCCATGCAGCACCCGCAGGCCACCGCGCAGCGCGTGCTGGAGCTGCTGGCCCAGGCCAGCGCCACCCCCGCACCATGATCCAGTTCAGACAGCTCGCCCTGCGCCGGGGCACCAAAATCATCGTCCAGGACCTGACCCTGGCGCTCGCACCCAACGAGAAAATCGCTCTGGTCGGCCAGAACGGCGCGGGCAAATCCTCGCTCTTTGCGCTGCTGACCGGCGATCTGGTCCCGGATCAGGGCGATACGCTGGTGCCCGCGCACTGGCGCGTGGCGCAGGTCGTGCAGCACCTGCCCGACAGCGAAGACAGCGCCACTGATTTCGTGCTGGACGGCGACAGCCGCCTGGTCGAAGCGCGCACCGCCCTGGCGCAGGCCGAGGCCAGCGGCGACGGCCACGCCATCGCCCACGCCCACGCCCTCTTGCAGGAAGCCGATGCCTTCAGCGCCCGGCCCCGCGCCCAGACGCTTCTGCTGGGCCTGGGGTTTGCGCTGGACAGGCTGGAATCTCCCGTGAACACCTTCTCGGGCGGCTGGCGCATGCGCCTGCAGCTGGCGCGCGCGCTGATGTGCCCGTCCGACCTGCTGCTGCTCGACGAGCCCACCAACCACCTGGATCTGGACGCGCTGGTCTGGCTGGAGGGCTGGCTGCAGCGCTACCCAGGGCTGCTGCTGGTGATCAGCCACGACCGCGATTTCCTCAACCGCACCACGCGCGTCACCCTGCACCTGCAGCACCAGCAGATCACGCGCTACGGCGGCAATTACGATTTCTTCGAGATGCAGCACGCCGAGCGCCTGATGCAGCAGCAGTCGGCCTTCGAGCGCCAGCAGCAGCAGCGCGCCCACCTGCAGCACTTCATCGACCGCTTCAAGGCCAAGGCGACCAAGGCGCGCCAGGCGCAAAGCCGCATCAAAGCGCTGGAGCGCATGCAGACGCTGGCCCCGGTGCTGGCGCAGGCCGAGTTCCAGTTCGCCTTCCGCCCGCCCGCCAGCCTGCCCAACCCCATGCTGGCGTTGCGCGGCGTCGATTGCGGCTACCCCGATCCAGGCCGCACGGCGACGCAGCCCGAGTTCGTCCCGGCCGAAGGCGACTGGGCGGTCTCCAGCGCCGTCGTCCCGCCGGAGCGCGAGCGCGTGCCCGGCGCCGTGCTGCGCAATGTGACGCAAAGCGTGCTGGCCGGTGCCCGCCTGGGCATCCTGGGCGCCAACGGCCAGGGCAAATCCACACTGATCAAGACCCTGGTCGGCGAACTGCAGCCGCTGGCGGGCGAGCTGCGCCCGGGCAAAGACCTGCGCATCGGCTATTTCGCCCAGCACGAGCTGGATCTGCTGCGCGCCGACGACACGCCGCTGCTGCACCTGACGCGCATCGCCCAGACCGCCACGCCCGGCGCCCGCGAGCAGGAGCTGCGCGATTTCCTGGGCCGCTTCCGCTTCAGCGGCGACATGGTCGGCCAGCCCATCGGCGTACTCAGCGGCGGCGAGAAAGCGCGCCTGGTGCTGGCCACGCTGGTCTGGCAGAGCCCCAACCTGCTGCTGCTGGACGAGCCGACCAACCACCTGGATCTGGACACCCGCGAGGCGCTGAGCCTGGCGCTGAACGGCTTTGAGGGCGGCATGCTGCTGGTCAGCCACGACCGCGCGCTCTTGCGCGAAGTCTGCGACGAGTTCTGGCTGGTCAGCGGCGGGGGCGTCGCGCCCTTCGATGGCGATCTGGACGACTACCAGGCCCACCTGCAGGAGCAGGCCCGCGCCCAGGCCGCCCGCCTGCGCGAAGCCAGCCAGGAGCGCGATGCCGCCACAGCCGCCGCCAGCGGCGAGGCGCCCGCGCCCAACCAGCGCCTGTCGCGCAAGGAAGAGGCCGCGCTGCGCCAGAAGCTGCAGGCTGAGAGCCGCCCGCACAAAAAAGCCATCCAGGACGCCGAAGCCGCCATGACCGCGCTGCAGACCGAGCAGCAGGCCCTGGAAGAGCGCCTGTCGCAGCCCGGCCAGAGCAGCAGCGATCTCGCCACCTGGGGCCGCCGCCTGAAAGACATCGCCGCTGAGCTGGAGGCCCACGAACTGGCCTGGCTGGAAGCCCAGGAAGCGCTGGAGGCGCTGCAGCAGGGTCAGGGCTGAATCGGGCTCAGGGCTGACTCAGTCTCAAGGCTGAAGCACCAGGCGCGATTCCGTGCCCTGCCGCTGTTCAGGCCGTACCGGCCCAAACTGAGCCTGCGGCGGGCTGCCCCCCACCCGGTTCAGCCACAGCCGCACAGCCACGCGCTGGGGCAGGTCAGGCGGGCAATCCACATCCGTGAACAGCGCCCCGGCGCCGCGCTGCGCGGCACTGCAGCGATAAACCTCGCGCGTGTCCTGCCCGTACAGCGTCAGGATGGGCTTGCCGCTGGCGCCGACGGGGGGTGGGCGTTCCTGAGCAAAGGCAAGCTGCGGCAGGGCTAAAAGTGCCATTAGCGCGAGCCAGACCCATCCTGATCGAGCCTTCATGATCACCTCCGTTGAATGCGGTGGCGAAAGCATGACGGATGGGGGCG
>NZ_JAWDIE010000003.1:0-227761 GCF_037688875.1 Amphibiibacter pelophylacis
TTCAACGACGACATCACCCAGGGCATGGAAGACGCCTGCCGCGAAGAGCTGCTGGCGCTGGGCCTGCTGGAGATCAACATCGAAACGCACAGCGTGCCCGGCGCGCTGGAGATTCCCGTCACGCTGCAGGCCATGGCGATGACCGAAGAGTTCGATGCTTTGATCGCCATCGGCTGCGTCATCCGCGGCGAGACCTACCACTTCGAGCTGGTCTGCAACGAAAGCGCCAGCGGCGTCACCCGCGTGGCGCTGGACCGCGACATCCCCATCGCCAACGCCATTCTCACCGTCGAAAACGAGGCCCAGGCCTGGGACCGCGTCGAAGCCAAGGCGCGCGACGCTGCCCGTGTCGCGGTCGAGATGATCCACCTGCTCAACCGCCTGGCCTGACCGGGCTGGACGGGCGCTTTTGCCGCTCTTTGCCTGCTTTTTTTCTGCTCTTTCTTCTGCTCTTTGATTTTGGACCTGCCTCCCGATGACCGCTGAATCCGCTGCCCCCACCCCCTCCGCCCCAACGCGACGCCCGCAGCGCATCAACCGCCGCAGCGCCCGCGAGCTGGCGGTCCAGGGCCTCTACGAATGGCTGCTGACCGGCCAGAGCGCCGCCGCCATCCAGCAGCACGTCATGGGCTGGACCGAGGAGGCGCCCGCCGCCAAGGTCGATACCGTGCACCTGGACGCCCTGATCTCGGGCTGCATCGCCGAAGCGGCGGTGCTGGACGAGCACATCGCGCGCCACATCGACCGCGGCGTGAAAGAGCTCTCGCCCGTCGAGCACGCCATCCTGCTGATCGGCGCTTACGAGATGGCGCACTGCATCGACATTCCCGTCAAAGTCGTCATCAACGAAGCGGTTGAACTCGCCAAGGCCTTTGGCGGCACCGACGGCCACAAATACGTCAACGGCGTACTCGACAAGATCGCTGGCACACTGCGCGCCGTCGAAGTGGCGCACCTGCGCGGCGCCCGTCCTGCCCGCGACTGACGGCGGTTCAGAAACAGTTCGTCACAAAACAATCTATTGACTGATAGATTGTTTTATCCTAAATTGACGGCTCCACACCCCGGAGCCTGTCATGGACACCGCCCTCGCCCCCCCCAGCCTTGAGCAGATGCGCCAGTCGGCCGACCGCGCCTGCCGGCTCATGAAAGCCCTCTCCAACCCCGACCGGCTGCTGCTGCTGTGCCAGCTGGCCCAGGGCGAAGCCTGCGTCAGCGATCTGGAGCAGCGCGTCGGCGTCAGCCAGCCCACGCTGTCTCAGCAGCTCGCCGTGCTGCGCGAAGAAGGCCTGGTCAGCACCCGGCGCGAGGGCAAAAACATCCACTACAGCCTGAGCAGCGCCGCCGTGCAGGACGTGATGGCGGTGCTCTACGCGCACTTCTGCAGTGGCGGGGCCGCATCATGACGCTGGACGGCGCGCACTTCACCCCGCTGGCCGCGCTGGCCGGGGGCGCCCTGCTGGGGCTGGCCGCCGTGATCCTGCTGCTGGGCCTGGGGCGCATCATGGGCATCAGCGGCATCGCGGGAGCTCTGCTGCGACGCGGCCAGCGCGAGCCCTGGCGCATCGCCTTTGTGCTGGGCCTGGTGGCCGCCCCTGCCGTGGCTGCGCTGACGGGCCTGGAGCTGACAGCGCGCATCGACGCGGGCTGGAGCGCGGTGGTCCTGGCCGGTCTGCTGGTCGGCGTGGGCACGCGCTACGGTTCGGGCTGCACCAGCGGGCACGGGGTCTGCGGCCTGTCGCGCCAGTCGCCGCGCTCCATCGCCGCGACAGCCGCTTTCATGGCGGCGGGCTTTGTCACCGTTTATCTGCTGCGCCACGCGGGAGTCTGATCATGTCTGACACGGCCGTCGCCCGACGCGCGGGCATCGAGGTCGCCGCACCCGCCGCACTGGCTTTCGCCGTCGGCCTGCTGGCCGGTCTGGGCCTGATCCTGTCGGGCATGACAGATCCTGGCAAAGTGATCGGGTTTCTGGATCTGGCCGGTCTGTGGGATCCTTCGCTGGCGCTGGTCATGGGCGGCGCCATCGCCGTCGCACTGCCGGGCTTTGCCTGGGCCCGCCGCCGGGGCCGCACCTGGCTGGGTCAGCCTTTGACACTGCCTGCGGCCGGGCGCATCGACCGGCGCCTGGTGCTGGGCAGCCTGACATTTGGTGCGGGCTGGGGCCTGGCCGGGTTCTGCCCGGGGCCGGCGCTGGTTTCGGTGGCCGCCGGGCAGCCCAAGGCCGCCGTCTTTGTTCTGGCCATGCTGGCGGGCATGGCGGTGTACGAGTGTCTGGAGTCGCATGTCTTTTCTCGATGATCCCCGCGTTCTCTTTGCCGCCGAGCGCACGCTGATGGCCTGGAACCGCACGGCGCTGGCGCTGATCGGTTTTGGCTTCGGCATCGAGCGCTTCGGCCTTTTTCTGGGCATGCTGGGTGCGCACGGCTCGGCCAGCGCGCAGCAGGGCGTGTCGCTGTGGATGGGCGTGGCCTTTGTGCTGCTGGGCATCGTGGCGCTGATGGTCGCGGCGCGCCAGTACCTGTGCGCGCTGCGCACGCTGGGCGATAAGGAAATCCCGCCCGGTTACTGGCCGCGCTCGGCGCTGCTGCTCAACGGCGCCGTCGCGCTGATGGGCCTGGCGTTGCTGGTCTTCATGCTGCGGCTGTGAGCCGCCGCACCCCGCTTTTCAACCCGAAGGACACGCCATGAAAACCGCCCTTGATCTGGTCGCCCAGGCCAAAACCCGCATCCGCGAGATCAGCGTCAGCGAGGCGCCAGACGCGCTGCGCGCCGCCGACGTGATCCTGGATGTCCGCGAAGCCGACGAATACGCCGCAGGTCACCTGCCCGGCGCGATCCTCGTGCCGCGCGGCGTGCTGGAGTTCCGCCTGAGCGCCACGCCCGAACTGTCGCGCCGCGATCTGGCCATCATGCTGTACTGCAAGACCAGCGGCCGTGCTGCGCTGGCCGCCTGCGCCCTGCAGGACATGGGCTACCTGAACGTCAGCTCCATCGCGGGCGGTTTTGACGCCTGGGCGGCTGCGGGGCAGGATGTGGTGAAGCCGCAGTGCGCAGGTTTGGGGTGATGCGGGCTCAGCCCCCCAGCACCTCAGCCACCGCCGCCACGGTGGCGTCGATGTCGGCGTCGCTGTGCGCGGCGCTGACAAAACCGGCTTCGTAGAAGGCGGGCGCAAAGTAAACGCCGCGATCCAGCGCGCCGTGGAAGAGGCGGTTGAAGGCCTGGGTGTCGGTGCGCATGACGCTGGCGTAGTCCTGGGGCAGTTGGTCCAGCAGGAAGAAGCCAAACATGCCGCCTTCGCTGTCGGCGCTGAAAGGCACTCCGGCCGCCTGGGCCACGCCGCGCAGGCCATCGACCAGACGCTGTGTGCGGGCCGACAGGGCCTCGTAAAAGCCCGGCGCGCTGATCTGTGCCAGCGTGGCCAGCCCGCAGGCCGTAGCCACCGGGTTGCCGGACAGCGTCCCGGCCTGGTAGACCGGACCCAGCGGCGCCAGGTGGCGCATGATCTCGCGCGGCGCGGCCAGCGCGGCCAGCGGCATGCCGCCGCCGATGACCTTGCCCAGCACGGTGATGTCGGCGGCGAAGCCGGGGATGTCGCGGGCGTAGAGGCTTTGCGCGCCGCCCAGGGCAACGCGGAAACCCGTCATCACTTCGTCGATCACCAGCAGCGCGCCATGCTGCGTGCTCAGGGCGCGCGCCTGCGCCATGAACTCGCGGCTGGCGCGCACGAAGTTCATGTTGCCCGCGATGGGCTCCATCATGACCGCTGCGATGGCGTCGCCGTGGCGGGCGAACACGTCGGCCAGCGCCTGGCAGTCGTTGTAGGGCAGCACCAGCGTGTGCTGCACCACCTCGGGCGGCACCCCGGCGCTGGTGGGCGCGGGGGCGCTGGCGCCCTGCCCGCTGGCCAGCGCCCCGGCGACCAGGCCCGATCCGGCCTTGACCAGCAGCGCGTCGGCGTGGCCGTGGTAGCAGCCCTCGAACTTGACGATGTAAGAGCGCCCCGTCGCGCCGCGCGCCAGGCGGATCGCCGTCATGGCCGCTTCGGTGCCCGAGTTCACCAGGCGCACCTGCTCCATGCCGGGCAGCAGCGCGACCAGCGCTTCGGCCAGTTCGACCTCGCGCTCGGTCGGGGCGCCGAAGGACAGCGCCTCGCGCGCCGCCGATTCAACGGCCGCCAGCACCGCCGGGTGGCCGTGGCCCAGGATCATCGGGCCCCAGGAGCCGATGTAGTCGATGTAGCACTGGCCATCGGCGTCCCACAGGTAAGCGCCTTGTGCGCGGGCCATGAAGCGCGGCGTGCCGCCCACGGCGCGGAAGGCGCGCACGGGCGAATTCACGCCGCCGGGGATCACGGCCTGGGCGCGTTCAAAAAGGGCACGGCTGCGCGGGGATGAATCGTTCATGTCAGTCATTCGGCAAAGGAAATGGGATCAGTGCAGCCGCTTGGCTTTCTGGCGGCGCAGGGCCAGGTCGGCGTCGCTGACGTCGCCCTCGCTGGGCTCGCCCTCGGCTTCCAGCGGCATTTCGCCGGGCTCGCCCTCGTCGTCGGGCGGAACGGCCCAGAAAAAGCGGTCGGGAATCGCTGAGCCCATGCCCAGGCGGTAGCCGGTTTCCAGGCTCTGGTCGAGGAACTGCAGGGATTCGCTGACCGCTTCGTTGGGGTCGGTGCCCGACGCCAGCAGCGTGGCCACGGCCGCACCCAGCGTGTCGCCGGTGCCGATGAAATTCATGTCGATGCGCTCGAACTGCTCGCGCACGCCGTGCTCGACCTGCCCGTCCGCATTGACCGACAGCAGCACGTTGTCGATGAAGCTGCCGCCCCCGGCCGCGTGCGCACCCGACGCCAGGCCCGTCACCAGCAGGCGGCTGGCGCCCATGCGGTGCGCCTGCAGCGCCAGTTCGGACGGCGTGGGCAGCTGGCCACTGGCGGGCGCGGCCTGGCCGGGTTCGGCCAGAAACTGCGTCAGCACCTCGTGCGAGCCCGACAGCAGCGCGGCGCGCGGGATCAGGTGCTCGCGCACGGCGCTGATGTAGCCGTTGGTGGTGTCTTCTTCCCAGCCCAGCACTTCGGGCAGGTAGACGACCAGCGGGATGTCGGGGTATTCGGCGATCAGCTCGGAGACGCCGCGTACGACCTCGGGCGAGCCCAGGAAACCGGCCTTGAAGCCGCTGATGTCCATGTCGCGCAGCAGCATGCGCGCCTGCGCCACGACCATCTCCGGGTCCAGCACCAGGTGGCCCAGCACCTCGGTGGTGTCACGCACCCAGATGCAGCTGACCACCGGGCAGGCATGGCCGCCCATGGCGCTGATGGTGGCCACATCGGCCGCCAGGCCGCCTGCGCCGCTGGGGTCCTGGCCGTTGAAGGTGATGACGCACACCGGCGCCGGCAGTCCGGATTCGCCCTCGTCGCCTTCGGCGTCGGTTTCGGGGGGAAGGCCCAGGGGGTCATTGCTTGGCGTCATATGCTTTCCTGAGGCCGGATCAGTGCAAAGACCCGGCGAGCTACAATTCACGATTCCGCCATTGTAGTGAACTCGCCGGACCCGTCCGGCCCAAGAAGGAAGACGAGATGCCTCAAGCCCAAACCTGGATGTGCCTGATCTGCGGCTGGATTTATGACGAAGCCACCGGCGATCCGGAACACGGCATAGCCCCGGGCACCGCCTGGGCCGACGTGGACGCCAACTGGACCTGCCCGGAATGCGCCGCCCGCAAGGACGATTTCGAAATGGTTCCGCTTTGAGCGGAGCCTGACGGACCGCGCACCGGGCGCCGAGCGTGACCGCGCCTCCCCGCCGACTGAGCGAACAGCTCGCTGACCTGGCTGCCCTGCGCGATTTCGACGCGCTGGATCTGGGGCTGGTGGGCATTGTCCAGCGGCAGTGGCCGGTGCAGCGCCTGGCCCTGATCGAGCGCTCGGGCCAGCGCTGGCTGCTGCGCTTTCTGCTCGATGAAGGCAGTGTCGAGGCCGGCCCGGAACCGCTCTGGGTCGATCACGACCGCCTGCCCCCGCTGGCCGCCCTGCCCCTGCACGAGCAGGCGCTGAGCGACGGCCTGCGCATCACACGCGCCTGGGCTCTGCCCGAGGACCGGGAAGGCCCGGAAAGCCCCAGCGGCCAGTTCATCCTGCTGCCGCTGTCCAATGCCGGGCGCGATGGCGCGGTGCTGGAGGTGATCACCCACCAGCCCCTGGACGAGGCCCAGCTGGCCACGCTGCACGATGTGTTCCGTCTGGGCAACCACCTGCGCAGCCTGCTGGTCTGGGGCCAGCAGGACACGCTGACCGGGCTGCTGATCCGCAAAAGCTTCGACGAATCCTTCTACAAGGTCGCCGTGGCGCCGCGGCCGCAGGGCCGCTGTGCGCTGGGCTACATCGCCCGTCTGCCGGTGCCCAGCCAGACCAGCGCCTGCGAGCTCTTCACCCACCAGTACGCCGACCTGCGCCGCCAGGAGGCCCAGACGCTGGACGAGGCCTGGGGCTACTGGCTGGCGGTGGTGGACATCGACCACTTCAAGCGCGTCAACGACACCTGGGGCCACGTCATCGGCGACGAGGTGCTGCTGCACATGGCGCGGCTGATGCGCCAGTCGCTGCGCCACATGGATCTGCTCTACCGCTTCGGCGGCGAGGAGTTCGTCCTGCTGCTGCGCTGCGCCGACGAGGCGGGCGCCACGCAGGCGCTGGAGCGGCTGCGCGAGCAGGTCGGCCAGTTCGCTTTTCCGCGTGCAGGCCACATCACCGTCAGCATCGGTTACACGCGCATCCGCACCAGCGATTCGCCCACCAGCGCCTTCGAGCGCGCCGACCAGGCCGTCTACACCGCCAAGCACGAGGGACGCAACCGCATCTGCGCCGCCGACACGCACAGCCGCCAGGACGATGCAGTCAGTGGCGGCGTCGATCTGTTCTGACGCGACGGGGGCTTTCCCTATAATGCGCCCGTTGGTGCCGTCCTGGCTTTACGGTCAGGACAGTTCAACGGGAATCAGGAGGATGCGCGCGGGGGTCACTCGACCCCGCCCGCACTGACCTGAGCTGCCCCCGCAACGGTAAGCAGACGGCCCGCCACCCCCGGCAGGCCAGTGCGTGACACGCAGCCACTGGACGACACGGCCCCGGTTTTCAGGGGCTGCACGGTCTGGGAAGGCGTCGCGCACCGTGCTGTCAGCCCGGATACCGGCCAACAGGGTGGCCTGGCGCTTCGTGCCGGGCTGTAAGGCGCCCGGCTGCGGGGAACCGGCCGGGCGCGCTGCTTGACTGTCCATTCCATGACCCTACGCTCTCCCCTGCGCGCCCGCCGTCTGCTGGCCGCGCTGGCGCCCCTGGCGTCCGTTTCACCCCTGCTCATCCCTCTGGCTGCCCACGCGCAGACCGCCCCGCAACCCGCGCTGGATGCGGTGGTCGTCACGGCCAGCCGCACGCCTCAGGCCGTCTCATCGGTCCTGGCCGACCTGTCTGTCGTGGACCGTGACGAGATCGTGCGCAGCGGGGCCACCAATGTCGCCGATGTGCTGGCGCGGCTGCCCGGCTTCGAGGCCTCGCGCAACGGCGGGCCCGGATCCACCACCAGCGTCTTCCTGCGCGGCGGCGAAACGCGCCACACCGCCGTTTACATCGACGGCGTGCGCGTGGATTCGCAGTCAACGGGCGGCGCCACCTGGGAGCAGATTCCCGTGGACCAGATCGAGCGCATCGAGGTGGTGCGCGGCCCGGTTGCAGCGGTTTACGGCTCGGACGCCGTCGCGGGCGTGGTGCAGCTCTTCACCCGGCGCGGACGCGGCCCTGCACAGCCCAGCGCCAGCGTGACGCTGGGCGCTTACGGCACCGCACAGGTGCAGGCGGGCGTGAGCGGCTCCAGCGGTGCGCTGGATTATTCCCTCTCGGCCAGCCACGGCCGCAGCGACGGCTTTGATGCCAAAACAGCCGACGCCACCGGCCACAACCCCGACCGCGATGGCTGGACGCGCAGCAGCCTCCAGGGCCGTCTGGGCTATCAGATCAACGATCAGCACCGCGTGGACGCCACACTGCTGGCCAGCCGCCTGGTGTCGGGCTACGACAGCGGCACCTCCAGCGCCGACGACGAAAACCGCCACAGCCTGATCAGCGGCAGCCTGGCCTGGCAGGGCCGCTGGAACGCCGATGCCACCACCCGCCTGCGTCTGGGTGAAACGCGCAGCCGCTACGAGACTCGGCCGGACTTCTATGGCACGCGCACTACGCTGCGCAACATCACCCTGCAGCACGAGCAGCGTCTGGGCGACCAGCGCGTGAACCTGATCCTGGAGCGGCGCGAAGACCGCCTTGACAACCCGGCGACCGACTACGCCGCTGCGCTGCGCGGCCATCGCCACCAGGACGGCATCGCGCTGGGCTGGCGCGGCGATTTCGGCGCGCACGCCCTGCAGGCGCAGCTGCGTCACGATCAGGACAGCGAGTTCGGCGGACAGAACACCGGCAGCCTGGCCTGGGGCTGGGCTTTCCAGCCAAACTGGCGGGTGACGGCATCGGCGGCGACATCCTTCCGGGCACCCACGCTTTACCAGCGCTTCAGCCAGTACGGCAACGCGGCGCTGGTGCCCGAAACCGGCCGCAATCTGGAGGCCGGACTGCGCTGGAGCGACGCGGGCTCCGGGGCCAGCCTGACCGCCTGGCGCAACGCGGTCTCCAACCTGATCAGCTTTGGCGACCCGGGCCCCTGCGCAGACGACTATGGCTGCTATGTCAACGCCGGCCGTGCCGTGCTGCGCGGTGTGAACCTGGCCGGAAACACCCGGATCGGCCCGGTGGCCCTGCGGGGCTCGATCGACTGGCACGACCCGCGCAACACCGTCACGGACACCGTCCTGCCACGCCGGGCGCGCAGGCTGGCCACCCTGGGCGCTGACACCCAGCTCGCGGGCTGGCAGCTGGGCGCCGAGGTCCAGGCCGCCGGCCTGCGCTACGACGACGCAGCCAACACACGGCGCCTGGGTGGCTATGCGCTGGTCAACCTCACGGCGCGCCGGGCGCTGACGCCGCAGCTGGAACTGCTGCTGCGTGTGGACAACCTGGCGGACAAAAACTACGCTGTGGCCCGCACCTACGCGACTGCCAGGCGCAGCGTCCAGGCCAGCCTGCGCTGGGCCCCCAAAACATGAGCCTGCGCCTGACCCGCCGCTGTCTGGCCGCTTGTCTGCTGGGCCTGACCGCGCTCGCCGCCGCCGCCCAGCCCGTCAGCGTGCGCGACGACCGGGGCACGGAGCACACCCTGGCCGCGCCGCCGCAGCGCATCGTGACGATGCTGCCCTCGCTGACCGAAAGCGCCTGGGCGCTGGGCGTGGGCCAGCGCCTGGTGGGTGTGGACCGCTACTCCAGCTGGCCCGAAGACATCGCCCGCCTGCCCCATCTGGGTGGGCTGGACGACGCGCAGATCGAGGCCATCGCCGCGCTGCGCCCCGACGTGATCCTGGCCTCGACCGCCTCGCGGGCCATGGAGCGTCTGGAGGCGCTGGGCTTCACCGTGGTCTATCTCAAGGCCGAAACCCACGCCGACGTGCGCCGCACGCTGGAGGTGATCGCCCGCCTGCTGGGCACGCCGCAGGCGGCGGGGCGCGTCTGGGCCGATATTTCGCGCCAGATCGACGCCGCTGCCGCCCGCGTGCCCGCCCGAATGCGCGGCCAGACGGTCTATTTCGAGGTGGGCGGCGGGCCGTACGCGGCAGGCACCTCGTCTTTCATCGGCGAAACGCTGGCCCGGCTGGGGCTGGTCAACATCATCCCGGCGACGCTTGGGCCTTTTCCCAAGCTCAACCCCGAGTTCGTGGTGCGCGCCCACCCCGACCTGATCATGGGCGTGCGCAGCGAACAGGCCGCGCTGCTTCAGCGCCCGGGCTGGAGCGCCCTCGCCGCCGTGCGCCACCAGCGTCTGTGCGGCTTTGACGCGGCGCAGTACGACACGCTGGTGCGGCCCGGCCCGCGCATGGGCACGGCCGCCTCTTGGGTCGCCGACTGCCTGGTTCGCCTGTCCGCCACGCCATGAAGCCAGCGCCTGTCGCCTCACGCCTCGACCCGGCCGCCAGGCCACGGCGGCGCATGGCGCTGCTGATTACGCTGGCGCTGCTGCTGGCACTGGGCGCGGGCCTGGCCACAGGCCCGGCGGGCCTGTCGCCCGGCCGGTTGTGGGCCGATCTGACCGGGCCGGACGCCGCGCTGCTGCTGGGCCAGATTCGTGCGCCGCGCACCCTGGGGGCGGGGCTGGTGGGCGCGCTGCTGGGGCTGTCGGGCGCGCTGGCGCAGGGGCTGTTCCGCAACCCGCTGGCCGACCCGTATCTGCTGGGCAGCGCGTCGGGCGCGGGCCTGGGCGTGGTGCTGGTGATGGCGGCCAGCACGCTGGGCGGCGTCAGCATCAGCCTGGCGACCGCCGCCTGGATCGAGCGCGTGGGCCTGGTCGCCGCCGCCTTTGCCGGAGCGCTGTCGGGCGTGCTGCTGACCCTGAGCCTGGCGCGCGGCGCGGCGCACACGCTGCGCCTGCTGCTGGCGGGCGTGGTGGTGGGCGTGCTGCTGGGCGCCGTCAGCGATCTGATCACCGTGGTGTCGCCCGACGCGCTGCGGGGCAAGCAGGCCTTCATGCTGGGCAGCACCAGCTTTCTGGGCTGGCCTGCGCTCGCGCTGCTGGCGGCGGGGTTGGTGGTGCTCGCCGCTGTGGCCACGCGCTATGCGCGCGCGCTGGATGCGCTGACCCTGGGCGAAGACAGCGCACAGAGTCTGGGACTGGATCTGGCCCGCGTGCGCCTGGGGCTGGTGATGCTGCTGAGCCTGGGCACCGCGCTGGCGGTGTCGCAGGCGGGGCTGGTCGCCTTTGTCGGCCTGGTCGCGCCCCACCTCGTGCGGCGCAATGCGCCCGGGCCCCACGCCTGGCTGCTGCTGGCCAGCGCCGGGGTGGGCGCGACGCTGCTGATGGGCGCGGATGTGATCTCCCGCGCGCTGATCGCCCCGCAGGAACTGCCCGTCGGCGTGGTCACCGCCGTGCTGGGCGGGGCTTATCTGGTCTGGCTGCTGCGCCAGCGTGCGGCGGGGTAATGCTGTGACAGGCCGGCTCAACCCCCACCTCTTCGCCCGCGATCTGCGCGTGCGTCTTGGAGGGCCCAAAGCGGGGCGTGATGTGCTGCACGGCATCACCCTGGACACCAGCCCGGGCTGGACGGCGCTGGTCGGGCCCAACGGCGCGGGCAAATCCACCCTGCTGCGCGCGCTGGCCGGGCTGCAGCCGCTCTCAGACGGCCGGGTGCGGCTGCAGCCGCACGGGCTGGATGTGCACAGCGCCCCGCCCGCCGTTCGGGCCCGCCATCTGGCCTGGCTGGCGCAGCAGGGTGACATCAGCGGCGAACTGACGGCGCAGGAGACCGTGGCGCTGGGCCGCATCGCACGTCTGGGCCTGCTGGCCACGCCGTGCGCCCGGGATCTGGCGGTCACCGAAAACGCCATGCGGCTGACAGGCTGCATCGCCTGGCGCCACCGCCGTCTGCACGAGCTGTCGGGCGGCGAGCGCCAGCGCGTGCTGCTGGCCCGCGTGCTGGCCACGCAGGCGCCGCTGCTGCTGCTGGACGAGCCCACCACCCACCTGGACGCGCCGCACCAGGTCGCGCTGGCCCGGCTGTTCCGCCTGCTGGCACACGACAGCGATACGCCCTGCGCGATACTGACCGTGCTGCACGATCTGCCCATTGCGCTGCAGGCCGACCGCCTGCTGGTCATGGAGGGGGGCCGACTGCGCGCCGATGGCCCGCCCGGTGACGCGGCCGTGCAGCAGGCGCTGGTCGAAGTCTTTCAGGGCGCGATCCGCCTGGAGCGTGGCCCGGACGGCCGCCCGCGCGTCACGCTGGCGCTGGATGGCTGAGCCGCTTCAGGCTCAGGCAGGCTGGGCGCAGTTGACCATCCAGTGCATGCCAAAGCGGTCGGTCAGGCTGCCGTAGTAGGCGCCCCAGAACATGTCCTGCAGCGGCATCTGCACGCTGCCGCCGTCCGAGAGTGCGGCAAACAGGCGCTCGGCCTCGGCGCGCGTGTCGGGCTCGAGGTTGAGGTGGACGTTGTTGCCCGGCGTCACGGCAAAGCCCATGCTTTCGGGCGCGTCGGTGCCCATCAGCACGTGGCCGCCGGTGATGGCCAGCTCGATGTGCAGGACCAGATCGCGGTCGGCGTCGGCGATGGGGTGATCCGGCGACGGCGGCATGTCGCCAAAGCGCGCGACGGGCCCGATGAAATCGCCGCCGAAAACGCTGCGGTAGAACTCGAACGCCGACTGCGTCTGGCGCACGAAATTGAGGTAGGTGCTGGTGCGGGCCATGGGGCCTCCGGGGTGAAAATCAGTGGGGATTCTGGCGACTCAGACGCTTCAGCGGGAAGCCAGCCAGGCGCGCACGCGGGCCAGATCCTCGGGCGTATCGACACCGCCGGGCGGCGCGCTGTCCGTGACGTGGACGCTGATGCGGTGGCCGTGCCACAGCACGCGCAGCTGCTCCAGCGATTCGATCTGCTCGAGGGGCGACGGCGCCAAGCGCGTCATCGCCTGCAAAAACCCGGCGCGGTAGGCGTAGAGCCCGACGTGGCGCAGCACCGCCTGCGGTTCGCCCTGCCCCGGATCGTCGCGCCACCATGGAATCGCCGCCCGCGAAAAATACAGCGCCCGCCCCCGCGCATCCAGCACCACCTTGACGATGTTGGGGTTGTGCAGACCGGCGCGCTCGTGCAGCGGGTGCGCGACGGTGCTCATGCCGCAGTCGGCGTCGTCCAGCAACTGCTGCGCACAGGCCTGCGCCAGCGCGGGCGGCAGCAGGGGCTCGTCGCCCTGGACGTTGATGACGATGTCGTCATCCGCCAGCCCCAGCAGCTGCGCGGCCTGCGCCAGGCGCTCGCTGCCGTTGTTGTGCTGCGCGTCGGTCATCACAGCGGCAACGCCGTGGGCCTGGCAGGCCGCCAGAATATCGGCGTGGTCGGTGGCCACGGTGACCGAGGCCCAGGGCGAGGCGGCGCCGTCACCGGGCACTGCGGCCTGCATCATGCTGCGCGCCACGCGCACCACCATGGGCCATCCGGCCAGATCAAGCAGCGGTTTGCCGGGCAGGCGGCTGGACGCCATCCGCGCCGGGATGATGACGTGGGTGGCCATGTCAGCCCGCAGCGGGGATGGGCTCGCCCTGCTCGTCCAGCGCCAGCGCGTCGGATTCCAGCATGTGCGGAATGCCGTCGATGACGGGGAAAGCCAGATGGTCCGCGCGGCAGACCAGCGCGTCCAGCATCGGGTGCCCTGACGCGGGCGCCGGGCCGTGGTGCGCGCTCAGCGGCCCCTTGCACAGCGGACAGACCAGCAGGGTCAGCAGTTTGGGGTCGAGGCTCATGGGGGTTCCTTGGATCAGACCTTGGGGAAAATAATTCTGAATGATTTTAGACCAGCGCCCAGGCCAGCACCTCGCGCGCCAGCGCGGGCGGCAGCGCCAGCTCCAGCGGCCAGACCCAGGTGGGCGGCAGCTCGCCGCGCGCATGCCCGGGGCGCAGCTTGACAGCGTCTTTTTCGGTGACCCACAGCGGCGTGCCGGGCTGCCAGGCGGGGTGCTGACGCCAGGGCGCATCGTCCCATGCGGCGTGATCGGGCAGCGGCGCCGGGGTGAAGGCGTGGCCCTGTTCGCGCAGCAGGGCGAAAAACTTGTCTGGGTGCGCCAGCCCGGCCAAGGCCAGGGGAAGGACTCCAGGTGGCGCACTAGCGGCAGCGGCAGCCGCAGCCGCCGCGTCATCCCCCAGCGGTTTTGCGGCCAGCCAGTCGGCGAGCGGCACAGGCCGACCCAGCGCGCGCGTGGCCAGAAAACCCGGCTCGGACGTTGACGGCTGCGGCGCGTTGTACAGCAGCCAATGGGGTGCGGGCGCGCCGCTGGCGGCCGCCTGGTCGCGGCGCGCATCGCCCGCCAGCGCCAGCGGCCAGGGCTCGCGCAGCGGGCCGGCGGGCAGCAGGCGGGCGTTGCCCACGCCGCGCTCGTCCAGCACCCACAGCACGGCGCTGCGGCGCAGCGGCAGGTGCTGGGCGCCGTCGTCGCTGACGACGATCTGTGTGCCGGGCTGCGCGGCCAGCAGCGCGGCCAGCACGGCCGGGCGATCTCGCCCGACCCAGACGGGCGCGCCGGTGCGACGGGCGATCAGCACCGGCTCGTCGCCGCAGGTGGCGGGGTCGCTGTCCGGGGTGACGGGCTGGGGGAGCGCGGAGCGGCTACCTCCGTACCCGCGCGAGATCACTCCCACGCGCAGCCCGCTGCCCTGCAGCAGCGCCACCACCGCGATCACCGCCGGGGTCTTGCCCGCGCCGCCGACAATCGGGTTGCCCACCACCAGCACGGGCACAGACCCAGCCACAGGCGCAGACGTTTGGGCGGGGCGGTGTCCGGGGCGATCCAGCCGCGCCAGACGCCAGCGCCAGATCAGGCCGTAGAGTGCCGCCACGGCGCGCAGCAGCCCGGTGGCGAGCGGCCCCAGCGGCCGGTGCTGCGCCAGCGTGGGCCACCAGGCCGACCAGAGGCGCTCGCGCCAGCGCTGCAGCACGGCGCTCAGAGCCCGGCGGGCTTCTGCGCGGCGAAGGTCAGCCGGGGCAGACCGGCCTGGCGCGCGGCCTCCAGCGCGTTCATCACGAGCTGGTGTGGCACGCTGGCGTCGGCAGCCAGAACCACCAGCGCCTGGTTTTTGCCCTGGGCGGCCGCAGCCAGCGCCTGCGCCAGCAGATCGGGGTTGCGGCCATCGACGGCCTGACCGGCGACACGGAACTGGCCGTCGGCCGAGATCATCACCGTGATTTCCTGCGGCTTGTTCTCCAGCTGCTCGGTGTTGGCCGTGGGCAGGCTGACCTGCATCTGGGTGAACTTGCTGTAGGACGTGGTCGTCGCCAGGAAAATCAGGATGACCAGCAGAACGTCAATGAAAGGGATGAGGTTGATTTCGGGCTCATCAGGCGGGCGGCGGCGGAACTGCATGGGGCTCTCCTGGCTGGGACTCAGGCGGCCGGGGCGGCCGGGCGCACGCTCACGGCGGGCTCGGGGCTGTGCAGCATCAACTGCTGGTAAAGGCGCTCGCTGGCGTTTTCCAGCTCGGCGATGAAGCCATTGACGCGGGCGCGGAAGTAGCGGTGCGCGACCAGCGCCGGAATGGCGACCAGCAGGCCCAGCGCCGTGTTGTACAGCGCCACGGCGATGCCGCTGGCCAGTTGCGCCGGGCTGCTGCCCATGGCGCCCTGCGCGGTGAAAATCTCGATCATGCCGATCACCGTGCCCAGCAGGCCCAGCAGCGGCGCGGCCGAGGCCAGCGTACCCAGCGCGCCCAGGTAGCGCTCCATGGCGGCGATGGCGTCGCGGCCCGCGCGCTCGAAGCCCTGGCGCACGCCCTGCTGGCGCGCTTCGTCGTTGATCCAGCTCTGGGCGTGGGCCTGCAGGCCGCCCGCCAGCACCTGGCCCAGCAGCGAGTTGTGGCTCAGCGCCTGCACGGCCGACGGCGCCATGGTCTGGCGGCGGGTGTAGCCCAGCACGTCGTCCAGCAGTTTGGGCGGCGCGATGCGTGGGCGGCGCAGGAAAATCGCGCGCTCGATGACAAAGGCCAGCGTCAGCACCGAGGCCAGTAAAAGCGGCCAGATCGGCCAGCCCGCAGCTTGAATAATGGCAAACACAGTGGGGTTTCCTAGAGTTCAGGCGAAGGGCGATTATCCCGCATCGCCAGACGGCCCCGCCACACGCGCCCTGACGCGCCAGGCCCCGGGATGCCCTGCGCAGGGCAGGACGTGCGATTGTCGGGGACAATAGCGGATTGTCCGCGACAGACTGCCCAGCCCATGAACTCACCGCTGATCCTGCCCGAAAGCACCCTGTCCGATGACCGCGCGAGCGAAACGCCCCGCCTGCGCGAGATTCCTTACAACTACACCTCGCTGTCCGACCGCGAGATCGTCCAGCGCCTGCTGGGCGACAGCGCCTGGGACACGCTGGAGCAGCTGCGCAGCGAGCGCCGCACCGGCCGCAGCGCCCGGATGCTCTACGAGGTCCTGGGCGACATCTGGGTGGTGCAGCGCAACCCCTATCTGGAAGACGATCTGCTGCGCAACGCCAAACGCCGCCAACAGCTCATCGACGCCCTGCACCACCGCCTGGGCGAGATCGAAAAACGCCGCCAGCCCGATCAGGATCCGGAGCGCGACGCTCTGGTCGGCCAGCTTTTGCAGCGCGCCCGCGAAGCCGTGGCCCAGTTCGACCAGCGCTTTGGCCTGGTCGCCGGTCTGCGTCAGCGCGCCCGCCGCCTGCTGGGGCGGCACACGGCCAGGGACAACATCAAGTTTGATGGCCTGTCGCGCGTCAGCCATGTCACCGACGCCACCGACTGGCGCATCGAATACCCCTTTGTCGTGCTCACGCCCGATTCCGAGGCCGAAATGGCCGCGCTGGTGCAGGACTGCATCACGCTGGGCCTGACCATCGTGCCGCGCGGCGGCGGCACCGGCTACACCGGCGGCGCCGTGCCGCTGACCTGGAAAAGCGCCGTCATCAACACCGAGAAGCTCGAAGCCCTGTCCGGCGTCGAGATGGTCACCCTGCCCGGCCACAGCCAGCCCGTCGCCACCGTGCGCGCCGAAGCCGGTGTGGTCACCCAGCGCGTGGCCGACGTGGCCGATGGCGCGGGCCTGGTGTTTGCGGTCGATCCGACCAGCGCCGAAGCGTCCTGCGTGGGCGGCAACATCGCCATGAACGCGGGCGGCAAGAAGGCCGTGCTGTGGGGCACGGCACTGGACAATCTGGCCTCCTGGAAAATGGTCACGCCCGACGCGCAGTGGCTGGAAGTGGTCCGCATGGATCACAACATGGGCAAGATCCACGATGCCGAGCAGGCCACTTTCGAGCTGCGCTACTTCGACGCCAGCGGCCAGCATCTGCAGCGCACCGAAACCCTGGTCATCCCCGGGCGCACGTTCCGCAAGGAAGGCCTGGGCAAAGACGTCACCGACAAATTCCTGGCCGGTCTGCCCGGCGTTCAGAAAGAAGGCTGTGACGGCCTGATCACCAGCTGCCGCTGGGTGCTGCACCGCATGCCCGCGCACACGCGCACCGTCTGCCTGGAGTTCTTTGGCAACGCGCACGACGCCGTGCCCAGCATCGTGGACATCAAGGATTTCATGTTCGCCGAGCAGAAACGCTCGGGCGTGCTGCTGGCCGGGCTGGAGCACCTGGACGACCGCTACCTGCGCGCCGTGGGCTACGCCACCAAGAGCCAGCGCGGCGCCGCCAGCAGCGGCAGCGGTCTGCCCAAAATGGTGTTGATCGGCGACATCGTCGGCGATGACGCCGATGCTGTGGCCCGCGTCACCAGCGAGGTCATCCGCCTGGCCAACGGCCGCGCGGGCGAAGGCTTTGTCGCCGTCAGCCCCGAAGCACGCAAGAAGTTCTGGGCCGACCGCAAGCGCACCGCCGCCATCAGCCGCCACACCAACGCCTTCAAGATCAACGAAGACGTGGTGATTCCGCTGCCGCGCATGGGCGAGTACACCAACGGCATCGAGCGCCTGAACATCGAACTCAGCCTGCGCAACAAGCTGGACCTTGTCGCCGCGCTGCGCGGCTTTTTCGCCAGCAGCCCGCTGCCACTGGGCCGCAGCGAAGACGGCAGCGCCGCCACGCAGGATCTTCTGGGCGACCGTGTGGCGCAGGCGCGCGCGCTGCTGGACGAGGTCGGCGGCCTGTGGACGCACTGGCTGGATCACCTGGACACGCCCGACGCCGAAGGCCGCGCTTACTTCGAACCCCTGCAGTCGCACGCGATGCGCGCGTCCTGGAAGACCCAGCTGCGCGAGCCGCTGCAGCGCATTTTCAGCGGCGTGGCCTTCGCGCCCATCCTGGCGCAGTGCAGCGAGCTGCACCAGAAGGTGCTCAAGGGCCGCGTCTGGATCGCGCTGCACATGCACGCGGGCGACGGCAATGTGCACACCAACATCCCCGTCAACTCCGACGATTACGCCATGATGCAGACCGCCCACGAAGCGGTGCGCCGCATCATGGCGCTGGCCCGCCGCCTGGACGGCGTGATTTCGGGCGAACACGGCATCGGCATCACCAAGCTGGAGTTCCTGTCCGACGCCGAGCTGGCGCCCTTCGCCGACTACAAGGCGCGCATCGATCCCAACGGCCACTTCAACCGCGGCAAGCTGCTGCGCCAGACGGTCAGCGGCCAGCGCGCCAGCGACCTGACGCACGCCTACACGCCCAGCTTCGGGCTGATGGGGCACGAATCGCTGATCATGCAGCGCTCGGAGATCGGCGAGATCAGCGCCTCGGTCAAGGACTGCCTGCGCTGCGGCAAGTGCAAGCCCGTGTGCGCCACGCACGTGCCGCGCGCCAACCTGCTCTACAGCCCGCGCAACAAAATCCTGGCCACCAGCCTGCTGATCGAGGCCTTCCTGTACGAGGAACAGACGCGGCGCGGCGTGTCCATCGCGCACTGGTCCGAGTTTGAGGACGTGGCCGACCACTGCACGGTCTGCCACAAGTGCTACACGCCCTGCCCGGTCGATATCGATTTCGGCGACGTGTCCATGAACATGCGCAACCTGCTGCGCAAAATGGGCCGCAAAAGCCTGCGCCCCGCTGCGGCGGTGACCATGGCCATGCTCAACACCCAGAACGCTGCCGTCATCAACGTGATGCGCAAGGGCGTGATCGACTGGGGCGGCCGCGCCATCAACGCCGCCAACCAGCTGCTGAAGGCGCCGGTGCGCCAGCAGCTCGCGCGCCCGCCCGCCACGGTGGGCACGGCGCCACTGCGCGAGCAGGTCATCCACTTCATCAACCGCAAGATGCCTGGCGGCCTGCCCAAGAAAACCGCCCGCGCGCTGCTGGACATCGAAGACCGCGCCTACGTGCCCATCCTGCGCAACCCGGCCACGACCACGTCCGAATCCGAGGCGGTGTTCTATTTCCCCGGCTGCGGCAGCGAGCGCCTGTTCAGCCAGGTCGCGCTGGCCACGCAGGCCATGCTGTGGCAGGCCAATGTGCAGACGGTGCTGCCGCCCGGCCAGCTGTGCTGCGGCTACCCGCAGCGCGGCAGCGGCGATTTTGACAAGGCCGACGCCATGATCACCGACAACCGGGTGCTCTTCCACCGCGTCGCCAACACGCTGAACTACCTCGATATCAAGACCGTGGTGGTCAGCTGTGGCACCTGCTACGATCAGCTCCAGGGCTACCAGTTCGAGCAGATTTTCCCCGGCTGCCGCATCATCGACATCCACGAATTCCTGCTTGAAAAGGGCATCACCCTGCCCGCCGACAACACCGGCAGCTACCTGTTTCACGACCCCTGCCACAGCCCGATGAAGCTGCAGGCGCCCATGACCACCGTCAAAGGCCTGGTCGGCGACGCTGTGCTGGCCAGCGACCGCTGCTGTGGCACGTCAGGTACACTGGCCGTCGCCCGCCCGGACATTGCCACGCAGGTGCGCTTTCGCAAAGCGGAAGAGCTGCAGCGCAACGAAACCCTGCTTCGCGAACAGCACGGCGCCACGGGCGACATCAAGATCCTCACCAGCTGCCCGGCCTGCCTGACCGGCCTGAGCCGCTTCGGCAGTGATCTGCAGGGCGGCCTGCTGGAGGCGGATTACATCGTCGTGGAAATGGCCAAGCGCCTGCTGGGAGACAACTGGATGCCCGATTACGTCGAACGCGCCAACCGCGGTGGCATCGAACGGGTGCTGCTGTGACCGCCGTACCGGGCCTTCCGGCGCACATGGCCTGTCCGCTGTGCGACGTCACGCCGGTGACCAGCCAGTGGCTGCGCATCTGGTCGCACGACACGCTGCACGTGGTGCGCGTGCTGGACATGCCGCTCTTCCCGGCCTACTACCGCGTGATCTGGCGCGAACACGCCACCGAATGGTCCGAACTGGGCCCCAGCGACCGCCAGCGCTGCATGGAAGTCGTCACCGTGATCGAGCAGCTGCTGCGCGAGCAGCTCTCGCCCGACAAGATCAACCTGGCGAGCCTGGGCAACGTCGTGCCCCACCTGCACTGGCACGTGGTGGCGCGCTTTGGCTGGGACACGCATTTCCCGCAGTCGATCTGGAGCGCGCCCGTGCGCGACATCGACGCCGACGGCAGCACGCACCTGAGCCACATCCAGGACCTGCTGCCGCGCCTGGACCACAGCCTGGTCAAACGCCTCAACCAGTGGAACCTGGAGCAGATCCAGTAACACGCCGCCCGTATCATTCCCACCGATTTTCCCCCAGCCTTTCAAGGACCCCTGTGATGACGACTCCCGACGCTGCTTCTTCAGACTGGACCGAACTGCCTGGCGGGCTGAAGTTCCGCGACACCGAACCCGGCACGGGCGAACCGGCCGTTTCGGGCGACACCCTGACGGTGCACTACAGTGGCTGGCTGCACGACCCGGCCCGCGAGGGCGGACGCGGACGCGCCTTCGACAGCAGCCGCGATCACGGCGAACCGTTTGATCTGCACCTGGGCGCGGGCATGGTCATCCCCGGCTGGGACCAGGGGCTGGTCGGCCTGCGCACGGGCGGCCGCCGCGAACTGCTGATTCCCCCCGAGCTGGCCTACGGACGCGAGGGCGCCGGGTCAGACATTCCGCCCAACGCCACGCTGGTTTTTGAGGTCGAACGCCTGGCGCCCCCACCCGGCATCGAAATCACCGAACTGAAAGCGGGCAATGGCGACGCCGCCCGCCCGGGGCGCCGCGTGCGCGTGCACTACACCGGCTGGCTGTACGACGCCGATGCGCCCGAGGGCAAGGGCGCCAAGTTCGATTCCAGCCGCGACCGGGGCCAAGCCTTCAGCTTCGCGCTGGGCCTGGGTCAGGTCATCCGGGGCTGGGACGAGGGCGTGGCGGGCATGCAGCCCGGCGGCCAGCGCCGCCTGCTGATCCCGCCGCATCTGGGCTATGGCGCCCGCGGTGCGGGCGGCGTGATTCCGCCCAACGCCACGCTGGTTTTTGACGTGGAACTGCTGGATTAAATGCCAGGGGCTGCCGCGCAGCCGGAGCGGCTCAGCTGCTCCAGGCCGCGCGCAGCAGGCACAGCCAGCCCGCGATCAGGCAGACGCCGCCCAGCGGCGTGACGGGCCCCAGCCACGTGGCGCCCGTGAGGGTGATGGCATAGAGCGATCCGGAGAACAGCACCGTGCCCGCCAGCAGCAGCGCGGCGCTGCGCACCAGCCAGGGGCCGCTGGCGTGGCTCATGCCCTGGGCGACCAGGATCAGGCCCAGGCCGTGGATCAGGTGATACAGCACCGCCGTCTGCCAGACGGCCAGCTGGTCCACCGTCAGGATGCGTTTGAGCCCATGCGCGCCAAACGCCCCCGCAGCCACCGCCAGCGCCATCAGCAGCGCACCCGCCCTCATCCAGACCGTATCCATTGTTCCAACCACTTCCGCATCACTGTAAAAGATTGATTTTACAGGATGATCCCCCCCATTTCCGGCCTTGGCCCACCCCGCAGCCAGGGCATGACCGCCGACTACAATAAGCGGCCTGACAGCCGACCCTTCCGGTAACGCCATGAACACGCCCAACGCAGCTCCTCCCGCCCCCGAAACCGCGACCCCGACCACGACAGAAAGTCCGGCGCGGCCCAGCAACTTCCTGCGCCAGGCCATCGAGCGCGATCTGGCCGCAGGCACTTACGCCCAGCGGCGCTGGGGCGGTGGCGCGGGCGACGCGGCTTTCCATGCCCAGGGCGAGCTTGATCCGGCCGCCGTGCGCCTGCGCTTTCCGCCCGAGCCCAACGGCTATCTGCACATCGGCCACGCCAAAAGCATCTGCCTGAACTTCGGGCTGGCGCGCGATTACGGCGGCCTGTGCCACATGCGCTTTGACGACACCAACCCCGAAAAAGAGGACGACGAATACGTCCGAGCCATTCTGCGCGACGTGCGCTGGCTGGGCTTTGACTGGGCCAGCAGCGCCTCGCGGGGCGGCGAAAACCTCTACTTCGCCAGCGATTACTTCGATCTGATGCACCGCGCCGCCGTCCACCTGATCCGCCTGGGGCTGGCCTACGTGGACGAGCAGAGCGCCGACGACATGCGCCGCCAGCGCGGTGATTTCGCCACGCCCGGCACCGACAGCCCTTTCCGGGGCCGCAGCGTGGACGAGAACCTGGCGCGCTTCGCCGCCATGAAGGCCGGCGGGCTGCCCGACGGCGCCGCCGTGCTGCGCGCGAAAATCGACATGGCCAGCCCGAACATGAACCTGCGCGATCCGGCCATCTACCGCATCCGCCACACCGCGCACCACCGCACGGGCGACGCCTGGTGCATCTACCCGATGTACACCTTCGCGCACCCCATCGAGGACGCGCTGGAGCGCATCAGCCACAGCATCTGCACGCTGGAGTTCGAAGACCAGCGCCCCTTTTACGACTGGCTGCTGGAGCAGCTCTCGCGCCCGGTCGAGGGCCAGGCGCTGCTGGCCGCGCCGCTGCCGCGCCAGTACGAGTTCGCCCGCCTGAACCTGACGCACGTCGTCACCAGCAAGCGCAAGCTGCTGCAGATGGTGCAGCAGGGCGTGGTCAGCGGCTGGGACGACCCGCGCCTGCCGACCATCGCCGGGCTGCGCCGCCGGGGCTACACCGCCGCCAGCCTGCAGCTGATGGCCGAGCGCACCGGCGCCAGCAAAGCCAATGCCTGGAACGATTACAGCGTGCTGGACATCGCCCTGCGCGACGATCTGGACGCCAAGGCCGACCGCGCCGTCGCCATCCTCCAGCCGCTGGAACTGGTCCTGGACAACTGGGCCGACGTCTTTGGCAGCGACAGCCACCGCGAACCCTGCGCCGCGCCGCTGCACCCGCACCACCCCGAACGCGGTCAGCGCCCCTTCACGCTGGGGCCGCGCGTCTGGATCGAGCTGGATGATTTTGCTGCCGTGCCGTCCAAGGGCTTCTTCCGGCTCTTCCCGCCGCACACCGACGCGGCCGGTCAGGCCAAACCGGGCAGCAAGGTGCGACTGAAGTACGGTTACGTCATCGAATGCACCGGCTTTGAGGCGGGCGCCGACGGCCAGCCCGTGCGCGTCCACGCCCACGTCGTGCCCGACACCAAAAGCGGCACGCCCGGCGCGGACAGCGTCAAAGTCAAAGGCGTGGTGACCTGGCTGGGCCAGCACGAGGCCGTGGCCGCCGAGGTGCGCCTCTTTGATCACCTCTTCCTGGAAGAACAGCCCAGCCTGGACGGCGACGACTGGATGCAGCACGTCAACCCGCAGTCGCTGCAGCGCGTGCAGGCTTTTGTCAGCCCCGACCTGGTCGCCGCGCCACCGCTGGCGCACTGGCAGTTCGAGCGCCACGGCTACTTCGTCAGCGACGAGCGCGACCACAGCGCAGCCACGCCGGTGTTCAACCGCGTGACGGCGCTGAAGGAGGCGAAGGGCAAATGAAGGCATGAGGAAGACCCGCGCATGACCCTCCCCCGCCGCTTCCGCCGCCGCCGCGTGCTGATCGTGGGCTGCGGCGATGTCGGCCAGCGGCTGCTGCGCCAGATCGGGCGCAAAGCCCAGGTGCTGGCGCTGGTCCGCAGCCCGGCCAAGGCGCAGCCGCTGCGCAATCTGGGCGCCCAGGTGCTGGCGGGCGATCTGGACAGTGCAGCCAGCCTGCGCCGCCTGGGGCCGTGGCTGGCCCACGTCATTCATCTGGCCCCGCCGCCCGCGCAAGGCGAAGGCGATCCGCGCAGCCAGGCGCTGCTGCGGGCGCTGCGCCATCCCGGCTGGCGGCGAAAACCTGGCCAGGCGCCCCGGCTGTCCCGCCTGGTTTACGCCAGCACCACCGGCGTTTACGGTGACTGCGGCGGTGCATTGGTGCGCGAAACCCGCCCGCTGTCGCCCCGCACCCCGCGCGCCCGGCGCCGTGTCGCCGCCGAGGCGCTGTGGCGTGGCTGGGGCCAAAGCGTGCGAACCCGGTATTCGCGCCCCGCGCCGCGCATCAGCGTGCTGCGCGTGCCGGGCATTTACGCCTTCGACCGCGCCAGCAACCCGCTGGACCGCCTGGACGACCCGACCCCGCTGCTGACGCCGCAGGACGATGTCTGGGTCAACCGCATCCACGCCGACGACTTGGCCCGCGCCCTGTGGCTGGCCCATTGGCGCGCGCCGGCGGGCCGCGTCTACCACCTGCGCGATCAGGCCTGCACCCGCCAGGGCGATGATCTGGACGCCTTGGCCGACGCCACAGGCCGCCCCCGCCTGCCCCGCGTGCCACTGGCCGAGCTGCGCGGCCTGACCACGCCGATGCGCCTGAGCTTTCTGGAAGAATCCCGCCGCATCGACCCCGCCCGCATCCGCGCCGAGCTGCGCTGGCGGCCGCAGTGGCCCGATCTGCTGACGGCGTGGGCGGGGCGCTGAGCCGGCCTGCAACGAACCTGGCTGCGCCACCCCTGCGAGGGAGGGGAATGTGGGCTTAGCTGACGGGGACGTGCTCCTGCACGAAGAGCGAATCAACCACCTCGCCGTGCTCGGCAAAGCCGCTGACCAGTTGGGCCAGAATGCGGCGTACGGCAGGAACGTCGTTGTATTCGAAGGCCAGATCCAGCTGCTGAAGGTATTTTTGCAGCTCGCTCCAGGACAGGTGCACCTCGACCGCCTTCATGATGCGCGGGTGGCTGGTGGGCCTGGGGTTGTCGCCGATCAGCAGCTCTTCATACAGCTTTTCGCCGGGGCGCAAGCCCGTTACCGCAATGGCGATATCGCCCGATGGGTTGGCCGTATCCCGCACGGTCAGGCCGGACAGCTCGATCATGCGCCGGGCCAGCTGGCTGATTTTTACAGGCTCGCCCATGTCCAGGACAAAAACATCCCCGCCGTGGGCCATAGCACCGGCCTGGATCACCAGCTGCGCCGCCTCGGGGATGGTCATGAAATAGCGCGTGACATCAGCATGGGTCACCGTGATGGGGCCCCCTGCCTTGATCTGCTCGCGAAACAAAGGCACCACCGAGCCCGACGAGCCCAGCACATTGCCAAAGCGCACCATGCTGAAGCAGGTTGTAACCCCGTCCTGCGCGGCCAGCGCCTGCAGCACCAGCTCGGCCAGACGCTTGCTGGCCCCCATGATGTTGGTGGGACGCACGGCCTTGTCGGTGCTGATGAGCACAAAGGCCTCGACCCCGGCATCGCGCGCAGCCAGCGCCGCGTGCAGCGTGCCCAGAACATTGTTGCGCACGCCTTCGGACACGTTGCCCTCCACCATGGGCACGTGCTTGTAGGCTGCAGCGTGGTAAACCGTGGCAGGCCGCCATGTCTGCATGATGCGGCGCATGTGAGGCAGATCGCGTACCGAGGCCAGCAGCGGCACGATCTGGCACGGCGTCTGTGCAGCCAGATAAGCCTCGCCGCTTTCATCCACCCGTAGCTGGCGCTGCCAGCCTTCCAGCTCACGGTGAATGGCATAGAGCGCGTATTCGCTGACATCGACCAGGATCAGGCACACAGGCTGACCCTGCACGATCTGGCGGCACAGTTCGCTGCCGATCGAGCCCCCGGCCCCCGTCACCAGCACGGTCTTGCCCCGGATGTGACGGTGGAGCAGCGCCTCGTCGGGTGCCACAGGATCACGGCCCAGCAGGTCTTCAATATCCAGCTCGCGCAGATCGCTGATGCGCACCTTGCCCAGCGCCAGATCGCTCATGCCAGGAAGCGTGCGCACGTGGATGGGGAAGGCTCGCAGCCGATCCACGATGGTGCTGCGCCGGGTGCGGGGCGCAGACGGCATGGCCAGAACGACGTCTGTGGCGCCGGTCTGCTCGATCACGCCGTCCAGGTCAGCCGGGTCGTAGACCGGCGTGCGGTCTATGGTGCGGCCCTGCAGCGCCGGGTCGTCGTCCAGAAAACCGACCACATAAAACTCGGGCGCCGAGCGCATGGCGCGCATGGTCTGGATGCCGGCCGAACCCGCCCCATAAATCAGCACCTGCAACTTGGTGAAGGCCACCTTGCGAAACATTTTTTTGCTGTTGAGCCAGTAATTGGCGGCCACACGCAGCACGCTGAGCAGCAGTGCCAGCAGCAGCGGCATGATGATCAGCACCGAGCGCGACAGCAGGGCATCCAGACCCAGCCCCCAGACCAGGCTCGCCGCCAGCACTGCGTACACCCAGGCAAAATGCATGATGGCGCGCAGCAGCGAATGAAACGCCTTCAGCCCCGCATGGCGGTACACCGCCCGATAAACCCCAAAGCTGAAGAGCATGGGCAGCGCCACGGCGGGCACCAGTGCAAACAGCACCCAGTCGTCCGGCTTGGGCACATAAACCCGGTCCAGGCGCAGCAAAAAAGCCAGCCACAACGCCAGCAGACTCAGCGCCACATCGCTGACCGCCACCAGCAACTGCTTGGCGCGGCGCGGACGGCTGATCAGCCAGGTCTTGACCGTCATCCCTGCACCCCGGCCTGGCCCAGCACCTGCACCAGAGCCTTTGCGGCACGGGCCATTTCATCCGCCGTCAATGTGGGATGAACAAGCAGCATCAGCGACGTTTCACCCAACTGGCGGGCCACCGGCAGCGGCTGCTTGGGCCGCCAGCCCGTTCCGTCAAATGCCTTTTCCAGATAGACCTCGGAGCACGAGCCCTGGTAGCACGGCACACCCAACGCATTCACTTCGGCGACGATGCGATCGCGCGTCCAGCCCGGCCGCAGATTGTCGGGGCGCACATAGGCGTAGAACTTGTACATGGCGTGCACGGACCCACCCGATTCATCCAGAACCGGCAGCCGCACCGGCCCGCCATCACCCGTGAAGGGCGCCAGCGCCTGCGCAAGCAGTGCCGCGTTGGCGCGGCGCGCAGCCGTCCAGTCGGCCATGCGGCGCAACTGGATGCGGCCGATGGCGCCCTGCACTTCCAGCATGCGCCAGTTGGTGCCAAAGCTTTCGTGCAGCCAGCGAAAACCCGGAGGATGCTGGCGCTCGTACACCGCCTGGTAGCTCTTGCCGTGATCCTTGTACGACCACATGGACCGCCACAGCGCCTCGTCCTGCGTGGTGACCATGCCGCCCTCGCCGCCCGTGGACATGATCTTGTCCTGACAGAAGGACCACGCACCCACATGGCCGACACTGCCGACGCTGCGCCCTTTGTAGCGCGCCCCATGCGCCTGCGCACAGTCCTCGATGATTTTCAGGCCGTGCTGCGCCGCCAGCGCCATCATGCCGTCCATGTCACAAGGCCAACCGGCCAGGTGCACACAGATCACCGCCCGCGTGCGCGGCGTCAGCACCGCCGCCACCGTCTGGGGCGTGATGTTGGCGCTGTCGGCATCCACATCGGCAAACACCGGCACCGCCCCGGCGTTGACCACGCACGAAATCGACGCAATAAAGGTGCGCGGCGTCACCACCACCTCATCCCCCGGGCAGATACCCAGTGCATTCAGCGCCACATCCAGCGCCAGCGTGCCGTTGGACAGGGCCACCGCATGGCGGCTGTCGGCCCAAGGGGCGAATTCCTTTTCAAACTCGCGGCACTCGGTGCCCGTCCAGTAGTTGACCTTGTTGGACAGGATCACATCGCGGGCAGCATCGGCTTCTTCGGGGGTGAAGGAAGGCCAGGGGGAAAATGGGGTATTGAGCATAAATTCTGTACTGGTATCCGTGTCATTCAACAGACACGTTTGAAGACTCTGACGGTGTATCACCCACCAGCCAGCGTCCCCCTTTGTCGGCACCGATGCGTCGCAATTGTCCCGCTTCACGCAGCTTTCGCACCACACGCTCGACAGCGCTGATGGATCGCCCCAGGGCGAGAGCAACTTCCGCAACAGTGGCCTGCGGATCAGCCCTCAGCATGGCAAGGACACGGTCAGGCGTTTTCACCGGCGTTTTCACCGGCGTTTTCACCGGCGTTTTCACCGGCATACGGGGAAAAGCAAACGTCAGGATGAGCGAGTCTGTCTGCTCGCGCAAGGCAGCGGCAGGCAAACCAGCCTGCTGGAGAACCTGGGCCATTTTCAATGTCCCCCGGCCCCAGGACTCGATCAAGCCACGGCGGTAAAAAGCATGAGCGATCAGGGGATTCCAAGGCCGGGACTCGTGCGGCTCAAAAAGCTGCGCGGGTGTAAGCCCAAAATGAAGCAGTCCAGTTGAAATCACTTCCAGCCTGTCATCAAAAAGTGCCAAGGCCACAGCGCCTGAACCGCTGCTGTAATCCCTGTGCACAAATGCATTGGCCAGCGCTTCACGGACCGCCTCCAGCGGCAATGCCGGGCTGTCAGTTCGCACCATCTGGTCAGGTAAGACCTGGCTGGCCACCGGCAACCAATCGAGCAGGAAGCGCTCGGCTTGGCGCATCAAAGCAAACGCATTGCCCCAAAACTGCCGATTATCCAAAAATTCGGTGCGATCCAACCCACGGAAACGGGCCACTTTGAGCTGCAGCTGCGGGAAATCCGGGGCAGGATGTCTATTCTGACAAAACAGTGCCACAGCCGCACGGGACACCTGCCCATCGCGGCACATCAAACCCAGCCCCTGCAGCATCCGGGCCACGTCTCGTGTTCCGGGCTCTTCAATCCGCCCTCTGCGTATCGCCTCTTCAACTGTCGTGAGAATTTCGTCATGATCCAGCTGAGACAGACTCCAGCCGGAAGCAGCTTCGGTCTCCCAGCGCGATATCGCGTGCAGTGAGTCGATCAACGAGCGCTGATACACGGCCCGATCCATCACCCGCGTGGTGTTCAGAACACGCTCGTAAGGGACTCCCCGGAAGGTCACGGGAGCGTGCAGGGCTTTGTTCACCCGGACACAGATCAACTCCAGGGCAGTGCCGGAAGCCCCGGCCACACAATGACGCTCCAGTTCAGGAAATACAGGAGGCTCAAACCCCTGAAACTCGTGCGCTAACCCTTCCAGCGTTTGGTCTGTTACATGCTGCCCAACCACCTTCCCCGCTGGCGTCACGCCGAAAATGACCAGCCCGCCCGCCCCATTGGCCATCGCACACAGAGTGCGACAGGCACGGTCTTTTTCAGCCGTTGACTTTTTCAGCTCCAGCGTCTGCGACTCACCTTGAGCGATGAGCGCTGCTAGATGCATCATTGAGGAAGGTGCCACAGCCAAAACCTTCAGACTATCGCGTCAATGGCCGGGCCGGGTTGCCCACCAAAGTGGCACCCGCTGGCACGCTTTTGGTCACCACTGCACCCATGCCGACAACAGCACCACGGCCAATGACCAGTGGCTCGCCGGGTTTGCCCTGCTTGATGATGGCGCCAGTACCAATATAGGCATGATCTTCAATATGAATATTGCCGTTGCATTTCACACCGGGCGCAAAGGTAACGTAATCACCGATCACACAGTCATGCTCAACGTAGCTGTACAGATTGGCATGAAACTGTCGGCCTATACGGATATTGCTGGTCAGGGTCACAAAGGGGCAGAGTATGGCACCTTCGCCAACGTAGACTTCATCCATCTGGACCACATTGGAGGCGCGGACTTCAAAAAACTGCACACCAGCAGCCGCACAGCGTTGCACCAGCGCCTCACGAACTCGGCTGTTGGCGATGGCCAGGCACATGTGTCGGCTGCTGGCCGGGCGCTGCAGCCACGCCGCATAGGTCAGAACGGCATGGCCGTTCAACCGGCTGGCGGGTGGATGATCATCCACAAACACAAGCTCATACGGATCGAGCACTTTCGACCACTGTGCACGAACCAAAGGCATGACGCCTCGACCGCAGCCACTGGCGCCGAAAACAGCAATCTGTTTCATGAGTTCCGCTTCTTCGATTCCGCTCCTGTGAACTGTGACATCGTCGCCTCGCCCGCAGCACTGATGCCATCGCGAACCAGCACCTTTTTCACCGTCAGCCAAAGGATGCGAATATCCAGCACCAGGCTCTGGTTGTCCACGTACCAGACGTCCAGCCGGAACTTGTCTTCCCAGCTGATCGCATTGCGCCCGTTGACCTGCGCCCAACCGGTAATGCCCGGTCGAACCTCGTGGCGACGGGCTTGGTCCTCGCTATACAGCGGCAGGTAAGACATCAGCAGCGGGCGCGGCCCCACCAAGCTCATTTCACCCTTGAGCACATTCCAAAGCTCGGGCAATTCGTCCAGACTGGTAGAGCGCAGAAAGCGGCCAAAAGGCGGAAGGCGCTGTGCATCGGGCAAAAGCACACCGTTTGAATCCCGCTCGTCGGTCATGCTGCGGAACTTCACCATGCGGAAGGGTTTACCATTCAGACCGGGGCGAACCTGAATGAAGAAAATGGGACTGCCGAGATTGCGGCAGATCATAACAACCAGAACCAGCAGCGGGAATACAAGAAGCAGCAGGCCTAAAGCAGAAAAAAATAGATCAAATATGCGCTTCATATAGCAAAGAGGCTACCCAAAATAGCGTAAAAGCAAAAAATAGAAAATTAATACAAGAAAACAGTTAAGGAACCGCGTCAAAGTCAAAAATTTTCCAGCAACAGCAACGCAAAATCCTGATTTATTGGGTGAAACTTACAGGCCGGGGGGAGAGGGGGGGGGGGGATTGGGGTGTTTCCTTAATGAGTAAATTTTGATGATTTGTACTCGGAAAACCACTGCGCCCACCGAGGCAATCCATCAGAAATATTAACTTGAGGGGAAAACCCAACTGCACGAACAAAAGCATCCGTATCAGCAGAGGTAGAAACAACATCTCCGGGCTGCATGGGCTTAAACTCCTTGATAGCAGTTCTTCCAAGCGCAATCTCTAACGAAGAGATGAAATCCAGCAAACGAACCGGCGTGCTGTTGCCAATATTATAAACAGAATATGGAGCATCACTTTCACCAGCGCGCAAATTCAAATCGTCTATCCGCCCAGTACGTCGAGGTATCCGATTCAAAGCAAGAACAGTACCTTGCGCTATATCGTCAATATATGTGAAATCACGCCACATTTCACCATTATTAAATACAGTAATAGGGCGCCCATCTAAGATGGCATCACTAAAAAGCCATGGCGCCATATCAGGACGCCCCCAAGGGCCATAAACAGTAAAATATCGAAGGCCTGTAGTTGGCAGATCGAATAAGTGACTGTACGAATGCGCCATTAATTCGTTAGATTTTTTAGTGGCAGCATACAAGCTGATTGGATGATCAACATTATCAGACACGGAAAAAGGCATCTCACGATTGGCACCATACACACTACTGGAACTAGCATAAACAAGATGACTCACATTGGCCTGTCGACAGACTTCAAGAATGTTAGCAAAACCCACCAAATTACTCGTAACATAGGCACTAGGATTTGAAATTGAATAACGAACACCTGCCTGGGCCGCCAAATGAATGACATAAGTAAACCGCTCAGTCATAAAAAGCGAAGCAAGCAAATCATAATCAGATACATCACCCCTCAAAAAACGAAAATTTGACTGCGGAAGTAGCTGCGCAAGACGCAACCGCTTTAACGCCGGATCATAATAGTCATTTAAATTATCAAAACCAAAAACCTCATCGCCACGCGACAAGAGGATTTGGGCAACATGCATACCAATAAACCCAGCAACACCGCTTATGAAAATCTTCATACCAAATACCCGCAAAACTAAAGAAATAAAGACAAAGCAGCAGTCAACTGATAGCAGTTATTGCCGAAAGCATTGCCGCATTTACCTTCTTAACATCATACTTATTTTCAGCTAGACTTCGTGAAATACGGCCCATTGGCTCAATAATCTCTGGAGATACAATAAATTTAAGCATTGCCTCAACCAGTGAAGTAGTAGACTGAGGAGCAACAAGAAACCCATTTTGACCAGAAAGAACTGTTTCCCGGCAGCCTGGCGTGTTGGTTGTGATAATTGGACGCCCCATAGCCAAAGCCTCAAGAATTGTCCTTGGAGTACCTTCACGATAAAAGGACGGCAGAACGAAAACACTGCTCATGGCGATAGCTGGACGCACGTCAGATAATTTCCCCAGAAACTGAATATATCCTGCAGAAATCCAGCTATCAAGCTCAGGTTGTGAAATGGCATCGGAACCATCATCAATCCACCCAACAAGAAGAAATTTAACTGCAGGATGACTGGCGCGCACTATACGTGCAGCTTCAGCAAAAAATCGAACCCCTTTACCATCAATGAGTCTTGCAATAAGAAGAAAGGTTGTTTCTTTGGGCATTGGCGAAACATGAAATCGATCAATTTCAACACCCGAACCATTGACAACTTGAGAAGCCGAATAATCACTCAGAATTTTCCGTTGACGAAACAACTGTTCGTCATCAGGGTTCTGAAAAAAAGTTAATGAGACTTTTGCCAATGCAAAGGTGTACAGTCCTTGGACGAGACGCTCTAAAGCACCGGGATTTTGGCTTAAAGAAAATGCTTTACCCAGCCCAGTGATTAAAGCAATGCGGCAAGGTACATTTAGCAGCCAAGCGGCTATGGACCCATAGATGACTGGCTTAATTGTGTAGCCAAGAAAAAAATCGGGCCGAACATTTTTTAGTAGAAAAAAAATCGACACGAGTGTTTTTACATCAAGCAAAGGATTTTTCGATCGACGACCCATGGACACGTCATGCACAGTCAGGCCTAGATGCTCAAGCCTCCTTCGAATATCACTATTCAACTGCAAGCCAGGTGCTGCAACATGCACATCAAAACCTTGATTTTGTAATTCAGAAATCAGTGGCAAACGAAAACCGACTAATGATTCAGCAAAACCAGCCAAAATAAAGAATTTTCGCATTTCAGAAGTCTCAATTAAGATCGGATCAGCTCAATGCGTTGCGATAAACGATGCATCAATACAGGCCACGAAAACCTGCTCCGATCAGACACTGGATGCGTCGAGTTATTCGATCCCTCTCCACCCAGAACACTTTTCAAAGCTTCAAGAATAAATTCCGCCTCATTCGGCACAACAACAGCATTTTCGGTCGAATTAACCACATCGACGCTCGGGTCAGCCAAATTAATTTGAGTCATGAAAATTGGGCGATTCGCCCCAATATATTGATAAATTTTCCCAGGAATTTGAATTCCACCCTTATTCCCAAAAAGCAGTAGCCAATCAGCACGACGCATCCAAGCAATACTATCGGCCACCGGAACCCATTCAAGAATATGAAAAAAAGACTCGCATTGGTTGGATTTAATTAGCCGCAAAACCTCTTGATCGGTTTCACCAACTAAAACGATTGCCAGCTTAGATGCCAAAGCAGGGCACTGGCTAGCAAGTTGGCCAACCGCCTCAATAAGTGGTGACGGATCACGCGCCTGAGGGTAAATCCTACCCGCATGAACGAATAAAATTTTTCCGGCAAGGTGACCAGGCCGTCCCCTTAACGGCATTGACTCAAAATCATCCGGATCAAACCCCATGGGAATAATCTCAATACGCTCTTGCAAAAAAGAGTAATGCTGTTCGTAAAGTTCTTTTGTGGGCTCAGTAGTCACAGTCAACAGGTCTGCTGACGAAATCCAGCGCTTTTCTAGCCATTTATCCAAGCGCTTTCTCCATTGAGGGCGCGGCAATTCAACAACGGGATCACCAACCCATGGATCACCATAATCAGCAACCCAAAAAAGAGTTGGAAATCGCTTTTTTATGCGAGCACCTACCCAGTGCATAGAAAAAGGGTATCCATGCGTAATCACAACATCGGGCTTCCATTCAGCAATTATGCTACAGCCAGTCTTAATGAAGGTCGGCACCGAATCAACATGCGGGTCAGGCACAAGAAGACTGATTAGAGGGTTGCTGGATAAGGATTTCTTTGCCAATTGCGCATTCTTGCGATCACCACCGCTGCGGCGGCTTAATGCTCGTCTCAGAATTCCTGCAGGTACTCGCGATATCTGCACCGAACTAGGTACCTTTTTACTCAACTCATCATCAGCGTCAGAAAAGATTGTCAAGAACTCATCGGTATACGTGACAACATGAATTTCGTGACCAAGCCGAGCAAGATATTTGACATAGTTGACAGTTCTGACCGCAGGAGATGCACTCCGCGGAGCAAAATTAGCCGTGATAAGCAATATTTTCATTGTATAACATTAATATTTAATCGAGTCAAACAGACCACGAATGTAACCTCGCGATCGAGAAAACTGGATCAAAGCTGCCAACCCAAGCGCGAAGATAAAATTTTGCAATGTAAATGCGCCTCGCCTAAGTGGCCAACTAACCGCATACAGCGGAATAATCAACAACCATAGTGGCGAAAAAAAGATTGCCGACAAAATACTAGAAAAATAAATAAGTGGAGATGACAGCAAGGACCAAGTTACCCGCCGCGCAAGCCCATCGCCATATGCATATCGATAGAATTGTTTGGCAATGGCTTGCCAGCTACGGCGAACCTCCCAGTGCACAATCGCGTCTGCAGCTATCTCATACCTTGCTCCCGAAGTCAGACACAATTTATTGAAAAGCGTATCCTCACCCCACTGAAGCCATTCGGGATATTTTCCTGCTTTCAACCAAACTGATTTGCGAAACGCAACAGACCGGCTTGAAGGCATAAAATTTCGACCTGGCCTTCTTGCCGTAGTTAAGAGTGCGAGGGCCCTTTGCAAGGGTGAATAAGCTACCGGCAAAAAAAACCCACCAACAAAATCAGCTTTATTTTCTAAAAGTGGCTTTGTAATATTTTTCAACCAAGCCGAATCAATTCGGCAGCCGGCGTCTGTGACAGCAATCAGATCCGAGCATGAATAACCAATCGCCAAATTCCGCCCTTCGGCAATTCCAACTTTCGGATGAATATGAATGTGAAGGTCAATTTGCTGAGCTGCGAATTTACTTTTATACGAAGCCAGCTGAGCCAGCGTACCATCAGTTGAACCAGCATCGACAACTATCATCTCATACGGTTTATATTCGAGATTTATAACATCATCAAGTAGTTGCTGAATATTTTCCTGCTCATTAAAACAGGTCAGTATTAAGGTGATTTTTTTCAAGTCTGAAATCATATGACATTTTTTTGTTGTCGATTTGCAACAACCCAAATACCCCAAATCACCAAAAGCTGCAACTGAAATGCAACAAGCGGAGCTGCAATATTTTGCTCAAGCCCAAGAAGTAAACGAACATAAACCAGCGAAAGAACCAGCAAACCCCAGCCTCCCTTTTTTTGCAATTTCTCATACAAATAATATGTGATTACAACCCAAATCATTGAAAAAACAGCAACACCCACAAGACCAAAATTGAGATATCCATCACCCCAAATTGTTATCGCCCCTTCGGAACGTGTTTGGTAGGTCCAGCCCAAAACATTCTCACCATACCAAGCACCTATTGACACAGTTGGCTTATTTTCCCAAAGAAATCGTGGAATCCACCAGGCAAAGATGGGAATTAAAGTCGAACCCATCCAAAGTTTTTTTGTCAAATCGGGTCTTTCGAGAAGACTACCAAAGTACATAGCCCAGTTCAATCGTCCGCTCACGCCAGGATTAACTGACTCATCGCTCTCACGAGTCGTCGTGTCATGGATAAGCTCAAATGCTTGTGTTGCACCATCAGCAATGGCAGCAACACTCAAATCACTGCCGCGAGCAATGGCAACCTGTACACCAATACGGTAGGAAGTTACTAAGGCAAAACTTACCTGAAGCACAATAACACCAATTATCGCGCCAACTACAAAACCCTTAAGATTTGGCCTAAACCATCCGCGCTGAAAAAATATAATTGCGGCAGGAAACATAACATAAAAAATCGCGATTTTTGACCCGGAAATGAATGCCCAAACTATCTCCAGCAAAAACATTAAATAAATCCACTTCTGGACAGAATGTGCGCGATGGAAAATCAGCCAGCCAAAAAACCCAATCAGACTTAAATTATTAAGCTGCCCTACGAAATTTCCATAGTCCGTAGTTTCAAGCTGAGTAGCCAAAAAAGTGCCCTGCAGCAATCCCACCTGTAATGCAAACACCCGCCAAATCCAGCCTCCAATAAATACAAATAAAAATAAATTTGCTACTGCTGGATCCTGTTGGCTGTCATTGTAAAGAGTACGAAAATCGATTGCAGGCCGTTTAAGCGCGTCAGCTATATCAATTATTAATAAAAAAAAGAAGGCGGCGATCAAAATAATCCATTTTGTTTTTTCATCAAAGCCATCCACCAACGACGAACTTATCAGCGGATAAAAAAGAGTAAAACAAATCAGGATTCTATATGCCAATCTTGGATGAAAAGGATCAATGACAATTCGATTCCATTGCGCACGACAGGCCAAGGCCGCATACACAATACCCACAACCGCAAGTGGCTTTAAAAAAATTGAAGTATCCATTCCCACTCACATTGAAAATTTAAATCGGAATCACATTTTTTTTTCGAAGAAAAAAAAGTATTAACGCAATAACAAGAAACTCAGAAATTATATTTACAACGGCCACACCATGTGCCCCCCAACTTTTCGCAGCAAAGAAAACCGCGAAAAAGTTAAACACCCCGACAAAAATGACTACAGAATTGAACTCTTTGTCCAGCTTCAGAGGCAACATCCACTGGATCCCCAAAACATTTCCAGCCGCAATCAGCGGAAGAATCCAAACCAAAATTGCAAGCACCGAAGAAACCTGCTCATACCCTGCACCAAGAAATAGAAACGTGATTTCTTTTGCAAAAAAACATATAACGACAGAAGACAAAAAGCTCGTTACCAGCAAAACAAAAAGTGTTCGATGCAAAAGCCGAATAGCGCCTCGCATGTCTGACTTAACAAGAAAAGACATTTTTGGATAAATTGCTTGCGATATTGGTGCAATCAAGCTTGAAGCTCCGCGCACCAATTTTTCACTTGCCGCATAAAACCCAGTTATCGCTGGCATAGCAAATAAGCCGAGCAAAAATACATTTGCTACTGTATAAAGACTGATTGCCGCCCGAAATACAAACATTGAAAATCCCTCGACAAGCCCATTCACTCCCGCCACAAAGCTGAAGGGCTTGCGAGTAATACTTTTCCCAGCGATTTTATATGAAATGAGTGAGGCAATAAGTGGACCAGTTGCAAGCAGATACATCACCAAGTCGCCATCATTTGGTGTCGATATGATAAACAACACCATTAACAGCGAGATAGCTTTTCCCAAAATATCAATAATCGTATAGCTTTTTAAGTTTTCAATCCCTTGAAAATACCATGCTGGCGCAACTCCAATTGCAAATGCATAAACAAGCGCGCCTGTGATGGCTTTAAAATTCTCACCCGACATGATAAAGCAGTAAACCAATCCAACACTCGCAAATAAAACCCCCGACAAGATTATTTTTGCGCTATTCACCTGCTGAAAAATATTTGCCATCTCATTCGCATCAGATCGATGGGCTGAAACAGATCTAGTCGCTGACAACGAAAATCCATACTCAATAAATATTGAAGCCAGTAGTGCAAATGACTGATAGATTGCGAAATTACCAAACTCCGCCGTCCCCAGTACTCGAGCCAGATAGGGTATCGCTAACAGAGGGAGAAGATATCCAGAGAGTTTAGTCAAGAACAGAAGAAAAATATTTTTCAGTAAAACACTTTTTATATTCATTTCTTATATGCACCTACCATTTATTTATTTTCGTGATGCGCATAGTGTACAGCAGCTCCTACGGGATATATTTAGCAGCAAGGGATTTTTTAAATCACTAATATCAGACAGCATTGATGTCACTGAGAATCAGTGCGATTCGCCTACATGCAGTACCGTCACCATAGGGATTATGCGCGTGCGCCATGGAGTCGTAAGCCGCTTGATCAGACAACAGCTTTTTTGTTTGCGCTGTGATCTGATGGTTATCTGTACCTACCAAACAAACTGTACCAGCTTCGACGGCCTCAGGCCGTTCTGTCGTATCACGCATGACAAGCACGGGCTTGCCAAAAAAAGGGGCCTCCTCCTGAATCCCACCTGAATCAGTTAGAATAATGTAACAGCGTTTCATTAGGTAAACAAAAGGCAAATAATCGAGCGGCGCAATTAAATGCACGTTGCTGATACCAGATAATATTCGCTGAACAGGTTCTTGAACATTTGGATTCAAATGCACTGGGTAAACAACTTGCACACCAGATTCACTAGCAATATCGCGCAGGGCGTGGCAAATGCTCTCAAATCCAGCCCCAAAATTTTCCCTTCGGTGCCCAGTCACCAGCACAAGCCGCTTTGCAGAATTCAAAAAATCAAACTGAGCGGCTAGAGCCTGCGAAAGGACTGCATCTTCATCCAGCTTTTGGCTGACACCATGCAAAGCATCAATAACCGTGTTACCAGTGATGTGTATCAGCTCGGATGCAATTCCTTCCCGCACCAAGCTATCGCGCGCCTGCACTGTGGGCGCAAAGTGGAGCTGGGCCAGTCGACCGGTAATCTGCCGGTTACCCTCTTCGGGCCATGGGGAGTACAGATTGTGCGTTCGCAGGCCAGCCTCAACATGTGCAATACGTATCTTCTGGTAATACGCGGCTAGGCTGCATCCCAGCGTGGTTGTCGTATCACCGTGGACTAGAACCCAATCAGGCTTGTACTGGGCAAAAACACTTTCCATGCCTTGTAGAATGTTACAGGTGAGCTGTGTTAGCGTCTGCCCCGGTCGCATCAGGTCCAAATCATAATTTGGGGCGATGCCAAACAGCTGAAGCACCTGATCGAGCATCTCGCGGTGTTGCGCTGTTACACAGACCTTCACCTCAAGCTGGTCTGACTTTTGCAGCTCGCGAACCAAGGGTGCCATTTTTATGGCTTCCGGTCGTGTGCCAAAAACGACAAGAATCTTCGTCATTTCCTAGTCTCCACCAAAAAGATCGCGAGTATAGACTTTGCCCGATACATCGGACAGTTCGTCGGTGCGGCGGTTGGCCAGAATAATCTCGGCCTGCTGCTTGAACGCGGCGAGATCGTTGACCACGCGGGATCGGAAAAACTCGGGCTCATCCAGATTGGGCTCGTAAATGATGACTTCGATGCCTTTGCCCTTCAGCCGCTTCATGATGCCCTGGATGCTGGAGGCGCGGAAGTTGTCCGATCCGGCTTTCATCACCAGCCGGTACACGCCCACCACTTTCGGATTCTTTTTGATGATGTCAAAGGCAATAAAGTCTTTGCGCGTGGCATTGGCTTCCACAATGGCGTGAATGAGGTTTTGTGGCACCTCGCGGTAATTGGCCAGCAGCTGTTTGGTGTCCTTGGGCAGGCAATAGCCGCCATAACCAAAGCTGGGGTTGTTGTAATGGCTGCCAATGCGCGGGTCCAGCCCCACACCGTCGATGATCTGGCGCGGGTCCAGCCCGTGCGTGGCAGCGTAGGTGTCCAGTTCGTTGAAAAAGGCCACGCGCATGGCCAGATAGGTGTTGGAAAAGAGCTTGACCGCCTCGGCCTCGGTGCTGCCGGTATACAGCACGTGAATATCGGGCTTGATGGCGCCCTGCTGCAGCAGCGCGGCAAAGCGGCGCGCGCGCCCGCTGTCTTCGCCCACAATGATGCGGGACGGGTACAGGTTGTCGTACAGCGCCCTGCCCTCGCGCAGAAACTCGGGCGAGAAAATAATGTTCACCGCCCGGCCCGTGGCCAGGGTGAAAGCGTCGCGCACTTTTTCGGTATAGCCCACGGGCACGGTCGATTTGATGACCATGACCGCATCGGGCGCTATCGCCAGCACCTGCCGGATGACGGCTTCCACCGATGCGGTATTGAAGTAGTTGGTTTCCGGGTCGTAATCGGTCGGCGTGGCGATGATGACGAAATCGGCGCCTTCAAACGCCTCACGCGCATCCAGCGTGGCTTTCAGATTCAGCGGCTTTTCGGACAGATACGATTCGATCTCGGTGTCTTCAATCGGCGACCGGCGGCGGTTGAGCATGTCCACCTTTTCCGCCACGATATCCAGCGCTACTACCTCGTTGTGCTGGGCCAGAAGAATGGCGTTGGATAGCCCGACATAGCCGGTGCCTGCAATGGCGATTTTCATGGGATCAGAATCAGGGGGTCAGGGTGGAGAGAAGGTGCCGGGTGGCTGGCGTGGGCGACAAACTCATTGCAATTGCCAGGGGTTTATGACCGATAGCCCATCGATGCCCTCAAAATCTTTACTGTTGCGTGTCACCACAGGCATATCGGCGGCGATGGCTGTAGCGGCAATCTGAGCGTCTTCGGTGCTGATCGGTCGTCCGGCCTGCTGGCGGTGCGCCACCAGCAGGGCGTAATGAACGGCAGCACGCGCATCAAAAGTGAGGCAGCGGCCCGCAAAATCAGCCTTGAACATCGCTTCGGCCTGACCCGCCAGACCGCTGCGCCGTTTGCCGAGCGGCATCAGCGCAATCCCCAGAAGGATTTCGCCCTGTGTAATGCTGCTGCAGTACAGGGTCGCGCCCGGCCGAGCTGTCAGCCAGCCCAGCAAAGCCTGCGCGGGCTCGCGGCGCATCAGCTCGGAGAGCACATTGGTGTCCAGCAGGTAAGCAGCCGACATTACGGCTCCAGCTCAGGTGCGGGCCGCGCCGGGCGACGTGGCGGAATGGGCAGATCATCTGCGTCCAGATCGCGGAATCGGCGGTTGATGCGTTCGGCAAAGCTGACTTCGGGCTCGGCGGAGGCGGACAGGGCCTGCTGAAGGATGGAGCGGACCTCCTGCTCCATCGACCAGCCGTTCTGGGCGGCACGCAGGCGCAGACCGGTCTTGATGCTTTCGTCGAGATTGCGGACGGTGATGCTGGGCATGATGGGCTCCCCGGGGCTATTGCGATGATTGCATTGTAATCATCGCAATCGCCTCCGGCGCCAGATCGTACTCCTGGGCGAACTGCTGCAGGCGTTTGAATTCGGCGGCAGGCGCCATGCTGCGGTAAGTTTTGAACCACTCCAGCGCTTCGGGGGGCGCGTTCTCGAAACTGAGCAGCAGCACCTGCGCCATCAGCGCGCGCGAGGCGGGCTCCCAGGGGGCGAAGCGCAGCGCCTGGTGCCAGGCGTGCCACTGCTGGGCGGAGCCCGGGTCCAGCTCGTAAGCCACCAGGGCGAGGTTGGCCCAGGTGACGCCGTGCTGCGGGCGCAGCTGCAGGCTGCGCAGCAGCGTGGTCAGGGCGCTCTGGTAGAGGCTGCGGCGGGCTTCGGTATCGCCCTCGTCGTCGCTGTCCGGGTCGTACTGGCTGCCCTGCAGCATGTACAGGCTGGCCAGGTCGTCATACAGGCTGGCGTCGTCAGGGGTGATGGCCTGTGCCTGCTGCAGCAGCTTTTCGGCGGCCAGGAACTGGTCGGCCGTCCAGGGCCTGCCCTGGCTCCACGACACGATGGCGGCACGGGCCGGACGGGCGCGGGTGTCGGCCTGCCACAGCGCCCAGGCCAGTTGCAGCGCCCAGGCGGACACCAGCACCACAGCGGCCACACCCGCCCAGTAAACGCCCTGCTGCCACAGGGGCAAAGCGGGATCGGGCTGTCGGCGGCTGCGGCGGCTCATGCCACCGGCTGGAGCAGCGCCAGCCCCATGTAGCGTGCCGGGTTGGATTCGGTCAGCAGCGTGGCGTAATCGTCATCGACCAGAAGGCTGAGCAGCTCACGCGCCGCCGTCATGCGTGGCGGGCGGCCGCGCAGGTTGTGCGCATCGCTGGCCACGGCGTCCACCCAGTTGTGGTCCAGCAGTGCCCGGCTGCAGGCCAGTGCAGCGCTGCCAAATTCGCCGATCACTGAAGCGGCGGTGATCTGGACCAGACACCCGGCCTCGACAAAGGGGCGCAGGCGCTCGGGGTCGGCCATGATGCCTTTGTTGCGCTCCGGGTGGACGATGATGGGGCGCCAGCCCTGCTGCAGCAGCGCGTTCACCGCCGTCAGCGCACCGGGCGGGACGCCCGCGTCGGGCAGCTCCAGCAGCAGGTGCTTCCAGCCTTTGTGCGTGCCCAAAGCGACGATCTCGCCGCGCGCGACCAGTTCCAGCGCCTCGGGGTGCAGGCGGGTTTCGGTGACAGGCTGCAGCGTCAGGGGGATGTTTTCAAAGGCCAGCGTGGCCGCGAAGGCCGTGCACGCCTGGCGGATGGCCGCAGCGCGGTTGTCAAATACGCCCGGCGTCCAGTGGACGGTGGCGGCCACATGGCGCACGCCGTCGTCCACCAGCGAACGCGCCAGGTCCAGCGCCTCGGTGGCGGTGCGCGGACCGTCGTCCAGACCAGGCAGCAGATGGCAGTGGATGTCGTTCACGCGCCCTCCCCGGTCCTCAGGCCTTGCCAGCGGTGTAGTAGCCGGTGTCCTTGCTGCCGTAATGGCCGTAGCCGGAATACTCGCCGTAGTACTTGTGCGCACCCTTGAAATCCACGCCCGTCAGCACGGTGCCCAGGATGCGGCCCCCGGCGCGCTGGATCTTGGTGATGCCCCGGCGGGCGATCTGGTAAGGCGTGCTTTGCGCGCGCACCACGAACAGCGTGTTGGTGACCAGCGCCGACAGCACCATGGAATCGCTGACCAGCTCGACGGGCGGCGAATCGATGATGATAACGCCGTACTTTTCAGACAGCTTCTGCAGCGTGTCAGAGAAGCGCTGCGACAGCAGCAGCTCGGTCGGGTTCGGCGGAATCACGCCGCAGGGCAGCACGTCCAGCTGCGTGTCATCGACGCGGTGGATGGCCTGCGACATGTCACAGCTGCCCGCCACCAGTTGCGACAGGCCCTGCGCGCCCGGCGCAAGGCCGAAACTGCGCGCCACCTGAGGGCGACGCATGTCGGCATCAACCAGCAGCGTGGGCTGGGTCTGGGCGTGAGCCAGCGCCAGGTTGGCGGCCATGGAGCTCTTGCCCTCGCCCGCGATCGCGGAAGTCACCAGGAAAATCTTGCGCGGCAGATCGACGTTGCTCAGCATCAGGCTGGCGCGCGCCGTGCGCACCGCTTCGGCATAGAGCGAATCCGACTTGGTCGTGACCATGTTCATGATGCTCTTGCGATCGGCGTTGCCCAGCAGCGGCAGCGCCGTCAGCGCCGGCAGACCCAGGCGGCTTTCGGCATCGTTCGTTCCTTTGAGGGTGTTGTCCAGCTTGTCGAGCAGCAGCGCGATCAGCGCGCCCAGGAAAAGGCCCAGCACCAGGGTGATGGCCACGATCTGCGCTTTTTTCGGCTTGAAAGGCGTGATCGGCGCCACGGCCACGTCGATGACGCGGGCGATGGTCTGCTGCATGTTCTCGGACAGGTTGGTCTCGCGGGCGCGCTGCAGGAAAGTGTCGTAGAGCTGGCGTGTGCTCTGCACATTGCGCTCCAGCGTGTCCATCTGCGGCGCGGCGCGGTTCACGGCGGCGACGGTGGCACGCTCGGCGGCCAGGCGGCTTTCCAGGGCGCGCACGGTGGCCGCAGCGCTCTCGTAATCGCGCTCCAGGCTGGACGCCACGGACGCCATCTGGCGCTGGGTGTTGGCCTTGGCCACTTCCAGCTCGGCATTGGCGGCGACCATCAGCGGGTGCTCGTAACCGTAGCGCTGCGACAGCTGGCTCACCTTGAGCTCAACCTGCGACTGGCGGTTCAGCGCCTCCAGCACCTGCGGGTGACGGGCCACGGCCGGGATGCTGCTGTAATTGCCCTTGGCCGCCTTGATCTGCTGGTAGGCGGTTTCGGTCTCGGAGCGGCGCACCTGCGCGGCGGTCAGCTGCTGGCTCAGGTTGTTGATGCCCTGCTGCGCGATGGCGTCGGACGCACCGCCCACCTTGACGATGTTGTTGCGTTCGCGGTACTGCTGCAGCGCGGCTTCGGCGGCCGACACGTTGCGTCGCAGTCCTTCCAGCTTGTCCTGCAGGTAGTCGGTGGCTTCCTGGGTGATCTTGAAGCGCGCATCTCGGTTGCTGGCGATGTAGGCCGCCGCGACCGCATTGGCCACCTCGGCCGACAGCTCGGCGCTCTCGGAGGTGTAGCTGATGCGGATGATCTGGCTGAGGCGCACGGGCTCGACGTCCAGATTTTCCGTCAGGACTTTGGCAGCAGCTTCTTCCAGCAGAGGCTCGGTCCAGGTGACGGCGGGCGGACGCAGGCCCACCCAGCCCTGCAATGTAGCCAGCGTGCCCTCGGGCGCCTGGCGCGGATCGAATTCGGCGTTGTCGTAGAGCTTGAGCTGGCGCACCACGCGCAGCGCCACGTCGCGCGATTTGAGGATCTCGGCCTGCGTCTGGAAGTACTCGCGCGATTGCGACACCCCGGAGTAGACCTCCTCCACCGACAGCACCTTGGCCGTGCTGCTTTCGATCAGCAGGGACGCGGTGGCGCGGTACAGCGGCGTCATCGCCAGGGTGATGGCGCCCGCGACCACCGCCAACGTCAGCGCCAGCGCCAGGATGGCCCATTTGCGCCGGGAGACAATCTTCCACAGGTCCAGCAGGCCCGCGGCCAGCGGGTCGGACTGCAGCAGACGGGGAGCGCCGGAGTTGGCCGGTGCAGCGAGAGGGGTCTGGGGGTTTACAGCGTGCATGAAATTCAGAAAAAGCTTTCTTCAACCGTGATGATGTCGCCCGGGTAGATCGGGGCGTCCAGACCGACCTTGACCTGCTGGTGCTGCGTGTCGGACGCGCGCTGGATGAACAGCTTGCTCATCGAGGCCCGGTCCTTGAAACCCCCGGCCAGCGACGCGGCCGAACGCAGGGTCAGGCCCGGCTGGAAGGGGTAACCGCCCGGCTTTTCAACCATGCCGTTGATGAAAAACGGCCGGTATTCGTCCACAAAAACCGACACGCGCGGGTTGACCAGGATGCGGCCCTTGAGCGCCTTGGTGACCATGCGCTCCACATCGCCCAGTGTCTGGCCGCGCACGTCCAGCTCGCCCACAGCGGGCACCGAGATGGTGCCGCCGTCGGTCAGGCGGATTTTTTCGCGCGACAGGTCATCCTCGCCAAAAACGCGGATGGTGATGACGTCGCCCGGGCCCAGGCGGTAGTCCGACAGGTTGATGGGGGCCACAGCGCCCGGCGCGACCGGCATGGGCAGGGGTAAGGGGGCCACTGCTGTGCTGGAGGACGCGCCCGACGACGTGACAGGGGCCGCGATGGCCGCGCTCATGCTGGCATTGGCCGCAGCCGCTTCGCTGCGCACCGGGGGAGAGCCCAGCTTCGGGTTGAAGACGCCTTGGGCCGAGGCCACCCCGATTCCCAGCAGCAGCCCGGCGGCCATCACGGCCCCCTGGCGCACCCAGGTTTTCACTCTCTGTCGACTGCTCATCATCACGTGTTTCTCTCCTTACAGGCCCATGCTGGCGGTGAAGTACAGCAGGTTACGCGAGTAGTTGGCCGCGCGCACAGTGGGGACAGCCGTCGCATTGCTGGTGCTGCTGGTCAGGTGCTCGAAGTTGGCGCCCAGACGCAGCCAGCGGCGGAAGTCGTAGCTCACGCCCAGACGCACGGTCTTGCTGTCGTCGGTGCGGCTGGTGCCTTCGTAATCGCTGCGGCCATAGCCGACCGAAGCGATGCTGCTGATCCAGGGACGCCACTGGTGCGTCCACGCCAGGCCCAGGCCCGTGCCGTTGGTGCCCGTGTTCACACCGGCGCCCGCGTCGGTGCCCGAGCGCGAAGCCGTCAGGTCAAACTGCGTGCGCTCGATGGGCTTCCAGGTCAGCCCGCCTTCGTAGGTCAGACCCTTGTAGCGCGAACGGGCGCTGTCTTTGTAGTTCTTGATCTCGTAACCGGCCAGAATGCGGCCCGACAGCGCGTCGGAGGCGTCCCAGTCGACACCGGCCAGCAGCTTGTGGTCGGTGTTGTCCAGGCTGGGCGTCAGATCGTTGATGTAGTTGGTGCCCGTGACGCGGTACTCGCCCACCAGGCGGGTTTTGGGGCCCACGCGATAGAACACGCGGCCGGCGGCTTTCAGCGCGTTGAAATCGGCGGTGCGCGTGTCAGCGCGGTTGTTGCTGTAGCGGCGGCCCTGATAGCCCAGTTCGCCTTCCAGGTTGATCAGCGCATCCTGCGCGCCATAGCGGTACACGCCACCCAGCACGGCCTGGTTCCACAGATCGGTGGTCGAGCCGGTGGCGGTCGGGCGGGCCGCATCCGCACCGCGCTGCAGGCCCGCGCGCCAGGTCAGGCCGTTGCGGGCATCCAGCGGGTGCGTACCAGTCGCAGCCAGTTCAGCCGTGGTGGTGTTCTGCGTGCCCGAGGCGCCATACAGGTTGGTTGTGGCGCGCAGGCCGATGTCCACACGCTGGTCGCGGTAAGGAATCGACACGGTCACTTCCGGCGAAATCGTCAGGAAGTTGCTCGAGCGCTTGCCGTTCTCCACCAGATCGACGTTGTCGTTCACACCGGCGCCCAGGGTGATGCTGGGGGTGATGAAAAAGCCGTTGTAATTGATGGCGCGCGGGGCGTACACCTGGCCGACCGGAACACCGCTGGCGCCCTGGATCTGCGCCTGGCTGGCGGCACCCACCGACAGGGTTTCCGCCGACTGGGCCAGCACTGTGGCGCTGGAGAACAGCAGCATGCCGGCACTCACCCCCTGAAGGGCAACGAAGGGTATCGAGCGTGAAGTCTTTTTCATGGCCTTGGGTCCTGTTATGACGTTGTTGTATCGAGGTGTTTTACGGAAACGGAAGCGGAACTGGATGCAGGAATGAGACGGCAGGCCCACAGCGTGGCCAACAGGGCCAGCAGCATCAGCACGTTGGCGGGGATATAGAGGTTGAAATCGACCGTGCTGTGGACCACCACCGCGACGATGGCCATCAGTGCGCCCACGGACATCGCCTGACCGAAACGCGAACGGCCCCACACAAGCAGCCGGAAGGCCTGGATTGTGCTGCCCAGCACAATCACCCCGATCAGGCCCAGGCCAACGACGCCCATGTCGGCGGCAATTTCTGCGTAATCGTTGTGCGCGTGGTCAAAATAAGAGACAACTGTGGTCGGTTTCCAGGGCGGGAAAGCGGTGTAGTAGGTGCCTGCTCCCGTGCCGAACCAGGGGCGAACCCGGATCATGTCCACCGTGTAGCGGCCTGGCTCGGTGCGATCCTCCAGCGTGTTGCCTGAAGTCACGACAGCGCCTGCCATTCCAGACTCGCCTGCAGCAACCTCACGGCTGATGGTCGTTGCTTCGATCCGGTCAATCAGCTGTTCCACCCCCACCCACTGCCCGATCACGACCACATCCACCAGCACCAGGCTGGCTGTGAGGATCAGCGCCGAGCGCCGCCAGGCCGCAAAACGCCAGGCGCACAGCACACCGGCCACACCCAGGGCCACCATGAAGGCGGTGTTGCCCATGCGACTGCGCGTCATCACCAGCGCAATCACCATCAGCAGCAGCAGCAGACGGATGATCATGCGCGGCGAGAGCAGAAACTTCAGCGCAGCAGCCAGCACATCCTGCCAGCGGCGCAGCGGTGCGCCGGGCGGCTGGCGCAGCAGCGCGTCCAGCATCAGCGCCATGCCCACAGCCAGCGCCAGGTAGAGATAACCCGCCAGATTGTTGGGGCTGACGTAAGTGCCTATGGCCCGCACCCCGTGGTGGATGGACATGTCCATAAAGGTGTACTGCGCCCGCAACGACCACAGCACAATCGCCAGCAGAGCCTGCAGCACCCCGGCCGCCAGCCAGATGCGCAGGGCGTTGCGCAGTCGGTCACTGGCCTGCCCCAGCACCACCAGGCACACAAACACGGCCAGATAAACGATGGAACACAGCAGCATCAGCAGCGACTGGTGAGCGTCCAGCGAGCCCAGCGGCAGACCGCTCTCACCCAGCAGCCCAGCCGGGCCGCGCAACACCTGTCCGGCCTGCAATGCCAGCAGCGCAGTCCAGGCCAGCAGGATCCAGCGTGCAGGCCCCAGACGCTGGCGCAGCGTGGACAGGGCCCGGGCAGGCCCCCCCAGCGACACCAGGCCCAGAAGCAGCAGAGGCAGCTGCAGCGCCAGCAGTAAAGCGATGGCCGAGGTGCGATTGCTGCCCAGCGGAATGGGCGACCAGGCCACGACCAGTGCTGTGCCATAAAAGGCAATAGCGCTGATGCGGTTCAGGCGATGCTCTTGGGGTTCAGAAACAGATTGCACAGGCGCACCCGACCGTCACCTCTGCAAGGCAGAGGTGACAGAGTGGATCAGCAACGATCAGTGGGGACGATCAGTTGGGCGAAGCGACACCCACACCACCGCCACCGCCGCCAAAGGACGGGGCCGACGTGAAGGTGGCCGGAGCAAAGGACGGTGCCGCGAAGGCGGGAGCACCGCCCGCAGCCGGACCGGCTGCCGTGGGTTCCAGCACTTTGGTCAGATCGCCTTCGGGGAGCTTCTCGGTGGAAGCCACAGGAGGCAGTGCCGTACCGCCAGCAGGCGCTGCGGCCCCCGTGCCGCCCGTGCCATTGCCCGCACCAGTACCGCCACCTTGCGCAACGGGCTTGGAAGCCGGCTCGTTATCCGGCATATCACAGACATCCATCTGCGGTTTGCGGCTGATGCGCTTCAGGCCTTTGGCGTACTTGCCAGGACGCTTGGCCTTGGCACGCTTGAGCTTGGCCCCCGGCTTGGCCTTCATCTTGGCCGTGCTGGTCAGGTTGATCCTGCAGAAATCACTGGTGCCCTGGGCAGCAGCGGTCTGGCCCGCCGCGGGTTTGACAGCGGGAGTCGTCTGCGCTGTCACGGTCATGGCGCTCAGCGCCAGCATCAATCCCAGGGCAACTGCGGTCTTTTTCATGGTCCACCTGTTTTAAAAATAACTCAAACACAATTCAAAGTTATCAGGAAATCAGCCTGCATATTGATTTCTTTCACCTGCGCATTGTAACGACATGAGTTCCACGAAGAAAGCCGCCTTTTCCCTGGCTTTTCGTGTTTTCTCGCAGAAACAACAGGCGTGGGTCAGACCTCACGCAACAGGCCAGGAGCACCCACATGGCGCTGACCACGCTGGCGGGCCAGTTCGACCTGGCGCTGGCGCTGGGCCAGGCGCTCGAGCTGCTGCGGGCTGTGGCTGCCGTGGCAGTGCGGGCAGCTCAGGCCCTCGGTGTAGAGCGGCGAGCGCAGGTCGGCTTCGCCCAGCGGCCAGCGGCAGGCGCGGCACAGCTGGTGGCCATCGGGCTTCAGACCGTGGCCCACACTCACACGCTCGTCAAAGACAAAACAGCCGCCCTGCCACAGGCTGCCTGTTTCCGGCTGCTCTTCGAGATACTTCAAAATGCCACCTTCCAGGTGATACACCCGGGTATACCCCCGCTGGCGCATCAGGGCGGTGGATTTCTCGCAGCGGATACCGCCGGTGCAGAACATGGCAATCGGGCGCTGGCGCGCGGATTCGCCCTGCAGTTCGGGCTGGGCGTCCAGCCAGGCGGGCAGATCGGTGAAAGTGCGAATGCCGGGGTTGATGGCGTCCTTGAAGGTGCCGATTTTCACCTCGTAATCGTTGCGGGTGTCGATCAGCAGCACATCCGGATCGGCCAGCAGCGCGTTCCAGTCCTGTGGGCGCACGTATTCGCCCACATGACGCGCCGGATCCAATCCGGGCACGCGCAGGGTCACGATTTCGGCCTTGAGCTTGATTTTCAGCCGGTAAAACGGCGGCGTCTCGGCCCACGCTTCCTTGTGGGTCAGCGCAGACAGCGCCGGATGCTGGCGGATGCGCGCCAGCACCGCGCGCACGCCCGCTTCGGGCCCGGCGATGGTGCCGTTGATGCCCTCGGGCGCCAGCAGCAAGGTGCCGCGCACACCACCTGCCATCGCCACGTCCAGCAGAGGCTGGCGCAGCGCGGCAAAGTCGGGCAGATCAGCGAAACGGTAAAGCGCGGCTGTCAGCCAGCGCGGAGGTGACTGCAGCGGCGCCATCGGGTTCAGCGGCTTCAGCGTCGCTTGGGCGCCAGAATCATGATCATCTGGCGGCCTTCCAGCTTGGGCATGTGCTCGACCACGGCCACATCGGCCAGTTCGTCGCGGATGCGCTCCAGCAGGCTCAGGCCGATGGACTGGTGGGCAATTTCGCGGCCGCGAAACCGCAGCGTGACCTTGCCCTTGTCGCCATCCTCGCCGATGAAGCGGCGCAGGTTGCGCATCTTGATCTGGTAGTCGCCCTCGTCCGTGCCCGGACGGAACTTGACTTCCTTGACCTCGATGATTTTCTGCTTGGCCTTGGCCTCGGCGGCTTTTTTCTGCTCCTGGTACTTGAACTTGCCGTAGTCCATCAGGCGGCAGACCGGGGGCGTGGCCGTGGCGGCGATCTCGACCAGATCGACGTCAGAGTCGCCCGCCAGACGCAGGGCTTCGGTGATCGAGACGATGCCCAGAGGCTCGTTCTCCACGCCGTTCAGGCGGACTTCGGGGGCCGTGATTTCCCGGTTGAGACGGTGTTTGCGCTCCACATTGGGAATGCGGCGATCAACAAAAGTAGCGATGGTGGTGTCCTTTATATCCACAAAATATGGCCGGGATCAACCCGGCCGCGATTCAGCCCGTCAGACTGCCACGGGGCGGCCGCCAGCGTCAAGCGTCGGCCGGAGCGGACGGCAGTGCCGTGGCTTTTTCCGCGATGGCGCGTTGCACCAGCGCCACAAAATCGTTCACCGGCATCACGCCAAGATCGACATTGCCGCGCGCGCGCACCGAGACCGCGTCAGCGGCTTTTTCCTTGTCGCCGACCACGAGAATAAAGGGCGGCTTGTGCGTGGCGTGCTCGCGGATCTTGTAGGTGATTTTTTCGTTGCGCACGTCGGCGCGGGCGCGCAGGCCGGCCTGTCGCAGGCGCAGCGCCAGGCCTTGGGCGTAATCGGCCTGGGCGTCGGTGATCGGGCAGACGATGACCTGCTCGGGCGACAGCCAGACCGGCAAGGCGCCCGCAAACTGCTCGATCAGGATGCCGATGAAGCGCTCCAGGCTGCCGACGATGGCGCGGTGCAACATCAGCGGGATTTTTCGGCTGCCGTCTTCGGCGACGTATTCGGCGCCCAGGCGCTCGGGCAGATTGGGGTCGATCTGGATGGTGCCGCACTGCCACTGCCGGCCCAGCGCATCTTTCAGCGTGTACTCGATCTTGGGGCCGTAAAACGCGCCTTCACCCGGCAGGTAATCGAACTCGCAGCCCGAGGCCTTTAAGCCTTCGGCCAGGGCGGCTTCGGCCTGGTCCCAGCTCTCGTCACTGCCGATGCGCGCCTCGGGGCGCGTGGACAGCTTGTAGATGATGTCGGTGAAACCGAAATCGGCGTACACCTTGCGCAGCAGCGTCGTGAAGGCCGTGACTTCGGCCTGCACCTGCTCGGGTGTGCAGAAAATATGGCCGTCGTCCTGCGTGAAGCCGCGCACGCGCATGATGCCGTGCAGGCCGCCCGAAGGCTCGTTGCGGTGGCACTGGCCGAATTCGCCAAAGCGCAGCGGCAGATCGCGGTAGCTTTTGAGGCCCTGCTTGAAAATCAGGATGTGGCCGGGGCAGTTCATCGGCTTGAGCGCGTAGTCGCGCTTTTCCGATTCGGTCACGAACATGTTCTCGCGGTACTTCTGCCAGTGGCCGGTTTTCTCCCACAGGCCCTGATCCAGAATCTGCGGGCCTTTGACCTCCTGGTAGCCGTTGTCGCGGTAAACACGGCGCATGTACTGCTCGACCTCCTGCCACACCGTCCAGCCTTTGGGGTGCCAGAAGACGGTGCCGGGCGAATGTTCGTCGATGTGGAAGAGATCCAGCTCGCGGCCCAGGCGACGATGGTCGCGCTTTTCGGCCTCTTCGATGCGCTGGATGTAGGCGTCAAGGTCTTTCTTATCGGCCCAGGCCGTGCCGTAAACACGCTGCAGCTGTTCGTTTCTGGCATCACCGCGCCAGTAAGCGCCCGCCAGCTTGGTCAGGCGAAAGACCTTCAGGAATCGCGTGTTGGGCACGTGGGGGCCGCGGCACATGTCCACGTACTCTTCGTGGTGATACAGGCCCATGGCGGTTTCGTCCGGCATGTCCTCGATCAGGCGCAGCTTGTAGTCTTCGCCCCGGCTTTTGAAAACCTCGATCACCTGGTCGCGCGGCGTCATGGTCTTGACCACGTCGTAGTCTTTGGCGATGAGCTGCTTCATGCGCGCCTCGATGGCGGCCATGTCCTCGGGGGTGAAGGGGCGCTCGTAGGCGATGTCGTAATAAAAGCCGTCGTCGATCACCGGGCCAATGACCATTTTCGCGGTCGGATACAGCTGCTTGACAGCGTGCCCGACCAGGTGGGCGCACGAGTGGCGGATGATGTCCACGCCCTCGGCGTCGCGCGGGGTGATGATCTGCAGCCGGGCGTTCTGGCTGATCAGGTCGCAGGCGTCGACCAGACGGCCATCGACCTTGCCTGCCACGGTGTTCTTCGCCAGACCTGGGCCGATGGCCTGGGCCACTTCCATCACGGTGACCGGGTGGTCAAAAGCGCGCTGCGAACCGTCGGGCAAGGTGATCTGGATCATGGGATATGGGGCAATCGACAAAAAACAGCAGCGCGGAACCGGCCGCGCTGCTGGACTGGAGTCGGGATTTTACATGCGCCACCCCGGCAGGCGGCGCAGCCACGCCTTCAGCGGGCGAAGGGGTGGACCGGATCGATGTCCATGGCGCCGCGCTGGCCGCCCTGCTGCACGGCCGGCGCCGCCATGGCCGCGCTCGACGGCACGGACTGCATGGCCGGCTGCGAAGCGGTCTGTGCGCTGGACGAGCCGCCAAACAGTCCCATAACCTTGTCGGTCATCGACGAGGTGACGCTGGAGATCGTCGAGCAGGCCGACAGAGCCAGGGTGGCCGAGAGGATGAGACCGGTGGTCAATGCGCGCATGGTGATTCCTTGTGTGAAACGGGACAATCGAAAAAGAAGTGAAGCGATGATAGGGGCTGATCCTTCGCTGGCGCGCCAGTTCCAGCCGCGGGCAACGCTCAGGCGGCCAACGGGGCAGGCACGACGTGGATTCCTGCGGCGATTGTGTCGCAGCCGCGCCGCAGCACGGGCAGAAATTACCGGGGCTTTGCCGGGTTTATCCCCCGCTGGCGGTCCCGCTGGTGTCATTGGCGCGGTGTTTGCGCTCGCGGCCCTGCAGAAGGCGATCCAGCAGCACGGGCGGCAGCCAGCGCAGCACGCGCGCCACAATAGCCATGGGCCAGGGGATGACGCAGTAGCGCCGCCCGGCCCGGATGGCGTCTACGGCGCGCGCGGCGAAATCATCCGCCGTCATCAAAAAAGGCATGCTGTAACGGTTGCTGGCGGTGAGCGGCGTGGCCACATAGCCGGGCAGCAGCGTGCTGACGCGCACGCCGTGTGGGCGGCATTCGCCGCGCAGGCTCTCGCAGTAAGCCACCACGGCGGCTTTGCTGGCGCAGTAGGCGCCGTGTCCGGGCAGGCCGCGCACGGCGGCCACGCTGGCGATGCCCACGAGCTGACCGCTGCCGCGCTGGCACATGGCCGCAATGAAGGGGTGGAAGGTGGCGACCGTGCCATGCATATTGGTGCGCATGACGCGGTCAAACACGTCGACATCCTCGCGGTGCGCGGTGTCCACGCCAAGGCTGATGCCCGCGTTGGCGATGACGATGTCGGGCAGGCCCTGTTCGGCCTCGCAGCGGCGGGCGGCGTCCAGCATGGCGTCGGTGTCGGTGACGTCGGCGCCGTAGCAGCGCGCGATCTGTTCCGACCAGCCCTGGTGGGCCGCCCAGGCCTGCATCTCGTCCAGACGACGGGCGACCAGCGCCACGCGGTGGCCGGTGGCGACAAAGCGCCGCGCCAGCGCCTGGCCGATGCCGCTGCTGGCGCCGGTGATGAAGACCAGCGGGCCGGTGCCCGTGCGGCTGGATGCGGAAGGATTCATGGGGTGATTACGGCGCGAACCGCTCCTGTCAGGCGCAGCTGGCGCTGGCGGATGTCGTACACAAAACCGCCCGCCGTCCAGGTCTGGCCCTGGGCTTTCACCTGAACCGGCGCACGGCTGCTGACCTGCTGGCTGGCTTCGTCCCAGCGCATGGCGCCGGTGTTGACTTGCAGGCGGGCCTGGCCCGCACTGTCCTGCCAGAGCATCTGGGCGCCCTCGTCGAGATCGATCTGGCGCGGCGACGTGCCGCTGGCCCGCGCCTGACCGGCGGTGACGGTGAGCAGGCCTTCGCTGGAGGCCGCAGAAGCGCCCGCCCCCGTTTTTTGCAGACCCGTCTGCTGGGTCAGACGCGCCTGCTGCACCTGGCTGCGGCCGTCGGGAAAATGCTCCAGGCTCGCGCCCGCCAGCCGCCACTGCGCCTGGCCGTCGGGGCTGCAATGGTCCCAGGCGAAGCGCTCCAGGCGGTAATCGGGGCGCTGCGGGTCGAGGGCGACGGCAGCGCCATCCGACGTGCGCACGCCATCCAGCAGCCAGAGAACGGCACCCAGCACCAGCAGCAGCACGCCACCCCACAGCAGCCGGCCGGACAGATCCGGCCAGCGCCAGCCGGGGGGCGGACGCAGGGTGTTCACCGCGCGTCCAGCGTGGGCTGGCAGTCGGCGTGGCGCTGCGTGTTGTAGGCGCCGCGCGCCCACAGCAGCGCGTCGCACAGCTCGCGCACGCCGCCCTCGCCACCCGCCCGGCGCGTCACCCAGTGGACGGCGCCCAGAATGTCCTCGTGCGCATTGGCGGGAGCGCAGGCGATGGCGGCGCGCTGGATCAGGGGCAAATCGGGCCAGTCGTCGCCGATCACGGCCAGGGTGTCGGCACCGCGTCCGCGGGCTTCAAGCCAGGTGCGGGCGCAGGCCCATTTGTCGCTGACGCCGTAAAAAGCGTGCGCCAGGCCCAGATCCTGCACGCGGCGGCGCACGGCGGCGCTGTCGCGGCCGGTGATGACGACCACATCCACCCCCGCCTGCTGCAGCAGCTTGAGCCCCTGCCCGTCCAGCACGCTGAAGGATTTCAGCGATTCGCCTTCGGCGCTGATCCAGATGCGGCCGTCGGTCAGCACGCCATCGACATCGACGATCAGCGTCTGCACCGGATGCGCCTGCAGGTGCTCGCGCCACAGACGCGGCCAGCGGACAGACACGGCATCGGTCGGACCGGTGGACGACGTGCGCGGGGCCGCCGCGTTTTGGGGAGTCAGAGTCATTCAGATCACCTTGGCCTGCATCAGATCGTGGTGGCCCAGCACGCCCTGCAGGCGGCCGTCGTTGTCCAGCACCAGCAGCGCGCTGATGCTGTGGCGCTCCATCAGCGCGGCGGCGTCGGCGGCCAGCGCCTGCGCGGACACGCTGCGCGGGCCGGGCCGCATGACCTCGCCCGCGCGCAGGCTGGACCAGCCCGCGCCATCGCCGCGCTCCAGCAGGCGGCGCAGGTCGCCGTCGGTGAACACGCCCTGCACGCGGCCCGAAGCATCGACCACGGCGCTCAGGCCCAGGCGCTTGGCGCTCATTTCGCGCAGCACCTCGACCAGCGGGGCGTCCAGGCCCACCTGCGGCAGATCATCCCCCGTGCGCATCACGTCGCGCACCAGCACCAGCAGCCGCCGCCCCAGCGATCCGGCCGGGTGCGATCTGGCGAAATCGTCGGCCGCAAATCCGCGCGCGTCCAGCAGCGCCACCGCCAGGGCGTCGCCCACCGCCATCTGCACCGTGGTGCTGGCCGTGGGCGCCAGGCCCAGCGGGCAGGCTTCCTGCGCCACGCCGGTGTCCAGCACCACCGCCGCGTGTCGCGCCAGGCTGGAGTTCCCTCCCCCCGTCAGCGCCACCACGGGCACTTCCAGGCGGTGCAGCGCGGGCAGCAGCAGGCTGATTTCGTTGGATTCGCCGCTGTTGGACAGCACCAGCGCCACGTCCTGCGCGGTGATCATGCCCAGATCGCCGTGGGCGGCTTCGGCCGGATGGACGAAGAAAGCGGGCGTGCCGGTCGAGGCCAGCGTCGCCGCCACCTTCTTGCCGACGTGGCCGCTTTTGCCCATGCCGATGACGACGATGCGGCCGGTGCAGGCCAGCATCAGTGCGACGGCGCGGGCGTAGGGCTCGCCAACGCGGTCGCGCACGGCCTGCAGGGCCTGGGTTTCGATGTCCAGGGTGCGGCGCACCCAGTCCAGCGCGGACGCGGTGGCAGAAGAGGCAGTCAGTTCAGCGGGCATGGCGGCATTTTAGGGGCAAGCCCGCTGCCGCAACTTCAGCAGCGACTTCGGCGCGTCAGCCCGGGATCTCGGGCTCAACCAGGCGCGCCAGCTGGGCCAGCGACTCCTGCCAGCCCAGGAGGCACATCTCCAGCGGAATCCCGGCCGGGATGCCAGACTGCGAGGCGCGCAGCTCGGTGCCGCAGACCACTTCCTGCAGGTCGATGGTGACTTCCAGCAGGCCGGACGGGCCGGGCGGATCAAAGCGGTCTGTGTAGCGCAGACGGCGGCCGGGCTCAAGTTCCAGGAACTCGCCGCCAAAGCCGTGTCGGCTGCCGGTGCCAAAGTTGCGGAAAGCCATGTGGAAGCGGCCGCCCACGACTGGATCAAACTGGTCGATTTCGGCCAGAAAGCCGTAAGGCGGCAGCCAGCGTGCCAGGGCGTGCGCGTCCACGAAGGCGCTGTACACGCGCCTGGGCGGGGCGCGCAGCACGCGGTGCAGGGTGACGGTGCGGGGGCTTGTGTCAGAGCTCATGTCAGAAGCCCAGGGTCTGGCCGTCGGGGTTGCGCGGGTCGGAGTAGCCGTACATCACGCCGTCGCGCACCTGGATGGTCTGCGTGCGGCCCATGGCGGCCTTGAGCGCCAGCTTGTGGCCCTTGCCCTTGAGCAGTGCCAGCGTGTCGGGGCTGAAGCCTTTTTCGATGCGCAGCTCATCGGGCTGCCACTGGTGGTGGAAGCGCGGCGTGGCGGCAGCTTCGGCCGGGTTCATGCCGAAATCGATGGCGTCAACGACGGTTTCCAGCACGGTGGTGATGATGCGCGCGCCGCCCGGGCTTCCGGTGACCAGCCAGGGCTTGCCGTCCTTGAGCACAAACGTCGGCGTCATGGACGACAGCGGGCGCTTGCCGGCCTGGATGGCGTTGGCGTCGCCACCGATCAGTCCGTAGGCGTTGGCCACGCCGGGCTTGGCGCTGAAATCGTCCATTTCGTTGTTCAGCACGATGCCCGTGCCGGGCGCGACGATGCCGCTGCCGAAGTTGGTGTTGAGCGTGTAGGTCACGGCCACGGCGTTGCCGGCGGAATCGACCACCGAGAAGTGCGTGGTCTGGTCGCTCTCGTAGGGCTGCGGCTTGCCGGGTTTGATCTCGGCCGCCGGGCGCGCGCGGTCAGGGTTGATCGTGGCGGCCAGCTGCTTCGCGTAGGCTTTTGAGATCAGGCCCTGCGTGGGCACCTTGACGAAATCGGTGTCGCCCAGGTATTCGGAGCGGTCGGCGTAAGCCAGCTTCATGGCCTCGGCCATGTGGTGGAGGGTGGCCGCGCTGCCCGCGCCCCACTGGGCCATCGGCCAGCCTTCCATCATGTTCAGAATCTGCACCAGGTGGATGCCGCCCGAGCTGGGCGGCGGCATGGTCACGACCTGATAGCCCCGGTAGCTGCCGGTGATGGGCTTGCGCTCGACGACCTTGTAGTTTTTCAGGTCATCGGCCGTGATCAGGCCCCCCGCCTTGGCCATTTCGGCGACGATTTTCTCGCCGATGGGGCCGGTGTAAAACGCGCTGGCGCCGTCTTTGGCGATCAGGCGCATGGACTGCGCCAGATCCTTCTGCACCAGCAGATCGCCCACCTTCATGGGCTCGCCGTTGCGCCAGAAAATGGCTTGGGTGGCGTCCGATTTGGCCATGGTTTTCTTCTCCTGGCCCAGCACCTTGGCCAGAGTTTCGCTGACCGGGTAGCCCTTGTCAGCCAGCTCGATGGCGGGCGCCATGACCTTGTCCAGCGGCAGGCTGCCCCAGCGCTTGAGAGCGTGGGTCAGACCGGCCACGCTGCCGGGCACGCCCACGGCCAGGTGGGTGTAGAGCGAGCGCCCATCGACCACATTGCCCTTGTCATCCAGATACATGTTGCGGCTGGCGCGGCCGGGGGCCATTTCGCGGAAATCCAGCGCGATGTCCTGGCCGGTTTTTGCGTCGTGGACCATCATGAAACCGCCGCCGCCCAGGTTGCCCGCGTTGGGCAGGGCCACGGCCAGGGCAAAGCCCATGGCGACCGCCGCGTCCACGGCGTTACCGCCCTCCTGCAGCATTTTCAGGCCAGCGCGCGAGGCCAGTTCCTGCTCGCTGGCGACCATGCCCTTGCGCGCCACCACGGGGTGGAACACGTCCATATCAAAGTCATACGCCTTGGCGGCGGCCTGCGCGGCGGCGGTCTGCTGCATCGGCGGCGCCGAAGCGGCCGGGGCCATGCCCATGGGGGCGCTGGCGCAGGCGGCCAGGAAGGCCGAAAGGCTCAGGACGAGCATCGTGCGGGTGGGTGTCATGTCTGTCTCCTGTGTTTTTTGATCGGTTCAGCCCGGTTCAGTCCGGTTGGGCTCAGTTTGTCTCAGTTGGGGTTGCCGTAAAAGATGTACTGGGTGAAATCGCTGATTTCAAAGTACACGCGCTTCTCGCCCGGATCGACCAGGCCGTTGTTGTTGGCGTCGTAAATGCCATAGCCGAAGCGGTACTGGCGGAAGCCGCCGTCGCTGGTGCCCGTGGCGGTGGACAGCTTGTCGATTTTCAGGAAGCGGCGCACCACGGTGCCTCCGCTGTAGATCTCCAGAATGCCGTCGGTGCCGGTCCAGTTCTGGACGCTGCGCTTCATCTGGTTCTGCTGCTCCTGCGTGCAGGACGCCAGCAGGGCGCTGGCGCCGATCAGGCCGATCAGGGCGGCGCGCCTCAGGGGGAATTGTTTCATCGCGGTCTCCTTGGGGTGTTGGGGGTCTCTGTCGGGATCAGTCGAGTTTGGTGCCGAAAATCTTGTCGCCCGCATCGCCCAGGCCAGGCACGATGTAGGCGTTTTCGTCCAGATGGCTGTCGATGGCCGCTGTCCAGCAGCGCACGTCGGGGTGGGCCTCGTAGAGGCGCTGGATGCCCTCGGGCGCGGCGACCAGCACCAGCGCGCGGATGTCCTGGCAGCCCTGGCGCTTGAGCATGTCGATGGTGGCGATCATCGAGCCCGCCGTCGCCAGCATGGGATCCAGGATGAGGGCGGTGCGCTCGCTCAGGTGGCCGACAAAGCGCTCGAAATAGGGCTCGGGCTGCAGCGTTTCGTGGTTGCGCGACAGGCCCACCACGCTGACTTTGGCGCTGGGGATCATGTCCAGCACGCCGTCCAGCATGCCCACGCCCGCGCGCAGGATGGGCACCACGGTGACTTTGCGCCCGCTGAGCTGCTGCACCTCCACCGGGCCGCACCAGCCGGTCAGCGTGGCGGTTTCCAGCGGGAAATCGGCCGTGGCCTCGTAGGCCAGCAGGCGGGCGAGTTCCTGGGTGACTTCGCGGAATTTCTTGGTCGAGATGGGGTGTTCGCGCAGCAGGCCGATCTTGTGCTGGACCAGCGGGTGGCGCACGGCGATGACATTGGGCAGGGACATGAAAAAGCTCCGGACAGGTCAGGGATTCAGCCAGCTGGCTTGCGCTGGCGCAGGGTTTCGTAGAGGCAGATGCCGGCGGCGACAGACACGTTGAGGCTGTCTACCGTGCCGCGCATGGGAATGTGGACCAGATGGTCGCAGGTTTTGCGCGTGAGCTGACGCATGCCCGGGCCTTCGGCGCCCAGCACCCAGGCCACCGGGCCGGACAGGTCGATGTCGTAGAGCGAATCGGGCGCATCGTCGCTGGTGCCGATGATGCGGATGTCGCGCTCTTTCAGCTCGGTCAGGCTGCGCGCCAGGTTGGTCACCATCAGGAAGGGCATGACCTCGGCCGCGCCGCTGGCCACCTTGGACACCGTGGCGTTCAGGCCGACCGCGTGGTCCTTGGGCACGACGACCGCGTGCGCGCCCGCCCCATCGGCCACGCGCAGGCAGGCGCCCATATTGTGCGGATCGGTCACGCCGTCCAGCACCAGCAGAAGCGGTGGGCCTTCCACCTCGTCCAGCACCGCGTCCAGGCTGTGCTGACGTGGCAGCTCCTGCACCTGCGCGACCACGCCCTGGTGGCGGTCATTGCCCGCGAGCTGGCGCAGGCGCGTGGCATCGGCGTGCTGCACAGTCAGGCCCGCGGCCTCGGCGCGCTGCAGCAGCTGGCGCATGCGGCCGTCGTGGCGCTCGGGCTGCACATACAGCGCGCCCACCGTGGCCGGAGCCACCTTGAGGCGGACCGTCACCGCATGAAAACCGAACAGAATGCGCGTGCCAGCCATGGCCGTTTCCTTTCTTCAGACTCCGACCCAATGGCGCAGAGCCCACAGGCCGCCCAGCAGCAGCGGCTGGTGCAGCAGATAAATGCTCAGCGTGTGCGAACCCAGCCAGCGCAGGCCAGCCGGTCCGGCCGGACAATGGCGCAGTTGCCGCACCCAGCCCGGGCGCCGCTGCAGCGCCTGCGCGCAAGCATACCCGATGAAAAAGGGCGCCAGCCACGGGGCCAGCGGCACGTAATCTTCCGTGATGGGCTTGTGCGTCACAAGGCCCAGGGGATTGGTCCAGCGCGTGTCAAACCACGGGTGCTGCACGCCCAGCCACAGCGCCAGCACAGCCGCCGCCAGAGCCAGCCACAGCAGCGGCTGCGCGGCCAGCGCCCTGCCAGCCGGGCCGCCCCAGCGCAGCAGCACCGCGCGCAGCCCACGCTGGATCAGCAGCATCGCCGCCACCGCGTGCAGCACGCCAAAGCTGATCCAGCTGCCCGGAAAAATCGCCCACGAGCCCAGGCTGACCAGCGCCGCACTGCCCGCAATCTGCGCCCAGCGCCGCCAGAAGCGCCCCGCCCCGCGCTGCGTGGCATCGCCCAGCGCCACCGCCGCGCCCGAGCACAGCAGAAACAGGCTGACGATGGCCACGCGCTGCAGCGTCCAGATCGGGTCGGTGTAGAAGTTGAACGGCGGCCGGATGAAGCCCAGCCAGTTCAGATCAAAGCTGAAGTGAAACGCCACCATCCACAGCACGGCCAGGCCGCGCAGCGCGTCGAGCTGCGGCGTGCGGCCATCACCCGGCATGGGCGGCCCCTTCGGCTGAGGCCACACCGGCCAGATCGGCCAGCCACTGCTGCACCTCGGGCCAGCGCTGCAGCCGCGTCATGGGCGGCAGCGCGCCCAGCAACTGGCGGCCATACGATTTCTGCACCAGACGCACATCGGCGATGACCAGCAGACCACGATCGGTTTCGGTGCGGATCAGCCGCCCCGCGCCCTGCTTGAGCGCAATCGCCGCATCCACGAGCTGCAGTTGCGCGAAGGCATTGCCGCCTGATTCGGTGACGCGGCGCTCGCGCGCCCGGAAAATCGGGTCGTCCGGCGGATTGAACGGCAGCTTGTCGATGACCACGCACTGCAGCGCTTCGCCGGGCACGTCCACGCCCTCCCAGAAGGTGTGCGAACCCACCAGCACCGCGCGGCCCTGCAGAAAGCCTTCGACCAGCGCCGATTTGGGCTGTTCGCCCTGGACCCAGACGGTGAGCGGCGGCGCCAGCGGCCCGCCCGGGTCCAGCGCGGCCTGCGTGGCGCGCAGTTCGGCCAGCGTGGTGCGCAGCAGCTCGCCGATCTGGCGCATGGCGCGCAGCGAGGTCACCAGCACAAAGGTGCGTCCGCCCAAGCGGTGCGCCAGGTGGGCGCCCATGCGCGCCACGCTGTCGGTGTGCGCCGGATCGCCCGGCAGCGCCAGGTGCGAGGGCACCCACAGGCGGGCGTTTTTGGGGTAATCGAAGGGGCTGGGCACCACCAGGCGCTGCGCCCACTCCAGCCCGGCGGCGTGCGAGAACCAGCGCAACTGGGGCTCGTTCCCCAGCGTCGCCGAGGTGTAGACCCAGGCGCGCGGCCCCAGCGCCCGCTGCTGCGCCAGCAGGTCGCGGATGTCCAGCGGAGACTGCAGCCAGCGCAGCTGCTGGCCGACCTCCAGCCAGCGCACGTGGTCCAGCGGCAGCGGCTGGGCCAGCGTCTGCACGCGGGCCAGCAGCTCGTTGCCGCGCTCGATCAGGGCGTCGATGTCGGGGCTGATCTCGCGCACCGACTGCAGCGCCGCCTGCCAGCGCTGGAAATCCTGCGCCCAGGACCAGTCCAGCTCGGCCCAGTCCAGCGTGTCGGCCGGGATGCGCAGCGGCTGCTCCTGGCGCGTGGGCAGGCGCGTGACGTCGTGGCCCATTTCGGCCAGACGGGCAAAAGCGCGGTCGGCGAAAGCGGCGGCGCTGCGTTCCAGCGCCAGCAGCAGCTCGTCCCAGGGCTGCAGGCCTTTGGCGTGCAACGCGGCCACGGGGTGGGCCTCGCGGGCCAGCTCCAGCACCTGCGCGGTGCTGAACTGCACGCCCAGAAACGCCACGCCCACGTCGATGAGCTGGTGGGCCTCGTCGAAAACCACGGTTTCCACACTGGGCAGCAGCTCGGCAAAGCCGGTCTCGCGCAGCGCCGCATCGGCAAAAAACAGGTGGTGATTGATGACGACCACGTCAGCGTCCATGGCGTTGCGCCGGGCGCGGTTGACGAAGCAATCCTTCGCGTGCGGACAATCGGCGCCCAGGCAGCTCTCGCGGGTCGAGGTGACGCGGGCGCGCAACTGCACCGCCTGCTCGATGCCCGGCATGTGCGACAGATCACCGTCCATGGTGCGGCTGGCCCAGCGGGTGATGCGCTCCAGCAGTTTCTGCTCCCAGACCGCCAGCGGCATGTCGGGGCCGTCCTGCAGCTGGGCCAGATGCTCCTGGCACAGATAGTTGGCCCGGCCCTTGAGCAGCGCCACCTGCACCGGCACGCCCAAAAGATCCCGCAGGCGCGGAATATCGCGGGCGAAAAGCTGGTCCTGCAGGCTTTTGGTCGCTGTGCTGATCAGGGCGCGGCGCCCGGACAGCATCACCGGCACCAGATAGCCGTAGGTCTTGCCCACGCCCGTACCGGCTTCAACCAGCAGCGTGTCGCTGGCTGCGATGGCCTGCGACACCGCCTGCGCCATGTCCTGCTGGCCGGGGCGCGGCTGGTAGGTCACGCCGCCCAGATGGGCCGCCAGCGACAGCGTGCCGCCGGGCGCAAACACATGCGCCACCTGCGCCGCCAGGTCGCCCCCGCCGCCGCTGCCCTCAACCTTTGCGCTGTCCGTGCCTTGCATGCCCTGCCCTTTCAGGCCCGCATTGTGCCTGCATGTGGGCCGCAGATGCCCGGGGAATCAGGCCCTGTTCGAACGACCATCCCTGTCCGCACCACGGGGCTTTGGGCTAAGCTAGACAACCATGAGCCAGACCCTCGCCGCGCCCCCTGCCACGCCTGCCCCAGCCGCCCAAGCCTCGAAAAAAGGCCACCGGCTGGAGATCGTCACCGCCATCAACCAGGGCGACCGCGAATACCAGCAGGATCAGGTCGAAATGGTGCCGCACCACCGCGTCAACGGCTGCCTGGCGCTGCTGCTGGCCGACGGCATGGGCGGCAAAAGCGGCGGGCGCAAGGCGTCCGAGCAGGTCATCATGACCTCGCGGCAGATTTTCGACCGCTTCGTCGTCGGTCAGGACAAGGCCACCAGCATCCTGCTGCAGATGGTCAGCGAATCGCACCTGATGATCCGCCTGACGGCCATCACGTCCGAGGAAGAACCGCACAGCACCTTTGCCGGCTGCATCATCGAACCCGACCTGACCCTGAGCATCGCGCACGCGGGCGACAGCCGCGTCTACCACTTCCGCGACGGGAAAATGCTCAGCTGCACCAAAGATCATTCCTACGTGCAGCAGCTGGTTGACGAGGGCCGCGTGCCGCTGGCCGAAGCCGCAGCCCACCCGCAGGCCAACCTGCTGGTCGGCTGTCTGGGCACCCAGCACGAGCCGCCGCAGACGTCCAGCACGGCGCAGCTTGCCGTGGGCGACTGCGTGCTGGTCTGCAGCGACGGCTTGTGGCATTACTACAAGCCCGAAGAGTTCGCCCGCGTCCTGACCGCCCTGGCGCCGCGTGCCGCTGCCGAGCTGTTGATGACCAAGGCCCGCACCCGCGCCAACGGCCGGGGCGACAACCTGAGCATGGCGCTGGTGCGCGTCGTGCCCATGCCCTGACGCTTCAGTTTCAGCGACTGCGGCGCTTCAGGCCAGGGCCAGAATCTCCTGCGTGATCACCGCCCAGTGGGCGGACTCGACGGGCATCACCGACAGCCGGTTGCCGCGCGCCAGCACGCGCAGACCCTGCAGCGCCGGGTGCGCGCGCAGTTCCGCCGGGGCGACCAGGCGGGTGCGCGCCACAAAGCGCACGTCGCGCTGCAGCCAGCGCGGCGCGTCCGGGCGGCTGGCCGCATCAAAGTACGGGCTGGCCGGATCGAACTGCGTCGGGTCAGGAACCGCAGGCGAGATGATCTCGCACAGCCCCGCAATGCCGGGCTGCGGGCACGACGAATGCCAGAACAGCGCCAGATCGCCCTCGCGCATGGCGTCGCGGATGAAGTTGCGCGCCTGGTAATTGCGCACGCCAAACCAGGGAAAGGCCGCCTGCGGCTGTGCCTCCAGGTGCTGGATGCCGACCTCGTCGGGCTCGGATTTCATCAGCCAGCAGCTGGCGCCCTCAATGGTGGCGCGCTGCAGTCGTTCGGCCAAGGTGCTTCGGCTTGGGTTTTGGGTCATCCGGGCGTCTCCAGCAGGCTCAGGCGCTGCGTGGCACAATCGCCAGCGCCTGATTGACAACAATCAAATTCACCACCAAACACCAAGGATAGACCATGGAACGCACCCTGCCCGCCCTGCCTTACGCCATCGACGCGCTGGCCCCGCACTACTCGCAGGAAACGCTGGAGTACCACCACGGCAAGCACCACAACGCCTACGTGGTCAACCTGAACAACCTGCAAAAGGGCACCGAGTTTGAAGAGATGGCGCTGGAAGACGTCGTGCGCAAATCCAGCGGCGGCATCTACAACAACGCCGCGCAAATCTGGAACCACACCTTCTTCTGGAACTGCATGAAGCCCCAGGGCGGCGGCCAGCCCAGCGGTGCGCTGGCGGCAGCCATCAATGCCAAGTGGGGCAGCTACGACGCCTTCAAGGAAGCCTTCGCCAAGAGCGCCGTGGGCAACTTCGGCAGCGGCTGGACCTGGCTGGTCAAGAAGGCCGATGGCAGCGTGGACATCGTCAACACCGGCGCGGCGGGCACCCCACTGACCACCGGTGACACCGCCCTGCTGACGGTCGACGTGTGGGAACACGCCTACTACATTGACTACCGCAACGCGCGTCCCAAGTTCGTCGAGACTTTCCTCAGCAGCCTGGTCAACTGGTCTTTCGCTGAAAAGAACTACGGCTGATGACTGCCCCTGCCACCGCCGCACCTGAAAACGCCGCCCCCGAAAGCGCCGATACGGTCAGTGACCTGCTGGATGCCGTCTGCCCGGTGCCGCAGGACGAAACCGTCGTCATCCTGCAGGGCGGCGGCGCCCTGGGCGCCTACCAGGGCGGCGTGCTGGAAGGTCTGCTGCCCGCGCTGGAGGCGCGCGGCCGTGAGATCGACTGGGTGGTGGGCACGTCCATCGGCGCGATCAACGCGGCGCTGGTCGCGGGCAACCCGCCCCAGCAGCGCCTTGAGCGCCTGCACGCCTTCTGGGATCGCGTCAGCCAGCCCGACATCGAGAGCCTGAGCGACAACCCCTGGACGCGCTGGGCGCAGTCCTGGGGCAGCGCCTGGTCGCAGTTCCTGGATCTTCCCGCGACAGCGCAGGCCCCGTCACCCGCGCCGGACGCAGGCGGCGCCACGCCCGAGCAGCAGCTACAGGCCACGCGCCAGGCGCTGGTCACCATGGCGCGCGGCGTGCCCGGCTTTTTTGTGCCCGGCACGCAGACGTCCAGCCATCTGGCAACGCTGTCGCCATTCATCTTCAACCCCGATCTGCCACCCGAACAGGTGGGCGTTTACGACACCTCGCCGCTGCGCGAAACGCTGCTGGAGCTGGTGGATTTTGACTGGCTCAACAGCCCGCAGGCGCCGCGCCTGACGGTGACCGCCGTCAACATCCGCACGGGCCAGCCTGCGCAGTTCGACAGCCGCCACACGCGCATCGGCCCCGAGCACATCATGGCCAGCGGTGCGCTGCCGCCGGGCTTTCCGCCTGTGGCCGTCGAGGGCGAGCTGTACTGGGACGGCGGAATTTACTCCAACTCGCCGCTGGACATCCTTCTGGAAGACCCGGCGCGCAACAACACCCTGTGCTTCCTGGTCGACCTGTGGGACGCCAAGGAAGAGGCGCCTGTCAACCTGGCGCAGACGCTGCGCCGCGCCAAAGACATCCAGTTCGCCAGCCGCACCTGCGAGCAGCTGCGCCAGTACCAGCAGCTGCAGTCGCTGCGCCGGGGCCTGGCGCGCCTGGCCGAGCACCTGCCCGACGAGGTGGTGATGGATCCGGCGATGCGCGAGCTGCTGGGCCAGGCCTGCCGCCACAGCACCGACATTGTTCACCTGACCATGGACGCGCTGCCTGGCGACACCCAGTTCAAGGACATCGATTTCAGCCAGCACACCGTGCGCACGCGCTGGGACATGGGCCGCGCCGACATCGCCCGCGCCATGCGCGCCAGACGCTGGCGCAGCGAGAACGACGACCCGCTGGGCCTGCGCATTCACGCCTTCTGATCAGCCCAGCACGCTGGCCGGGCCGGAGGCCTCGTCGCTGCGCGGCATGGCGCGGCAGGCTTGTAGCGCCTGCTCGAAAGCGGCAAAGTGGTTGCTCTCGCCCACCAGTTTCAGAATGCCACCGCGTTTCAGCCGCGCCTGCACGCGCTCACTGGCACCCGACAGCATCACCCGCACGCCTTTGGCCTGAAAGCTGCGGATGACCCCGGCGAGTGTTTCCAGCCCCGTCGCGTCGATGTATGGCACCCAGCGCAGGCGCAGGATCAGCACTTTGGGTGTCACCAGCGCCGATTCCAGCGCGCGTCGGAAGTTGTCGGCAGCGCCAAAAAAGAAGGGGCCATCCACGTTGAAGACCAGCAGGCCTTCGGGCAGCGCCTGGCCCGCATCCAGCCCGGCCTGCTGACCGATTTCCTCGGCGCTGGCCTGACGCACCTCCATGCTGGCCGCCATGCGCCGCAGAAAATGGAAGCTGGCCAGGATCACGCCAATGTTCACCGCGATGACCAGATCCGCAAACACCGTCAGCGCCAGAGTCACCAGCAGGATGACGATGTCGGCGCGCGGCGCGTGGCGCAGCAGGTGGACCAGGTGCGGCAGCTCGGACATATTCCAGGCCACGACGAAAAGAATGGCCGCCAGCGCCGCCAGCGGCACGTTTTTGGCCAGCGGCGCCAGAAAAAGCAGCACCGCCACCAGTGTCAGCGCATGCACCACACCCGCCAGCGGGCTGGTTCCGCCATTGCGGATGTTGGTCGCCGTGCGCGCGATCGCGCCCGTGGCCGCAAAGCCGCCAAACAGCGGCGAGAGCACGTTGGCCACGCCCTGCCCGATCAACTCCTGGTTGGAATCGTGGCGCGTGCCCGCCATGCCGTCAGCCACCACCGCCGACAGCAGCGACTCGATGGCGCCCAGCATGGCGATGGTGAAGGCCGGGCCGATGAGCTCGACCAGGCGCGCGAAAGTCATCTCCGGCCACTGCAGCGTGGGCAGGCCGGACGGGAGCTCGCCAAACGCCGAACCAATCGTGTTCACGCCCTGAAACTGAAAAATACCCTGAGCAATCGTGGCCACCACCAGCGCCACCAAAGGCCCGGGCACGCGCGCCATGCCCGGGATTTTTTTCGAGAAAATCACCAAGGCCAGCGACATCAGGGCCAGCAGCGTGGTCGTCACATGAAACTGCGGCAACGACTGCAGCAGGTGCCAGAACTTCTCGTGAAAATGACCGCCGCTGACGGCGGGCAGCCCGAAAAACTCCTTCCACTGCCCCACCCAGATGATGATGGCGATGCCCGTGGTAAAGCCCGTGATGACCGGCGCCGGAATAAAGCGGATCACCGCGCCAAAGCGCGCCAGCCCCATCAGCAGCAGCATCACCCCGGCCATCAGCGTGGCCACCTGCAGCCCGGCGATGCCGTAGCGCGCCGTAATGTCCGCCAGAATGACGATGAAAGCGCCGGTCGGCCCGGCGATCTGCAACCGGCTGCCGCCCAGCAGCGACACCGCCAGACCCGCCACGATGGCGGTGTAAAGGCCCTGCTCGGGCTTGGCGCCCGAGGCGATGGCAAAGGCCATGGACAGCGGCAGCGCCACCACCCCGACAATCACCCCGGCGACCAGGTTGGCGCCCCAATGCCTGCGCTGCAGTAGCCCGGCTCGGGCCGCTTCAAGGATGACGATCATGCCGGTGCTCCCCACCAGCGTCCTGCTGGCCCGTGTACCACCGGCGCATTCTAGGCACGGCAGGCCTGGTGCAGGCTGACGGCCGGGTTGATCAGGCCCAGGCCGACCAGCCCTGCTCGACAGCCTGGACGGCGGCGTCGCGCACAGCCGCATCGACAAAAGACGCCTGCGCGGCAGCCAGCGTCATCCCGCGCAGCTGCGCCGGGCTCAGGCCCAGGCGGGTGTGGGCGGTGCGCAGCTCGTCGGTGAGCGTCACGCGCGACATCAGCCGGTTGTCGGTGTTCACCGACGCGGACAGACCCGCCTGCAGCATGGCGGGCAGCGGGTGCTGCTCCAGACGGGGCACGGCGCCGGTGTGCACATTGCTGCTGGGGCAGACCTCGAAGTGCAGGCCCATGGCCCGGGCCTGCTGCAGCCAGGCGGTCTGCTGCAGGGGCTCCAGTGCATGCATGACATGAATGCCATGGCCGATGCGCCGGGCGCCCTGCTGACCGGCTTCGAGCACGCGGTCGCCGCTGTCGGCCTCGCCCGCGTGCAAGGTCAGCGCCAGACCTGCCTCGCGGCACAGCGCCAGCGCCCCGGCGTGCTTGTGCGCCGGGTGACCGCGCTCGGGGCCCGCCAGGTCGAAAGCGACGACGGGCCAGCCCTCGTCGCGCAGCGCAATGGCGGTGCGCGCCATCTCCAGCGTCATCCAGGCGCTTTCGTGGCGCATGGCGCAGAAAATGAACCCCGTCGGCAGCGCACTGGCCTTCAGGCCGCGCATCAACGCACGGGCGGCATCGGCGGCGTCCAGATCCGGGCCCACCAGCAGCGAGGGCGCCATGCGAAACTCGGCCAGCACGCAGCCCTCCAGACGGGCGTCCTCGGCGGCCTCGAAAGCCACGCGCTCGGCGGCGGGCACGGTCGCCATGGCGCGCACCGTCAGATCAAAGCCCTTCAGATACTCCAGCAGGCTGCCCGAATCGGCGTTGGCCGCCATCCAGGCGCCCAGCGCTTCGGGGCCGTCGCAGGGCACGGCAATATCGGCCTGCTGGCACAGCGCCCACAGCGTGTCGGGCCGCAGCCCGCCGTCCAGATGCTCGTGCAGCAGCACCTTGGGCAATGTGGGCAGGGCCGCGAGGAAGGCGGCGTCCGTGTGCGGAGGATTCAGGGGAGAAGAAGTCATGGTGTGCGGGCCTGTCGGCCGTCGTCAGAATCAGCCGCGACACTAGCAGAGGCTGTGACGCGGGGCAAATCGGGGCATGCTCTTTATGGTTTCAGACACCCTGTCCGCCCGGGTCTCGTGACGGTCAAACATCCGGATGGCGATATCCCGACACCCACGCTATACAGCATCCAGCGCCAGGCGGGCTGGCGCAAGTAAACCAATCAGGTGGCCACCATGAAATTCACAGTTGTTCTGCACTCGGACGATGGCCTGCGCTACGGCGTGTGTGTTCCCGATCTTCCGGGGTGTTTTTCAGCAGGAGATGACCTGGATGATGCGCTCGCCAGTGTGCAGGAAGCCATTGATCTTCATGTCGAAACGCTGATCGAAGATGGCTCGGATATTCCGGCCAGGGCGCCTATTGCGCAGCATCAGGCCAATCCGGATTACGCGAACGGCGTGTGGGCGGTCGTCGATGTTCCGGTGGAAAAGTACCTGGGACCGGCTGAAAAAATCAACATCACCGTGCCCAGACTGCTGCTGGGCCGGATCGACGAATACGCCCGGTCGCAGGGGGCCACGCGCAGCGGTTTTCTGGTTCAGGCGGCGCGTGCCGCCATGGCGGCGGGCAAAAGAGTCTGAAGCGGACAGCGCCGCCCAGCGCAATCAGGATCGCTCACACCGGCCCCCGCCCCAGCAGCACTTCCAGCACGAAGCGCGATCCGGCATAAGCCAGCAGCAGCAGCAGGGCCGAGGCGTACAGCCAGCGCCGGGCAGTGGCGCCGCGCCAGCCCTGGCGCCAGCGGCCCAGCAGCAGCACGGCCAGAACGGCCCAGGACAGCAGCGAGAACACCGTCTTGTGCGTCCACGCCCAGTCCGGGCCCGAGACCGCGCCCAGCACGATGGCCAAAGCCAGCACGGCACAGCCCGCCTGGACGAAGCGGAAGGTCAGCCGCTCCAGCCGCAGCAGCGGCATGCCGCGCAGCCAGGGCGGCGGGTGGCCGTGGCGCAGCGCGCGCTCGGCGCGACCCAGCAGCACGGCGTGAACCACCGCCACCGCCACCAGGGCGTAGGCGCACACGCCCATCAGCCAGTGCAGAGGGGCCCAGATATTGGCCGCGCTGGCCTGGTATTCGCCCGGGAAAAGCAGCGCCAGCATTACCCCGGCCAGGCCCAGCAGGGCCAGCGGCTGGCGCAGCGTCTGCCAGGGCGAACCCAGGCCTTCCATCAGGTGCACCAGCAGCACCAGCCACACCGTGGCGGAGAGCACAGACCCGAAACCGAAGTGCGGCCCCGGCTGCAGCTCGCGCAGGCCGGTCAGATCAAAGGCCAGCAGCAGGCCGTGCATCAGCCAGGCCAGCAGCAGCACGCGGTCGCGCACGGGCTGGGCGGGGGCCGCATCGGGCGCAGCGTGTGCAGCAGGCAAGGGCTGGACGGAGCGGCTGGCGCGCAGGTAAGCCAGCAGCGCGACCCCGGCGGCCAGCCAGGCCACCAGGGCGAGGACGTGGGCGCTCGACGGCCAGGCGTTGGGGTTCGCTAGAATCATGGGCCAAGTTTACTCCGGCGACCTGTGTCCCTGCGGGGCGCCCCCTGGACAGGCTTGTCCGGTCTCTTTTTCTGATTTTTCGCGAAAGCCACCATGGCCTCCAACCTGTCCGACCGCCTGTCCAGGCTGGTCAAAACCATGCGCGGTCAGGCGCGTATCACCGAAACCAACGTCGCGGACATGATGCGCGAGGTGCGCATGGCGCTGCTCGAGGCCGACGTCGCGCTGCCCGTGGTGCGCGATTTCATCGCCCGCGTGAAGGAAAAGGCGCTGGGCCAGGAGGTTGTGGGCTCGCTCAACCCCGGCCAGGTGCTGGTGTCCATCGTCCACAAAGAGCTGGCGCGCACCATGGGCGAGGGCCAGCAGGAGCTGCACTTCCCCGCCAACCCGCCCATGGTCATCCTGATGGCCGGTCTGCAGGGCGCGGGCAAAACCACGACCACGGCCAAGCTGACGCGCTGGCTGATCGAGAAGAAAAAGAAGAAAGTCCTCACCGTCTCGACCGACGTCTACCGCCCGGCGGCCATGGACCAGCTGCGCACCGTGACCGCTCAGGCGGGCGGCGAGTGCTTCCCGGCCCGGCCCGACCAGAAGCCGGTGGACATCGCCCTGGCCGCGCTGGACCAGTGCCGTCGCCAGTACTTTGACGTGCTGATTGTCGATACCGCCGGGCGCCTGGCCATCGACGAGGCGCTGATGGCCGAGATTCGCGACCTGCACGCCGCCGTGCGCCCCACTGAGACGCTCTTCGTGGTCGACGCCATGCAGGGCCAGGACGCGATGAACACCGCGCGCGCCTTCAAGGACGTGCTGCCGCTGACCGGCATCGTGCTGACCAAGCTGGACGGCGATTCGCGCGGCGGCGCGGCGCTGTCGGTGCAGCAGGTGACGCAGACGCCGATCAAGTTCGCGGGCGTCTCCGAGAAAATCGACGGTCTGGAGGCCTTCGACCCGGATCGCCACGCCGGACGCGTGCTGGGCATGGGCGACATCGTTTCGCTGGTCGAGAGCGTGCAGCAGAACGTGGACGTGGCCGCCGCGCAGAAGCTGGCGGCCAAGGTCAAATCGGGCGAGAGCTTTGATCTGAACGATTTCCTCAGCCAGCTCGGTCAGATGAAGAACATGGGCGGCCTGTCCAGCCTGATGGACAAGCTGCCCGCGCAGCTCGCCAGCAAGGCCGGGAATCTGGACATGGACAAGGCCGAGCGCGACGTGCGCCGCATGGAGGCCGTCATCCTGTCGATGACGCCGCTGGAGCGCACGAAGCCCGATCTCATCAAGGCCAGCCGCAAGCGCCGCATCGCCGCCGGAGCGGGCGTGCACGTGCAGGAGGTCAACAAGCTGCTCAAGCAGTTCGAGCAGATGCGCGACATGATGAAGAAAATGAAGGGCGGCGGCATGATGAAAATGCTCAAGCGCATGGGCGGCATGCGCGGCATGTTGCCGGGCATGTAAACCGCCATGGCTTACGACCACGGCAGCCGCGACCTGGGCCTGTCCAACCCGCTGCGGCTGGAAGGCCTGCTGCGCGCCATCGCCAGCGGCCTGATCGCCCTGGTCGGCGCCTGGGTGCTGCTGCGCGTTTTTGGGGATCTGGGCCGTCACCCGCTGCAGGCCTGGGTGAATGCCGGGGCGGGCCTGGCGCTGCTGCTGTGGGGCCTGAAGGGCCTGGCGGGCGGACTGCAGTCCACGCTGCGATTTTTTGTCGGGCGATCGGTGCCGGTGTCGCTGGCGCGCAATCTCAACCCCAGCGAAGCGCGCAACGCCGAGGCCGAAGCGCCGCACACCGCCTACGCCGCCCGCGACCTGGAAGCCATGCTCATGGGGCGCAAAAACCCCACGCTGGGCGAGCCCGTCGGCGTGCTGGCGCAACTGCTGCACAGCCTGTGGCCGCGCCTGATCGGTCTGCCCTGGGCGCTGCGCAACATGGCGCAGGACCTGGCCGGGCTGATCGCCGACAGCCTGATCGCCGTGCTGTGCGCGGCGCTGGCTGCGGGCGTGGCGCGCTCGGGGCTGATGGGGGCGGCCGGGCAGGTGCTGGCGCCGCTGCTGTCCATCATCCTGCTGGTCTACCTGCTGGCGCTGTGGCTGAGCCGCAGCAGCGACCTGGCGCGCACGACCACCGTGCTGCAGCCCAGCCGCAGTCTGGCCAGCCTGCTGTGGGTGCCCGCGCTGGCGCTGCTGGCCCCGGCGGCGCTGGTCTGGGTTTATGGCGGGCTGGGGGCGGCGGCACGCGCGCAGCTGCAGACTTTTTCAGCCGCACTGGGCCAGCTCAACGCGGGCGGGCTGCTGGCCATGCTCTTCATTGCGGGCACCGTGGTCTGCGCCATCACCGTGCTGCTGCTGCGCGAGCGCCTGCGCGGTGTGGATGCGCAGACCGAGGTCAGCGAACACCGCAGCCACCTGCAGGAGGCCGTCCACCCCGGCGACATCTTCATCCATCTGGAAAACCAGGTGCTGGCCAACCGGCGTTACCGCGACATCCCCAACCGCATCTACCAGAGCCTGGAGCCCGAACTCAGCGACGCCAGCCAGGGCAAGGGCAGCTTTCGCGGACAGCTTCTGGCGGAAACGCAACCGGCCTGGGCGCCGCTGTCGCTCTCGCCCGCCACCCGGCAGCTGCGCCTGCTGGGCAGCGGTGTGGGTCTGGCGCTGACGGTGCTGGCCGCGCTGTGTCTGGCCTGGCTGGCTGGCGCCGTGGGTCCGCTGGCCGATCACCTGCGCAATCCGGTGGAGGGCCGACCGCTCGCGCTGCAATCCGAGCTGTCCAACCTGTTCCAGCTGGCCTGTCTGGGGCTGGGGCTGCTCGCGCTGGGCCAGGTGCTGGTGCGCGCCACCCACGTTTTCTGGGCGGAGATGACCTTCGACAGCCTGCTGCTGTGGGTGCGCGCCGAGGGCACCTGGACGGAAAGCCGCCTGTCCACCGGCATGGCGCTGCACGATTCGACCCGCTCCGAGAACGTCGTCGTGCGCGCCAGCATCAGCCCGTGGATCCTGTGCGCGCGCCTGGTGACCAGCACGCAGGCCAGCAGCGGCACGAACAACCTGGAGCAGCCGCGCCTGGTGCTGGCGCTGCACCCGACGCCGGACGAGCTGGGCGGCATCGTCGATGAGATCAGCCACTTCCTGCGCCAGCGCGAGAACCTGGCCGGCATCGTCAACGCGGGCGACCTGGGCCAGGCGCACACCCTGCACCAGATCAACCAGCACAGCCGGCACGGCGGCACTTCGCCCCACGACGACGCGGCCGCCGCCCGTCTGCCCCGCACCAGCGACGCGCCCGGGTCCACCGGCGACGCGGGCCTGAACGGGGCGCGCTTTCATCCTGACGACGACATCCGCTGATTTTTCTCCCTATTTTCTGACCGGATTTTTATGACTGCCACACCGCACATCCCCGCTCACGTTTTCAAGGCCTACGACATCCGGGGCACTTCCGGCACAGCGCTGACACCCGATTTCGCCTTCCTGCTGGGCTGGGCTTTTGGCGCACGCGCGCAGGAACTGGGCGAGCGCCAGGTCGTGGTCGGCCGCGACGGCCGCCTGTCCGGCCCGGAACTGGCGCAGGCGCTGCGCGAGGGGCTGATGGCGTCCGGCGTGCGCGTGCTCGATCTGGGCGCCGTGACCACGCCCATGCTCTACTTCGGGGCCGCCACCGCTGCGCCTGATCTGGGCACCTCGGGCATCCAGGTGACCGGCAGCCACAACCCGCGCGACGACAACGGCTTCAAAATGGTCATGCAGGGTCGCGCCATTTACGGCGACGAAATTCAGGGCCTGCGCCGCCACATGGACGCCGCCGTGGCCGCGGGCCGCGCCACCTGGCCCACGGCCGATGACGCCAACGTGGCCCGCCTGCTGAGCCAGCTGGACATCGAAACCGCCTACCGCGAGCGCATCACCAGCGACTGCCGCCTGGCGCGGCCGCTCAAAATCGTGGTCGATTCGGGCCATGGCATTTCGGGCGCCAGCTCGCCCGCCGTACTGCGCGCGCTGGGCTGCGAGGTGATCGAGCTGTACAGCAACGTGGATGGCAACTTCCCCGATCACCATCCCGATCCGTCCAAGCCCGAAAACCTGGCCGACCTGATCCGCACCGTGAAGGACAGCGGCGCAGACCTTGGCATCGCCTTTGACGGCGACGGCGACCGCCTGGGCCTGGTCACCCGCGGCGGCACCATCATCTACCCCGACCGCCAGATCATGCTTTACGTGCAGGACATCCTGCGTGCGCGGCCCGGCGGTACCATCATCTATGACGTGAAATGCAGCCAGCGCCTGCGCCCCTGGATCGAGGCGGCGGGCGGCCAGGCGCTGATGTGGAAAACCGGCCACTCGCTGATCAAGGAGCAGATGCGCCAGCGTCAGGCCGTGTTTGGCGGCGAGATGAGCGGGCACATTTTCTTCGCCGACCGCTGGTACGGCTTTGACGACGCCACCTACAGCGCGGCGCGGCTGCTGGAGATTCTGTCGCGCCACGACGACCCCAGCGCCGTGCTGGACGCCCTGCCCGACAGCCACAGCACGCCCGAGCTGAACGTCGCCTGCCGCGAAGGCGAGGCGCCGCAAGTGGTGCAGGCGCTGCTGGCCCAGCCCGCCATGCCGGGCGAGCTGGAACGCATCACGCTGGACGGCCTGCGCATCGAGTTCGCTGACGGCTTTGGCCTGATCCGCGCCTCCAATACCACACCGGTGCTGGTGCTGCGCTTCGAGGGAACCAGCCCCGAGGCGCTGCGGCGCATCCAGGACGGCTTCATGCAGGCGCTGCGCCAGGTCAAGCCCGACGCGCAGGTCGGCCAGGCCGCGCACTGACCGCGCCATCGATGCCGGTGCCGGTCCTGAGTCTGCGCCAGCGCCTGGCCCTGGCCGCTTACGGCCTGGCCACGACGCTGCTCACGCCCCTGGTGCTGCTGCGCCTGGTGCTGCGAAGCCGCGTCGAGCCGCTCTACCGCCACGCTCTGGCGCGGCGTCTGGCGCTGGGGCCGCGTCCTCAGGCGGCGGGGCCCGGTACACCGCGCCTGTGGCTGCACGCCGTCTCGCTGGGCGAAACCCGCGCCGCGATTCCGCTGCTGAATGCGCTGCGCCAGCAGCATCCCGGCCTGCAGCTGCTGCTGACGCACAGCACCGCCACTGGCTGGGAGGCCGGGCGGGCAATCCTGCAGCCCGGCGATCACCAGACCTGGCTGCCCTGGGACAGCCCAGGCGCCACGCGGCGCTTCATCCGCACCTGGCAACCCACGCTGGGCGTGATGATGGAGACCGAACTCTGGCCCCTGCTCGTGCGCCGCGCCACGCAGGGCGGCGTGCCCATCGTCATCGCCAACGCCCGCCTGAGCGAGCGCAGCCTGCGCCGCGGCCAGCGTTTCGCCGCGCTGCTGCAACCCGCCGCGAGCTGTCTGGCCGGGGCGCTGGCGCAATCCGCAGACGATGCGGCCCGACTGGCCCGCATGGGTGTATCGAGCGTCCCCGTCTGCGGCAACCTGAAGTTTGATCTGGCCCCGCCCGCCGCCCGCCTGGCCCAGGGCCGCGCCTGGCGGGCGCAGCACGGCCGCCCTGTGCTGCTGGCCGCCGCCACCCGCGAGGGCGAGGAGGCCGAGCTGCTCGCCGTGTGGCGGCAGGCTTTCGCGGCGCACAAATTGGCACAGGTCGAAAGCACGGCATTGGGCGACAGCGCGGCTCAGGGCGAAAGCGCCTGGCCCACGCTGCTGCTGGTGCCGCGCCACCCGCAGCGCTTTGACGAGGTCGCCCGGCTGATCGAAGCCAGCGGTGCCCGTCTGCTGCGGCGCAGCGCGCTGGATGACAGCCTGCAGGCCGCAGAGCCCGCAGAGCAAACTGCCACAGCCGCATCGTCCGGGCCGACTGTGCTCCTGGGCGACAGCCTGGGCGAGATGCCCATGTACTACGCCATGGCCGATCTGGCCCTGCTGGGCGGCAGCTTCCAGCCGCTGGGCGGGCAGAACCTGATCGAATCGCTGGCCTGCCACTGCCCGATTGTGCTGGGCCCTTCGACCTTCAACTTCGCGCAGGCGGCCAACTGGGCGCTGCAGCACGGTCTGGCCCGACGCTCCACGGGGCTGGAGGCTGCCGTGACGCTGGTGCTGGCCGCACTCGCTGCGTGGAATACCGCCCCGACAGCCCCTCAGCAACTGCCCTGGCCGCGCCCTTCAAGCCGGGATTTTGATGTCGCGCTGGCCGAGCACCGGGGCGCGGCGCAGCGTCAGGCGCTGGCGCTGGCGCCCTGGCTGCCCCAAAGCGCGGCGCGGCGCACGCCGGGCTGAACTCCCCCTTCCAGCCTCGCGGCCTTCCCCATCTGGAGGATACGCGCCCAAGGGGTCCTCCCCTAAAATGTCAGGATGAATCATCCTCACACGCCTGCCTCACCCCGGTTGCTGGACGGGCACGGCCGTCACATCCACTATTTGCGCGTCTCGGTCACCGACCGCTGCGACATGCGCTGCACCTACTGCATCCCCGAAGGATTCCGGGGGTTTGAAGAGCCCGAACACTGGCTGACGCTGGACGAAATGGCCCGCCTGGTCGGTGTTTTTGTCGGCATGGGCGTGAACAAGGTGCGCCTGACCGGCGGCGAGCCGCTGCTGCGCCGGGGCGTGACCGGTCTGGCCGCCACCATCAGCGCCCTGCCCGGCCTGCAGGATCTGTCGCTGACCACCAACGCCTCGCAGCTGCACCGCATGGCGCAGGGCCTGAAAGACGCGGGCGTGAGCCGCCTGAACGTCAGCCTGGACAGCCTGCGCCGCGAGCGCTTTGCCGCCATCACCAAACGCGACGTGCTGGACGATGTGCTGCGCGGCATCGCCACCGCCAGCCGCGTCGGTCTGGCGCCGGTCAAAATCAACACCGTGGTTCAGGCCGGGGTGAACGACGACGAACTGGACGATCTGGTGGCGTTCGCGCTGGAACACGGCCTGATCCTGCGCCTGATCGAGCCCATGCCCATGGGCCACACCGGCCAGGCCGCGACCGGGCTGGACCTGACGCAGCGTGGCGCCGAGCTGGCCCAGCGCTTTGGCTTGATCCCCGAGGCCGACCCCATGGCTGCGGACAGCAGCGCGCGCTCTGCGCTCGAAGCACCCGGCGCGGGCCCGGCGCGCTACTGGCACGCCCCCAAGAGCGCCGCCCGGAACAGCACTGCAGGCCGCATGAGCCTGGGCGTCATCACCCCGCTGTCGCAGCATTTCTGCGCCACCTGCAACCGCGTGCGTCTGGGCGTGGACGGCACGCTTTACCTGTGCCTGGGCCAGAACGATGCCGTGCCGCTGGGCCGGCAGTTGCGCGAAGGCGCCAGCGACGCCGACCTGCGCGACGCCATCCTGCAGGCACTGGCCCACAAGCCCGAGCGCCATCACTTTGTCGAAACGCCCGGGCAGATCGTGCGTTTCATGTCCCAGACCGGAGGCTGAACGTGGCCGAACCCCTGATCAGCGTCGATGATTTCATCGCGCAGCTGCCGCGCTGGCTGACCGAGCCAGGCTGGCGCGCCCGCGACGGCGCAGCGCAATCCCTGCCGCTGGACCACCTGCTGAGCCGCCACCTGGCGCAGGACGTGATCGCGCCCATGGCCGTGCCCGCATTTGACAACAGCGCCATGGATGGCTATGCGCTGGCTGCGCCTGAAGGCGATAACGCACAAACCGCGCGCTACACCGTGACACAGCGCATCGCCGCCGGGCAGACCGGCCAGCCGCTGGCGCCCGGAGAAGCGGCGCGCATTTTCACCGGCGCGCCCGTGCCGCCCGGCAGCACGCACATCGTCATGCAGGAGCACGCGCAAGTCAGCGACGGCGTTCTGGTGCTGGACGAGCGCCCGCTCTACCCCGGCCAGCACATCCGCCGCCGGGGCGAAGACCTGACGCAGGGCCAGACCGTGCTGCGCGCGCAGCAGGCGCTGCAGGCCGTTGATCTGGCGCTGCTGGCCTCGCTGGGCCTGAGCCACGCCAGCGTGCGGCCGCGCCTGCGCGTCGCGCTGCTGACCACCGGCGACGAGCTGACCGAGCCCGGCCAGCCGCTGGCGCACGGTGGCGTCTACAGCAGCACGCGCCACGCGCTGCGCCCGCTGCTGACCGCCTGGGACGCTGAGCTGGTTCAGGTCGTGCACGTGCGCGACAACTTCGACGCGATGCGCCAGAGCCTGCTCGACGCCGCCGCCTGCGCCGATCTGGTGCTGAGCACCGGCGGCGTTTCGGTGGGGGGCGAGGATCACGTCAAGGACGCGCTGGAGGCTGTCGGCGCGCTGCACAGCTGGCGCGTGGCCATGAAGCCCGGCAAGCCGCTGGCGCTGGGCCGCATCAGCACGGCGCAGGGTGCCGTGCCCTTCATCGGCCTGCCCGGCAACCCGGTGTCCAGCCTGGTCACGGCGCTGCTTTTCGTGCGTCCGGCGCTGGCGCTGCTGGGCCTGCCCGCAGCCGGGCTGGATCGCCTGGCGCACCGGCCCGGTCTGCAGCTCTGGCCGCAGGCGGTGGGCGGCGTGCTGGCGCAGGATGTGCAGGGCGATCTCAAACGCTGCGAGTTCCTGCGCCTGACGCCCGATGCCGACGGCCGCCTGCGCCCGCTGAGCCGCCAGGGCTCGGGCGTGCTGAGCAGCGTCGCGCAGGCCAGCCACCTGATCCGCGTGGATGCGGGACAGACTCTGGCGGGCAGCAGCGTCCAGCCCATCTGGTCGCTGCACGAACTGATGACGCGGCCTCTGGATCTGTCCACCCAGATCGCCGCCGGAGACGCTTCATGCTGACCGTGCTGCTGCTGGCTTCGCTGCGCGAGCGCCTGGGCTGCGCCCGGCTGGAAGTGCCACTGCCCTCGCCGGCTCCTGACGCCCAGGCGCCCACGGTGCGCGAGCTGCTGGCCGATCTGCACACGCGCGGCAACGACTGGGCCGAAGCGCTGGCCGAGGGCGGCCCCTGGCGCGTGGCCGTCAACCAGCGCTTCGCACGACTGGATCAGGCCGTAGCGGATGGCGACGAGATCGCCTTCCTGCCACCCGTCACCGGAGGCTGAAATGGATCAGACCCCGACTCACCTCCCCACCACCGTCCACATTGCCGTCCAGGCAGAAGCCTTTGACGTGGGCGCCGCCTATGGCGCGCTGGCCGGCCGGGCGGACGTGGGCGCCGTGGTGCAGTTTGTCGGGCGCGTGCGCGACCTGCCCGGCAGCCCCACGCAGGCGCTGGAGCTGGAGCACTACCCCGGCATGACCGAGCACGCCCTGCACGATCTGGCGCAGGCCGCGCAGGCGCGCTGGCCGCTGCAGCACATCAGCATCGTCCACCGCATCGGGCGGCTGGAAGCGGCCGAGGACATCGTGCTGGTGCAGTGCGCCAGCGCCCACCGCGCCGCCGCTTTCGAGGCCGCACAGTTCCTGATGGACCGCCTGAAAACCGACGCGCCCTTCTGGAAGAAAAACCACAGCGCCGACGGCAGCCACTGGGTGGACGCCAAAGCCAGCGACGAGACCGCCGCACAGCGCTGGGTCTGATCGCCCGCCGCCGCGTCAGGCCCGGAACTGCGACGTAATCGGGTAGCGCCAGTCGCGACCGAAGGCACGGTGCGTCACGCGCGTGCCGGGCGCCGACTGGCGGCGCTTGTACTCGTTGATCTTGATCAGGCGGGTGATGCGCTCGACGTCTTCCGGCTTGTGGCCCAGCGCGACGATCTCGGCGATGCTGCGGTTGTCCTGCATCCAGTGCGCCAGGATGTCGTCCAGCACCTCGTAAGGCGGCAGGCTGTCCTGATCAGTCTGGTCGGGACGCAGTTCAGCCGAAGGCGCCCGCGTGATGATGCGGTCGGGGATGACCCAGGTGTGCTGCGCCATGCCGTGGTGGGCATGGCCGGGGTCGTGCGCCACGCTGTCATCCCTGACCGGCTGCAGCACCAGCCCGGGCGGTGCGGGCTGCAGATTGCGCCAGCGCGACAGGCGGTAAACGCGCGTCTTGCAGACATCCTTCAGGGGCGCAAAACCGCCGGCCATATCGCCATAGAGCGTGCAGTAGCCGGTGGCCATTTCGCTCTTGTTGCCGGTGGTCAGCACCATACCGCCCAGCTTGTTGGACAGCGCCATCAGCACCATGCCGCGCGCGCGCGCCTGCAGGTTCTCCTCGGTGGCGTCCAGCGGGCGGCCTTCAAACAGCGGAGCCAGACTGGCCTCAAAGGGCGCGACCAGCGGCGCAATCGCCACCACATCGTGGCGCACACCCAGACGCCGGGCCATGATGGCCGCGTCCGACTGCGAAATGTCGGCGGTGTAGTCCGACGGCATCATCACCGTGCGCACGCGGGCCGCGCCCAGCGCCTCGACGGCCAGCGCCAGCACCAGCGCCGAATCGATGCCGCCCGACAGCCCCAGCAGCACCGAGGGGAATCGGTTGTGATCGACGTAATCGCGCAGGCCCAGGACCAGCGCGTCCCAGATCTGGCGGTCCTCGTCGGGCAGCGGAGCGATGTCGCCCGCGAAAGCCAGGCCCGCGCCGGACGTCCCAGCCACAGCCCGCGACAGCAGCAGCGTCACCTCCTGGAACGACGGCGCACGCGCCGTGATCTTCCCCTGCGCATCCAGCGCGAAGGAGGCGCCGTCAAACACCAGCTCGTCCTGGCCACCGATGCCGTGGGCGTAAACCACCGGCAGGCCGCAGTGGCGGGCCAGATCGGCCATGCGGTGCTCGCGGTCCTGCGCCTTGTTCAGGTGGAAGGGCGAGGCGTTGAGCACCGCCAGCACCTGCGCGCCTGCGTCGCGCAGCAGCAGGCCGGTGCGGTCGAACCAGGCGTCTTCGCAGATCATCAGCCCGACGCGCACGCCGTTCACGGTGAAAACCAGTGGTTCCAGCCCCAGGTCAAAGCCGCTGGCGTAGTAGCGGCGCTCGTCAAACACCTGGTAATTGGGCAGCTCGCGCTTGACCGCACGCGCCAGCACCTGGCCGCCCGCCAGCACCGAAGCGGCGTTGACGCACAGCGGCTGCTGGCGCGACTGCGGGAAATCGCTGGGCGGCACGGGCAGCGGCGCGGGGTGGCCCAGCGCCAGGTGCAGGCCGTCGCAATCGGCGAGATCGCGCGCCAGGGCGCCCAGCGCGTCGTCGCAGGCCTGCATGAAGGCGGGCCGCAGCTGGAGATCCTCAGGGGGATAACCACACAGCGCCAGCTCGGGCGCCAGCACCAGGCGCGCGCCCTGCTGCCAGGCGGCGCGGGCCTGGTGGGCCAGGCGGCGCGCATTGCCATCCAGATCGCCCAGCACCGGATGGAACTGCAGCACGGCCAGCCATGGCCCGGGGGAATTCAAGTCTGTCATGATGACGCCATGTCTACGGATCGCACGGATTATCTCATCACCCTGGCCAGCGACCCGGCGCAGATCCCCGCCGCGCAGTGGGACGATCTGCTGGCGCGCCAGGCCCGGCCCACGCCCTTCATGCGCCACGCCGCGCTGGCCGCCATGCACCACAGCGGCAGCGCCTGCACGGACACCGGCTGGCAGCCGGCCTTCATCGCGCTGTTCGACGCCGCGCAGCCCGAGCGCCTGCGCGCCGCCTGCCCGATGTACATCAAGAGCCATTCCTACGGCGAATACGTCTTCGACTGGGCCTGGGCCAACGCCTACGCCCGCCATGGGCTGGATTACTACCCCAAGGCGCTGATCGCTGTGCCCTTCACGCCCGTGCCGGGCAGCCGCCTGCTGGCCGACAGCCCCGCCGACCGCGCCGCGCTTTTGCGCGTGGCGCTGCAGGTGGTGCGACGCAACGGGATGTCCTCGCTGCACCTGCTGCTGGGCGACGACGCCGACCGCGCGGCGGTGCTGGCCAATCAGGCCACGGAGGCCTCGCTGGATGAGGCCAGCGACGCCCCGCCCACCTTCCTGCTGCGCGACGGGCTGCAGTTCCACTGGCAGCGCAGCGACATGCCGGGCGTGAGCGATTTCGACGATTACCTGTCGCGCCTGCAGCGCAAAAAGCGCAAAAACATCGTCCAGGAACGCCGCCAGGTGGCGCAGGCGGGCGCTGTCGGCACGGTGCGCCTGCTGGCCGATCTGGATGCGGACGAGCTGCAGGACCTGGTCACCTGCTACGCCCACACCTATCACGAGCGCGGCAACCCGCCCTATCTGACGCCTGCTTTTTTCGAAGCCATGCACCGCGACATGGGCCGCCAGTGGCTGGTCTCGCAGGCTTGGCTGGGCCAGCCCCTGCAGCGCGAGCGCCTGCTGGCCAGCGCCCTGCTGGGTCTGGACGAAGGCCCCACGCCGCGCATTTACGGCCGCAGCTGGGGGCGCCACCCGCAGCACGCGCACCTGGATCTGCCCGGTCTGCACTTCGAGACCTGCTACTACCAGCCGCTGGAGTGGGCGCTGGCTAACAAAGTGTCGGTGTTCGAGGGTGGCGCGCAGGGCGAGCACAAAATGGCGCGCGGCTTTCTGCCCGTGCCGACCTGGTCGGCGCACCACATCGTCCAGCGCGATTTCGCCCGCGCCATCGCCGATTTCGTCGACCGTGAAGGCGAGGCCGTGCAGGATCATCTGGATGAGCTGGCGCGGCGAACGCCGCTGCGCACCGATCACAACAAGGAGACACCATGACATCCGATGCCTCTTCCCGCGCCGCCAGAACAGCGTTTCAGGACAAACTCCGCACCCCCGCCGAGGCGATCGGGCTGCTGCGCAGCGGCGACACGGTCGTCGTGCCCACCGGCGCGGCCGAGCCGCCTGCGCTGCTGACGGCGCTGTCTGATGCGCGCCAGCGGCTGGAGGACATCAGGATCAGCCAGATCCTGCCCGCACGCCACTACGGCTATATGAATGAGGCCAGCGCGGCGAACGTGCGCGCCAGCGCCTACTTTCTGAGCGGCGCCGTCCGGCCCGCCGTGCAAGGCGGCTGGGCGGATTTCATCCCCTGCCATTTCTCGGAGATTCCGCTGCTGATCCGCCAGGGCCTGCTGCCCGCCGACGTGGTCTTCAGTCTGGCCTCGCCCATGGACGAGCACGGCTATTTCTCGCTGGGCCTGGCCGCCGACTACACGCTGGCCGCCATCGTCCGCGCCCGCGTCGTGGTGCTGGAGGTGAATCCGCTGGTGCCCTTCACCCACGGCAGCTGCCAGGTGCATGTGTCGCAGATCAGCGCCTGCGTCGAAGACAGCACGCCGCTTTTTCAGGTGGGGCTGCCCGCCATCGGCGCGGTGCAGCAGGCGATAGGTGGCCACGTCGCCGACATGATCGCGGATGGCGACACGCTGCAGATCGGCTACGGCGCCATTCCTGATGCGGTCGTGATGCAGTTGACCGACAAGCGCGACCTGGGCATCCACACCGAAATGCTGGGCGACGGCCTGCTGCGCCTGATCGAAGCCGGGGTGGTGACCAACCAGCGCAAGACGCAGCACCCGGGCAAGAGCATCGCCACCTTCGCGCTGGGCTCGCAGGCGCTCTACCGCCACATGCACCGCAACCCGGGCATCGAGCTGCACCCCGCCGACATCACCAACGACCCCGCGCTGGCCGGTCTGAACGACCATCTGGTCGCCATCAACGCCACGCTGCAGATCGATCTTCTGGGCCAGTGCGGCTCGGAAAGTCTGGGCGGCACGCCCTATTCCGGCACCGGTGGCCAGTGCGATTTCGTCCGCGCGGCCAACCGGTCCAAAGGCGGAAAAGCCATCATCGTGCTGCCTTCCACCGCCAAAAACGACACACTGTCGCGCATCGTGCCTACGCTCACGCCCGGCACGCATGTCAGCACCGGCAAGAACGAGGTCAACTACGTCGTCACTGAATACGGCGTGGCCCAGCTGCGCGGCAAAAGCGCCCGCCAGCGCGCCCAGGAGCTGATCGCCATCGCCCACCCCGATTTCCGCGCCGAACTGCGCGACGGGGCGAAGCGGCTGGGGGTGATGTGAGGGGGTCGGTCGCTGCGTATGATCAGCGACGGCATCCCACAAAATGAGCAAGGCGCCGTGGACGCCGAAACCATTGATCTGGTCTGATCCGCCACGGAGAAAACGCATGGACACTCGCCCCATACACCCCATCCGCACTGACGCAGACTGCAGGGCCGCCTCCGGCGACTGCACCAGCGCCTGGGTATCCCTGCAGAGGTGCTCATTGCGCCAACGGCGACAGGATGATTTGAGAGAGCCGCCGGGGTGATCACCGCACCCCCTGGGGTTACACCCGATACAACGATTTTGCTCAGGCTTCCTATGATGGCGGAAATTTTTCGCAATGCCATCGAATTTCAGGATGGATATCTTTCCTGGAGAAGTCTGAATGAAAAAATCAACTCGAAACCGCGCGCAGGCGCTGACTTTGGGCCTGGCGGGTGCGCTGGCCCTGGCGGCCTGCGGTGCTGGGCTGAACAGCGTCGTACCTGCCCTGCCGCAGGCCAGTGCGCTGAAAGACTGGCCCAGCAGCATCGCCAGCGTCATCGTGCCCGATGCGGCGCAGGAGGCTGAAATCAGCCGCATCGTGGCGGGCATGTCGCTGGCGCAGAAAGTGGGCCAGATGACGCAGGCTGACATCCGCTCCATCACGCCGGAAGAGGTCAAAACGTACTACATCGGCTCGGTGCTCAACGGCGGCGGTGCCTGGCCCAACAACAGCAAGCAGGCCAGCGTGGCCGACTGGCTGGCGCTGGCCGACAGCTACTGGCAGGCGTCGATGGACACCGACATGGCCGTCAAGATTCCGGTCATCTGGGGCACGGACGCGGTCCATGGCCACAACAATGTGTACGGCGCGACGCTCTTCCCGCACAACATCGGCCTGGGCGCCGCGCACGATCCCGATCTGGTCGAGCGCATCGGCGCCGCCGTAGCGCGCCAGGTGGTCGCCACCGGCATCGACTGGACCTTCGCGCCCACGCTGGCCGTCGTGCGCGACGACCGCTGGGGCCGCACCTACGAGGGCTTTTCGGAAGACCCGGAGATCGTCGCCAGCTACGGCGGGCGTTACACCACCGGGCTGCAGGGCCGCTTCGCCGCGTCGGGCCGCCCGACCGTGGTGGCCACCGCCAAGCACTTCATGGGCGACGGCGGCACCGACATGGGCAAGGACCAGGGCGAAACCAAGGCCAGCGTGCTGGACATGATCAACATCCACGCCCCCGGCTACACCACCGCGCTGGCGGCGGGCGCGCAGACGGTGATGGCCTCGTTCAGCAGCTGGACCTACCAGGGCCCGGCGCCCGACGGCACGCCGCTGAACTTCAAAAACGTCAAGATGCACGGCAACAAATACCTGCTGACCGACGTGCTCAAGAACAAAATGGGCTTTGACGGCCTCGTGGTTTCGGACTGGGATGGCATCGGCCAGGTGAAATACACCGACGCCAGCGGCGTGGAAAAGCAGTGCAGCAACGCCTCGTGCCCGGCCGCGATCAACGCGGGCATCGACCTCATCATGGTGCCCAACGACTGGAAGGCCTTCATCGCCAACACCATCGCCTCGGTGCAGGCGGGCGAGATCCCGCAGGCGCGCATCGACGACGCCGTGAGCCGCATCCTGCGCGTGAAAATGCGCTCCGGCCTCATGAAGGTGCAAGGCGGCCAGACCGTTTCGACCAAGCCCTCGCAGCGCAGCGGCGCCGGAGACGCCAGCGCCCTGCAGGCGCGCGATCTGGCCCGCGAAGCGGTGCGCAAATCGCTGGTTCTGCTCAAGAACAAGGGCGGCGTGCTGCCGCTGGCGCGTGGCCAGAAAATTCTGGTTGTGGGCAAGAACGCCGACAGCCTGGCCAACCAGAACGGCGGCTGGTCGCTGAGCTGGCAGGGCACGGGCAACACCAACGCCGATTTCCCCAACGCCGATTCGGTGCTGGCGGGCATCCGCGAAGCGGCGGGTGAGAGCAACGTCGTCTACTCGGCTACGGGCAAGAACGTCAACATCAGCGATTTCAAGGCCGTCATCGCGGTGATCGGCGAAACGCCTTACGCCGAAGGCGTGGGCGACATCGGCAAGGCCGGAACGCTGGCGCACGCGCAGCGTTATCCCGAAGACCTGGCCGCACTGGACGCCGTCAGCGGCAAAGGCGTGCCGGTGATCACCGTGCTGGAAAGCGGCCGCCCCGTCTGGGTCAACCGCGAGATCAACCGCAGCGACGCCTTTGTCGCCGCCTGGCTGCCCGGCACCGAAGGCAAGGGCGTGGCCGACGTGCTGTTCCGCAAAGCGGATGGCAGCGTCAACTTCGATTTCAGCGGGCGCCTGTCCTTCTCCTGGCCCAAAACCGCCTGTCAGGAGCCACTGAACCGCGGCGACGCCAGCTACGATCCGCTCTTCGCCTACGGCTACGGGCTGAACTACACCAGCAGCAGTACCGACGTGGCTGCCCTCGACGAAACCGTGCCCACGCTGGGCTGCGGCCAGAGCGCCGCCACCGGCCCGGCCGCGACCGACGATCTGGTCGTTTTCCGCCAGGCCGAAACCGCGCTCTACCCGCTCTTCATCGGCACCCCGGCCAACTGGGCGATGCCGGTGGGCAGCGATCTGAACGCGGTGGTGAAATCGTCGGACGGCAACGTCACGGTCCAGACCAGCCAGCTCAACGTGCAGCAGGACGCCAAAAAAGTCACCTGGACGTCCACCGGCCAGTTCATGGCGCAGTCAGTCGGCGTCAAAACCGACTACAACGGCTATCTCAGCGCCAACGCCGCGCTGGTCTTTGACGTGGCGGTGCACCAGGCGCCCCAGGGCAACGTGAAAATGCGGGTGGACTGCGGCTACCCCTGCATCGGCGAGGTCGATACCACCCGAGCGCTGCGCAGCCTGCCGCTGGACACGAAGAGCACGGTGAAAATTCCGCTGTCCTGCTTCATGGCCAAGGGCACCGATTTCTCGGCGGTGGATGTGCCTTTCCTGGTCTTCACCGAGAAGCCCTTCTCGGCCACCTTCGCCAACATCCGCTGGCAGATCGGTGCCGCGAACGATGCCGACGCGCAGACCTGCGACAGCCTGGTTCCGCCGCCCGCCGCCACGGTAGACCCCCTGCCCGGCCCCAGCGCCACGCTGTTCGGCCCGGATGGCAGCACGCTGGGCGGCTTTGCGCTGGCCACCTGGTCGTCCAACAACAGCCACGTGGTCGCCGACACCGCCACCACGCCGGGGGTGATGGACCTGAACTTCCTGGCCGACGGCGCCAACGGCACCGCGACCCTCAGCGGAGGCCCCGTCAATCTGGCCAGTTACGCGGCCAGCGGCCTGCTGACGCTGGACGTGAAGGTGCTCAGCTGGGGCAGCAACACCAAGGGCCTGGCCCTGAAAATGGAAAGCCCCGGGACCGACTGCCGCAACATCGACTACGGCGTGCCGCAATCCGCCATCCCGGCCGACGGGCAGTTCCACAGCCTGTCGCTGAAAATCGCCGACATCGCCGCGCAGAAGGCCGCCGACTGCTTCTCGCTGGAGAACATCTCGGTGCCCTTTGGCATTTTCCCGGTCTGGGACGACCAGCAGGGCGTGCACATCCAGGTGCGCAACGTGCGGATCAGCACGCAGTAAGCCCGCGCGACCAGCGTGGGCCAGCGCCCGCCACGGCCTGGGCCGGGCGGGCGTTTTTCATGGGCGCGAGATAATCCGGGCTTCGCTCACTGCCTCGCCCCATCGCCCATGCCCACCCTCATCCTCGCCGGAGCCGGTCACGCCCACCTCGCCCTGCTGCAGCGCCTGCGCCGCCAGACGCTGCCGTCCGGCTGGCGCGTGGTGCTGGTCTCGCCGCCGGAGCCCCTCACCTACTCGGGGATGCTGCCCGGCTGGCTGGCCGGGCACTACGCGCTGGACGAGCTGCAGATTCCGCTGCAGCGCCTGATCGCGGACGGGCCGGTCGAACTGCACCCCGGCCTGATCGTGCGGCTGGACGCGGCACAGCATCAGATTCATCTCGCCAGCGGCGAAGCACTGGGCTACGACCTTCTTTCACTCGATGTCGGCGGCGTGCTGGCGGATTTTTCGTCCGCGAAGCCCGGTCCGCACGGCGCGAAGCCCGGTCCGGTGGGCGCGATGCAGATCCTGCCGGTGCGCCCGCTGGACACCTTCATCGCGGGCTGGCAGGCCTTTGTGGATGGCCGGGAAGCACAGGCCGGGGCGCAGTCAAGCCCAGCCTTCGCGAGAATCGCCGTGGCCGGGGGCGGCGCCGGGGCCATCGAGCTGGCGCTGGCCGCTGCCCACACACTGCGCCGCTGGCCGAAGATCGAAGTCCACCTGATCGCACCGCAGAGCAGCCTGCTGGCCGGGCACGCTCCGGGCGTGCGACGGGCGGCGATCCAGGAACTCGGCAGGGCGGGCATAGCCCGGGTCGATGCCCGCCTGGTGCGCGGGGCCAGCGGCCCGGCCCTGTCCACCGGCCAGGCGCTGGAGGCCGATCTGCTCATCGTCGCCACGGGCGCGCAGGCGCAGCCCTGGCTGGCGGACAGCGGTCTGGCTGTGGATTCGGGCGGCTTCGTCCAGGTCGATGCCACGCAGCGCAGCTCCAGCCACGCCGACGTTTACGCGGCTGGCGATGTCTGCGCGCGGGTGGATGGCCCGTTTGCGCGATCGGGCGTCCACGCCGTGAAGGCCGGCCCGGCGCTGACGGACAACCTGCTGGCGCGCATGGCCGGGCGGCCCGCCACAGCGCTGTACCGGCCGCGCCGCAGCACGCTGTATCTGCTGGCCTGCGGGCCACGCCGGGCGGTGCTGTCCTGGGGAAAGTGGCACAGTGCGGGCGCGCTGGAATGGCAGCTCAAGCGCTGGATCGACACGCGCTTCATGACCCGCCAGCGTTGTGGGCTGTAAGAAAGACGCCCGCCGCGCGTCTAAAGCAGAACACGCCCTGGGATTCATCCGCCCCAGGCCCTCGCAGCACCGCATCCGGCCCCATTCTTCATGAAAAAAATCCTCCTTCTTGCGGCGATCGCCGTCGCCATCGCCGCGTTTTTTGCGCTGGGCGGGCCGCATCTGCTGTCCCTGGACGCGCTGCGTCAGAACCATGCGGCGCTGCAGGCCTGGCGGGACGAATCGCCGCTGCTGGTGGCCGGGGCGTTTTTTGGGCTTTACACGCTGGTGACGGCGCTGTCCATGCCGGGCGCCGCCATCCTGACGCTGGCGGGCGGCGCGCTGTTTGGCCTGCCGCTGGGGCTGGGGCTGGTGTCTTTTGCCTCGTCGCTGGGCGCAACGCTGGCTTTCCTCAGTTCGCGCTACCTGCTGCGCGACAGCGTGCAGCGCCGCTTTGCCAGCACGCTGGCGGGCGTTAACGCGGGCATGGCACGCGATGGCGCGTTTTACCTGCTGACGATGCGCATGGTGCCGGTTTTCCCGTTTTTCCTGATCAACCTGGTGATGGGGCTGACGACCATCCGCGTCGGGACGTTTTACCTGGTCAGCCAGATCGGCATGCTGGCCGGAACGGCCGTGTACGTGAACGCGGGCACGCAACTGGCTGCGCTGAACAGCCTGTCGGACATCGCGTCACCCGGCCTGCTCGCGTCGCTGGCGCTGCTGGGCGTGTTCCCGCTGCTGGCGCGCTGGGTGCTGAACCTGCTGGCGCGCCGCCGTGTGTACGCGCGCTGGACGCGGCCGCGCCACTACGACCGCAATCTGGTCGTGATCGGCGCGGGCGCGGCCGGGCTGGTTTCGTCCTACATCGCCGCCACGGTGCAGGCCAAAGTCACTCTGGTCGAAGCCAGCCGCATGGGCGGCGACTGCCTGAACTACGGCTGCGTGCCCAGCAAAGCGCTGATCGCCAGCGCCAAAGCCGCGCACCAGATGCGCCACGCCAGCCGCTACGGCCTGCAGGATGTGGCCCCGGTGTTCTCTTTTGCCGACGTCATGGCGCGGGTGCAGCGCGTGATCCGGCAGATCGAACCGCACGACAGCATCGAGCGCTACACCGCGCTGGGCGTGGATGTGGCCCAGGGCCACGCGCGCATCGTCGACCCCTGGACGGTGCTGATCCGCCGCCCGGATGGCAGCGAGCAGCGCCTGACCACGCGCAGCATCGTCATCGCGGCGGGCGCGCGGCCCATCGTGCCCGATCTGCCGGGGCTGGATCAGGTCAGCCACTACACCAGCGACACGCTGTGGGAGGCTTTTGCCGCGCTGCCCGAGCTGCCGCGCCGCATCGTGCTGCTGGGCGGCGGGCCGATCGGCTGCGAGCTGGCGCAGGCCTTCGCCCGGCTGGGCGCGCAGGTGACGCAGGTCGAGCGCGGTGACGCGCTGATGGGCCGGGAGGACGAGGACGTCAGCGCCTTTGTCACCGGGCGCCTGCGCGCCGACGGCGTCACGGTGCTGACCGGCCACAGCGCGCTGCGCTGCGAAAAATCTCCGAATGGATCCGACGATGGCGGGCAGCGCCTGATCGTTCAGGACAAAAACGGTGGCGAGAGCGCCCTGCCCTTCGACGCCCTGATTCTGGCCGTGGGCCGTCAGGCGCGGCTGGAAGGCTACGGTCTGGAAGAACTGGGCATCACCACGGGCCGCACCGTGGTGACCAACGAGTATCTGGAAACGCTCTACCCCAACATCCTGGCCGCTGGCGACGTGGCCGGGCCCTTCCAGTTCACGCACGCCGCCGCGCATCAGGCCTGGACGGCCAGCGTCAATGCGCTGTTCGGGCACCTGCGCCGCTTTAAATCGGATCACCGCATCATGCCGCGCGTGACCTTCATCGACCCGGAAGTGGCCCGCGTGGGGCTGTCGGAGCGCGAGGCGCGCGACCAGGGCATCGCCGTCGAAGTCACCCGCTTCGCGCTGGATGATCTGGACCGCGCCCTGGCCGACGGCCAGACCCACGGCTTCATCAAGGTGCTGACGCCGCCGGGCAAAGACCGCATTCTGGGCGTGACGATTGCGGGCGCCCACGCGGGCGAGCTGCTGGCCGAATATGTGCTGGCCATGAAGCAGGGTCTGGGCCTGAACCGCGTGCTGGGCACAATACACAGCTATCCGACGATGGCCGAAGCCAACAAATACGTCGCGGGCGAATGGAAGCGCCAGCACGCGCCACAGGCCGTGCTGCGCTGGCTGGGCCGCTACCACCAGTGGCGCCTGGGGCGCGCGCCCTCCTGAGCCTCGGCCCGATCCCGCTGATTTTTCCCCAAAAAGGATGTCCTGATGATTCCGACCCCCCTGATTCAACGCCGCCGCCTCCTGCAGGGGCTGGGCCTTGGCCTGGCGGCGCTGAGCCCGCTGGCCCGTGCCAGCTCGCCAAAGGCGCCCCAGGCTTCAAAGGCAACCGCGGCCTGGTCCGCGATCGAGAGCGCCGCGCGCGGCCAGACCGTCTACTTCAACGCCTGGGGCGGCGGCGACACCAGCAACGCCTACATCGCCTGGGCCGCCGACGAAATCGCCCGGCGCTACGGCGTCACCCTGCGCCACGTCAAGGTCAGCGACACGGCGGACGTGGTGCGCCGCATCCAGCTGGAAAGCGCGCAGCGCCAGCCTGGCACGGTCGATCTGGTCTGGATCAACGGCGAGAACTTCAAAACGCTCAAAGACGGCCGGCTGCTCTTCGGCCCCTGGGCGCAGCAGCTGCCCAACTGGCCGCTGGTTGATACGCGCCTGCCGGTGATGCGCGATTTCTCCGAATCCACCGATGGCCTGGAATCGCCCTGGGGCAAGGCGCAGCTGACCTTCATCGCCGACCGCCGCCAGGTTAGCACGCCGCCGCGCTCGGCGGCCGAATGGCTGGCCTTTGCCCGCGCCAACCCCGGTCGCACCAGCTACCCACGCCCGCCCGATTTCCACGGCACGACCTTTCTCAAGCAGCTGCTGCTGGAACTGGCGCCCGACTCCGCCGTACTCGCCCAGCCCGTCAGCGACGCCCCGCTGGCCGCAGCGACCACCCCGCTGTGGGCCTGGCTGGACCAGATCCACCCGCTGCAGTGGCGCCAGGGCCGCGAGTTCCCGGCCAGCGCCGCCGAGATGAACCGCATGCTGGGCGATGGCGAGCTGAAGCTGTCGCTCACCTTCAACCCCACCGAAGCCGCGCACCTGATCCTGAAGGGCGATCTGCCCGCCACCTGCTACAGCTTTGGCTGGACCCGGGGCACGATAGGCAATGTGCACTTTCTGGCGATTCCGGCCAACGCGCGGGCACCGGCCGGGGCGCAGGTGGTGGCCAATTTCCTGCTGTCGCCGCAGGCGCAGGTGCGCAAGGCCGACGTGCGCGTCTGGGGCGATCCCAGCGTGCTGAAGCCCGAGGTGCTGGCGCAGGCCCAGAAAGCCCAGGGCGGCGCCGCGTCGCAGAATCTGCCCGGTCTGCTGACCGAGACCGTGCCCGTTCGGCCCGAGCCCCACGCCTCGTGGGTGAGCGCGCTGGAGCGCGAATGGCTCAAGCGCTACGGCACACGCTGAAGGGCGTGCTGTCGGGAACCGCTCTGCGCCAGAGCCTTTCCCCGCCCGGTCTCCTGGCCGTGGCCGGGATGGCGCTGGTCGTCCTGCCGCTGCTGCCGGGTCTGGCGCCGCTGCTGGCCGCCCAGACGGCGCAGTCCTGGCAGGCGCTGTTCTCCGACGACCAGACGCTGGCGGCGCTGCGCGTGACGCTGGTCTCTGCCCTGCTCAGCACCGGGCTGGCGACTGTGCTGGCGCTGCTGGTCACGGCCAGTGTCTACCCCGGCGCGGCCTGGTCCCGCCTGCAGCGCCGCCTGCCCGCCGTGCTGGCCCTGCCGCACGCGGCCTACGCCATCGGGGCGTTTTTTCTGCTGTCGCCCTCCGGCTGGCTGGCCCGGCTGATCAGCCCGCTGATGGGCTGGGACGCGCCACCCGACGTGGCCGTGGTACGCGACGCGCACGGCGTGGGCCTGGGCCTGCTGCTGGGGCTGAAGGAAGCGCTCTTCCTGCTGTGGGTGCTGGCCGCCGTGCTGCAGGAAGGCCCGCAGCAGCGCCAGATGACGCTACTACGCAGCATGGGTTACCGCAGCGGACAGATCTGGCTGCAGGTGCTGCTGCCGCAGCTGCTGCCGCGTCTGGCCTGGCCGCTGCTGGCGGTGCTGGCCTACAGCGTGTCGGTGGTCGATGTGGCGCTGATCCTGGGGCCAGGATCGCCGCCCAGCCTGGCCGTGCTGGCCTGGCGCTGGCTTTACGACGGCGATGCGGCCCTGCAGGCGCAAGGCGCCGCCGCCACGGCGCTGCTGCTGGGCGTTTTCCTGGCGCTGGTGGGGTTGGCGGGGCTGTTGTGGCGGGCGCTGCTGCTTGTGTGGCGCCAGCCCGGTGGTCGGCGCTGGCCCGCCCGCGGCCCGCGCGGACCCGTGCTGTCCCACGCGCTGATGGCTTTTTTCGCCGCCGTGGCGCTGGTGATTGCGCTGTGGTCGGTGGCCGGACCGTGGTTCTTCCCGGATGTGCTGCCCAGCCGCGTGACGCTGCAGGGCTGGCAGGACGCCAGCCTGGTTCCGCTGTGGACCGCGCTGGTGCTGGGCGCGGGCAGCGCGCTGCTGGGTGCGGCGCTGGTGCTGCTGTGGCTGGATTTCGGCCCGCGCACGCTGGACCGCTGGCTTTATCTGCCGCTGATCGTGCCCGCACTGCCGCTGGCCGCCGGGCAGTACCATGCGGTCCTGCTGGCCGGGCTGTCCGGCCATGTGCTCACCGTTTTGTGGGCCCACCTGCTGTGGGTGATTCCTTATATGCTGCTGACCCTGGCCGGCCCCCACGCGGGGCTGGATCCTCGCCTGATGAGCACTGCGCGCAGCCTGGGCCTGAGCCGCTGGCAGACCAGCTGGCGCGTGCGCTGGCCGCTGCTGCTGCGCCCGATTCTGGCCGCGCTGGCCATCGGCTTTGCCGTGAGCGTGGCGCAGTATCTGCCCACGCTGTTTGCGGGCGGCGGGCGCGTCGCCACCGTCACCACCGAAGCTGTGGCGCTGAGCAGCGGCGGCAACCGCCGCACCATCGCCGTACAGGCCGCGCTGCAGATGCTGCTGCCGCTGGCCGTTTTTGCCGCCGCCACGCTGGCCGGACAGTGGGCCGGGCGCCAGCGCCGGAGCTGGCGATGAAGCACGCCATGATGCTGGAGCTGCGCGACGCCCACCTGAGCCTGGACGGCCGCACGCTCTTCTCCCCTTTGAGCGCCCGCGTCGCGCCCGGCGAAGTCCTGACGCTGATGGGGCCGTCGGGCTGCGGCAAATCCACGCTGCTGTCCTGGATGCTGGGCGATCTGCCCGCCGCCTTCGCCGCCAGCGGCACGCTGTGGCTGGGCGATGAGCGCCTGGACACGCGGCCCATCGACCAGCGCCGCGTCGGCATTCTCTTCCAGGACGATCTGCTCTTCGGGCACCTGACAGTGCTGCAGAACCTGCTGCTGGCCATGCCGCCAAAATCCCGCGCGCAGACCCGCGCCGAGCGCCAGACCCAAGCGCTGGCGCTGCTGGAGACCGTGGGCCTGGCGGGCTTGGGCGGACGCGATCCGGCCACGCTGTCGGGCGGGCAGCGCGCCCGCGTCAGCCTGCTGCGCGCCCTGCTGGCCGAGCCGCGCGCCCTGCTGCTGGACGAGCCTTTCAGCCGCCTGGACATGGCGCTGCGCGCGCAGTTCCGTCAGTTTGTGTTTGATCAGATCGCCCAGCGCGGCATCCCCGCCGTGCTGGTCACCCACGACCCCGCAGACCAGCCACCCGGCGGACGCTGCATTTCACTGACGCCGCCTGAGAGTCTCCATGTTTGACAGCCAACTGCTCGCTTTGGGCAAAGCGCCTCTGGGCCGCCTGGCCGACACCCTGCACCGCCGGGGCTGGCACGCCGACACCGTCACCGGGTGCGGTTTTGTCGCCGCGCTGGTCGCCGCCGCGCTGATCGTGGCCGGTCACAGCACGCTGGCGCTGGTGGCCATCGCGGCCAATCGCCTGGCCGACGGCCTGGACGGCGAACTGGCGCGCCGCGCTGGGCCGACCGACCGGGGCGCCTTTCTGGACATCACGCTGGACTTTCTGTTTTACGCGATGATTCCGCTGGCCTTCGCGCTGGCCGACCCCGCCGCCAACGCCCTGGCCGCAGCGGTGCTGATTTTCAGCTTCATCGGCACAGGCACCAGCTTTCTGGCCTTCGCCATCCTGGCGCAGCGGCGCGGCCTGAGCAGCACGCGCTACCCCAGCAAAGGCTTTTACTACCTGGGCGGCCTGACCGAAGCCGGCGAAACGCTGGCGGTGTTCACGCTGATGGCGCTTTTTCCCGCCTGGTTTGTGCCGCTGGCTTACGGTTTTGCGCTGCTGTGCCTCATCAGCACCGCCTTGCGCATCCGCGCCGGGCTGGAGGCTTTCCAAGCGCCGGATTGATCCCGTTCAGACGTGCAGCAGCAGGTGCTCGCGCTCCCAGGGCGAGATCACTTTCATGAACTCTTCAAACTCCAGCTCCTTGATTTCCGAGTAGACGGTGATGAATTCGCGCCCCAGCACCTCGTGCAGATCGGTTTCGCGGCGCAGGCTCTCCAGCGCCTGCCCCAGCGACCGGGGCAGCGAATACGGCGACAGATAAGCGTCGCCCATCATCTGCGGTTTGGGTTCTATTTTCTGCACCAGGCCCAGATACCCGCAGGCCAGCGTCATCGCCATGGCGATATACGGGTTGGCATCTGCACCGATCACCCGGTTTTCAACCCGCCGCGCCGAAGGCGTTGAAATCGGCGAGCGTATGCCCACCGTGCGGTTATCCATGCCCCATTCGATATTGATGGGCGCCGCCGTATCGCGCGACAGGCGGCGGTAGCTGTTGACATAAGGCGCCACCAGCGCCATCGCCGCCGGAATATAGCGCTGCAAGCCACCGATATAATGCAGAAACTGCTGCGAGGGCGATCCATCCTCGTTGCTGAATACATTGTGGCCGGTCGTCGCATCCAGCAGACTCTGGTGAATATGCATGGCGCTGCCGGGCTCGCCCGCCACGGGCTTGGCCATGAAGGTGGCATACATATCGTGGCGCAGCGCGGCCTCGCGCACCGTGCGTTTGAACAGAAATACCTCGTCCGCCAGGCCCAGCGGCGAGGCGTGGAAGAAATTGATTTCCATCTGCCCGGCGCCGATCTCATGAATCAGCGTATCCACGTTCAAGGCCATGCGCTCGCAGTAATCGTAGATATCCTCGAAGAGCGGATCAAACTCGTTGACCGCATCGATGCTGTAGGCCTGGCGCGAAGTTTCCGCCCGCCCACTGCGGCCGACCGGAGCGCGCAGCGGCGTGTTGGGGTCGGTGTTGCGCGCGGTGAGATAAAACTCCAGCTCCGGCGCAACCACGGGCTGCAGGCCCAGATCGGCGTAAAGCCCGCAGACCCGGCGCAGCACCGAGCGCGGCGCAAACGGCACCAGCACGCCCGCGTGGTCAAAGCAGTCGTGGATGACCTGCGCCGTCGGGTCCACCGCCCAGGGCACGATGCGCGCCGTGGCCGGATCGGGCCGCAGCTGCATGTCCTTGTCGGTGGGGTCGATCACATCGTAATAGGGCCCGCTCTCGGGGAACTCGCCCGTCACGCCCATCGCCACGATGGCCTGCGGCAGCCGCATCCCGCGATCCTCGGTGAACTTCGCCCGAGGCAGAATCTTGCCCCGCGCCACCCCGGTCAGATCGGGCACCAGGCACTCGATCTCCGTCACCTTGCGCTGGTCCAGCCAGTGCTCCAGCTCGTTAAAACTGCCAATGGGCTCGTGTTTCATGCCTGCTCCCTGTGTGTCTCGTTGCGGGCCGCCGCCCCGGACAGCCTGGGCGGTATTGTGCCTGTGCGGGCGGGCAATTTCTGTGAAGCGCTGCTCTGGAATCAGCTCAAAAAGGGCAAATTCAAGGGGCTGGATTTTGACCGGCAGAAAGTCATCGGCAATATATTGTGGATTTGTATTGCACCGAGAAAATGCGGTCATTGCGGTGGACGGCAGCAGTCGCAATCACCTCACAGGGCCGGTTCATGCCACAGCATAGAATTTCATCAGCTCACAGGCGTCACCCAGTCTTCCAGCTTCAAGCCCTCAACGCGCTGAAACTCACGTGTGTTGTGAGTGACCAGGGTCGCGTTTTCCGCCAGGGCGTGGCAGGCGATCCAGAGGTCATTGGCGCCGATGGGGGTTCCGGCCTCTTTCAGGCGGGTGAACTGCCTTGCATAGTGCTGGCAGATGCGGATGCCGTCGGGATAGAGCACCGTCACTTGCCTGGCCAGCGCATCCAGCCGTCGAAGCACCTGGGGCTTGCGGGTGCTGCGCTCCGCGCCCTTAAGCAGTTCGGCCCAGGTGACAAAGGACATGCACAGACGAACATCCTGCGGCAATGCATCCACCCGCTGAGCAATGGCAGGCGGCTGGTTCTTGATCAAGTAGATCAGAATATGGGTGTCCAGCAGGTAAATCACAGCGCCTCGCGCTCCTGCAGGGGCTGGGTGTCAGCCCTGTCAGCCTCCAGCGCGGCAACGAAGTCTCCATCGGCCTCGCTCACACCCCGCAGAGCTGCGAGCAGGGCCGCGCCGCGCTCAGCCTGCAGTGGGTGGATGACCAGATCGCCATATTCATTGCGCGTGACGCTCACCCGGTCAGTGTCCAGACGGAACTCTGCCGGGATGCGCACAGCCTGGCTGTTGCCGTTGTTGAAGACGCGGGAAGTCAACGTTTCCATAAATATTCTCAGTGTGTACGTTTATGTGTGTATTTTGACGTTAGAACTGAAGAATTGCAAGCCAGACCCGCCTCCCTCAAACCAGATCCCGCAGCCTGTGCCACGCCATTCCCAGCACCAGGCTGGGGGTACGCAGCGCGGCCCCGCCGGGGAAGCGGTGGTGCTGAAGGCGGGCGAAGACGTCGAAGCGTTCGGCCTGACCGGCTACGGCCTGCGCCACCAGCTGTCCGGCCAGGCCGGTCAGCGCGACGCCGTGGCCGCTGAAGCCTTGCAGGTAGTAAATGTTGTCGCCCAGGCGGCCAAAATCGGGGGCGCGGTTCATGCTGATATCGACAAAACCGCCCCAGACGAAATCCACCGGCGTGCCGCGCAGCGCAGGGAAAACCTGGGCCATGCGCCGCGCCATGCGCTGGCCCAAGGCCAGCGGGGTGCGGGTGGAATAGCTCACCCGCCCGCCAAACAGCAGGCGGTGGTCGGCGCTGAAGCGGAAATAATCCAGCACGAAATTGTTGTCGCACACGGCGGCGTTGGACGGGATCAGGCGCTGGCGCAGTTCGGGCGCCAGCGGCGCGGTACCGATGATGTAGGTGCCCACGGGCATGATGCGGGCGCTCAGTTCCGGCGCGACGCCCGGGCCGTATTCGCCCAGCGTGCAGTTGCCCGCCAGCACGGCAAAATCGGCCGTCACGCGGCCCAGCGCGGTCTGCGCGACCACCTTGGGGTCGCGCTGCAGGGCGGTCACGGGCGAATGCTCGAACATCTGCACGCCAAGCGCCTGCGCGGCGCGCGCCAGCCCCAGGCCGTAGCGCAGCGGGTGCAGGTGGCCGGACACGGCCTCGTAGGCGCTGGCGCAGTAGCGCGGGCTCCCGATGTGCTGCGCCACGTCCGCGCCGCTGGCGAACTGGGTGGCCAGGCCGTAGTGCTGCCCCATATGCTGCATGTCGGCTTCCAGCGCGCGGGCCTTGCGCGGGCTGTCGGCCACGTACAGGTAGCCTTTGACCAGATCGCAGTCGATGTCGTGCGCGGCAACGCGCTCGTCGATCAGCTGGATGGCCTGCAGCGACATGTCCCAGGCCAGGCGGGCGTCGGCGGCGCCCAGCTGGCGCTCGAAGGGCTCCTGGCCGCTGGCGTAGCCGACGATGAACTGCCCACCGTTGCGCCCGGAGGCGCCCGCGCACAGGCGGTCGGCCTCCAGCAGCGCCACGCGGTAGCCGCGCTGCGCCAGCTCCAGCGCCGCCGACAGCCCGGCAAAGCCGCCGCCGACCACCAGCACGTCGGCGTGCACGTCGCCGCGCAGTGGCGCAAGCGCGGGCGGACGCTGCGCGCTGGCCTCGTAGTAGCTGGAGCGCTTCAGGGCGATATCGGCGTCGATCAGCATGGCGGCATCAGGGCATCAGGGCATCAGGGCATCAGGGCATCAGGGCATCAGGGCATCAGGGCATCAGGGCATCACGGGTTCAGGAGAGCTGGCGCTGGCGCGCGGCGTGGCGCACGGCCTGGGCGGACAGATAGGTCCACACAAAGGTGGCGGCGGCCTGGCTGGTCAGCTCGGCGTGGTCGTAGGCTGGGGCGACTTCGACGCAGTCCATGCCGATGAAGTTCAGGTCGCTCAGGCCTTCGAGGAAGGTCAGCACCTGCGAGCTGCTCAGGCCGCCGGGCTCGGGGGTGCCGGTGCCGGGCGCAAAAGCCGGGTCCAGGCAATCGATGTCCAGCGTCAGGTAGCAGGGCTGGGGGCCGATGCGGGTGCGAATGTCGGCCAGAAGTGAGCTCAGGCCTTCGCCGTCGCGGCCGCGCAGTTCGCGGGCGGTGTAAATGGCGCCGCCCTGCTCTTTCACGTAATCGCGCGCGGCGCGCTCGCCGCTGGACCGGATGCCGATCTGCACCGTGCGCTGCGGGTCAACCAGGCCTTCCTGAATGGCTTCATACGTCCAGGTGCCGTGGCCGGAAGGCTCGCCGAAGTGGTCGGTCCAGGTGTCGCAGTGGGCGTCGAAGTGGATCAGCGCCAGCGGCCCGTGCAGTGCGCGGGCGCAGCGCAGCAGGGGCAGCGTGACGGAGTGGTCGCCACCGATGAACACGCAGTGGTGCCGCGCCATCAGCGTGCTGGCCTGCGCTTCGATGGCGCGGCGCACGTCCGCCAGCGGCGAGGCATTGGGCAGCGCCATGTCGCGCGCGTCGCCCAGCAGCGCGACGGGGCTGACATCAAACACCGGGTGGATGCCGTCGCACAGCATCAGCGAGGCGCGGCGCACCTCCTGCGGGCCAAAGCGGGCGCCGGGCCGGTGGGTTACCGCGCCGTCAAACGGAATGCCGCAGATGGCCAGCGGCTGGTCCGCCAGCGCGGGCACGCCCAGAAAATGGTTGCCGTTGCTGGCGTAGGCAAAGTTTCCGGTGCTCATGAAGGTCTCCAGTGGGTCGCCTGATCAGGACGATGGGCTTGCCGCCTGCAGCGCATCCAGCGCCCTCTGTGCCGTTTGCGCAATGCTCGCCGCATCGACCTGAAAGTAAGCGCGCAGCGCCGCGCGCGTGTCGCTGCGGCCAAAGCCGTCGGTGCCCAGGGTGTGCAGGCGGCGGCCTTCGGGGACGAAGGCGCGCACGCTCTCGGGCACCAGGCGGACGTAGTCGCTGGCCGCCACAACCGGCCCAGCGCCGCCCGCCAGCAGGCGCGTCAGGTGCGATTGTGCGCCCTGCGCCTGACCGTCGCGGGCCAGTTCGCTCCAGCTGGTGATGCTCAGCACCTCAGACGCAATGCCCTGCCCGGCCAGAAGCTCGGCGGCGCGGATCACCTCGGTCAGGATGGCGCCCGAGCCCATCAGCGTCACGCGCTGCGCAGCGTCCTGCGGCCCGTACTGGCCGAAGCGGTAGCCGCCTTTAAGCACGCCCTCGTGCGCATCCGGCGGCAGATCGGGCTGGGCGTAGTTCTCGTTCATCAGGGTGACGTAGTAGAAAACGTCCTTCTGCTCGACCAGCATCTCGCGCAGGCCGTGGTCGATGATGACGGCCATCTCGCCCGCGAAGGCCGGATCGTACGCCCGGCAGTTGGGGATGGTGGACGCCACCAGGTGGCTGCTGCCGTCCTGGTGCTGCAGGCCCTCGCCGCCCAGCGTGGTGCGGCCGGATGTGGCGCCCAGCAGAAAGCCCCGCGCGCGCTGGTCGGCGGCGGCCCAGATGGCGTCGCCCACGCGCTGAAAGCCGAACATGCTGTAGTAGATGTAAAACGGCAGCATGGCCAGGCCGTGCACGCTGTAGCTGGTCGCGGCGGCCGTCCAGCTGGCCAGGGCGCCAGCTTCGCTGATGCCTTCTTCCAGGATCTGGCCGTCCAGCGCCTCGCGGTAACTGAGGATGGTGTCGATGTCTTCGGGGGCGTAGCGCTGGCCCACGCTGCTGTAGATGCCGACCTGCCGGAACAGGTTGGCCATGCCGAAGGTGCGCGCCTCGTCGGCCACGATGGGCACGATGCGGGGCCCGAGCTGCGGCTCTTTGAGCAGGCTGCCCAGCATGCGCACAAAAGCCGTGGTGGTGCTCATGACCTTGCCATCCGCCTGCAGCGCGAACTGCGCGTAGGCCTGCAGGGGCGGCACGGGCACCACGTCGCAGGCGGTCTCGCGGCGCGGCATGGCGCCGCCCAAGGCCTCGCGGTGCTGGCGCAGGTAGCGCATCTCGGGGCTGTCCTCCGCCGGGCGGAAGAAGGCCAGGCCCTGCGCCTGTTCGTCGCTCAGGGGCAGGCTGAAGCGGTTGCGGAACTCGATCAGGTCGGCGCCCTCGAACTTCTTCTGGCTGTGCGTGGTCATGCGGCCCTGGCCCGCGCTGCCCATGCCGTAGCCTTTTTTGGTGTGCGCCAGGATCACCGTGGGCTGGCCGGTGTGCGCCGCCGCCGCTGCGTAGGCCGCGTGAATCTTGACCAGATCGTGCCCGCCACGCTTCAGGCGATCGATCTGCTCGTCGGTCATGCCCTGCGCCAGCCGCGCCAGTTCCTCGTTCTGGCCGAAGAAGCTGTCGCGGTTGAAGCGGCCATCTTTGGCGGCGAAGGTCTGCATCTGGCCGTCCACCGTCTCAGCCAGTGCACGCAGCAAGGCGCCGCTGTGATCGCGGGCGAAGAGGCCGTCCCAGTCGCTGCCCCAGACCAGCTTGATGACGTTCCAGCCGGCCCCGGCGAAGAGTTTTTCCAGCTCGTCGATGATGCGGCCGTTGCCGCGCACCGGGCCGTCCAGGCGCTGCAGGTTGCAGTTCACCACCCAGACCAGGTTGTCCAGCTTTTCGCGGGCGGCCAGGGTGAGCGCGCTCATGCTCTCGGGCTCGTCCATTTCGCCGTCGCCAAACACGCCCCAGACCTTGCGTGGGCTGCAGTCGAGCAACTGCCGGTGCGTCAGGTAGCGCATGAAGCGCGCGTGGTAGATCGAGCTGATCGGGCCGATGCCCATGGAGCCGGTGGGGAACTGCCAGAAATCCGGCATCAGCCAGGGGTGCGGATAGCTGGACAGGCCGCGCGCGCCCGCCGCCGGGGCGGTGATCTCCTGGCGGTAGTGCAGCAGATCGTCCTCGCTCAGGCGGCCTTCCAGGTAGGCGCGGGCGTAAACGCCGGGCGCGCTGTGTGGCTGAAAGAAGACCAGGTCGCCGCCGTGCTGTTCGCTTTTCGCGTGGAAGAAGTGGTTGAAGCCGGTTTCGAACAGGTCGGCCGCGCTGGCGTAGCTGGCGATGTGGCCGCCCAGCTCGCCGTAGGCCTGGTTGGCGCGCACCACCATGGCCAGCGCGTTCCAGCGCATCAGCGACGCCAGGCGCTCCTCGATGGCCAGATCGCCCGGAAACACCGGCTGCTCATCGACCGCGATGGTGTTCATGTAGGGCGTGTTCAGATCGGGCTGCCAGCCCAGACGCTGCTGGCGCGCCACGCGGGCCAGCTCGTCCAGAATCTGGCGCGCACGCGGCGCGCCATCACGCTGCGCCAGGGTCAGCAGGGCCTCGCGCCACTCGGCGGTTTCGGCAGGATCGGGATCGGTCGGGGGCGTGATCCCGCTTGGGGGCAGATTATTCATGGCAGTCTCCTGCCTGGACTGTAGCGCAGTCTGGGGGCTTCAGGCAGCGTGGTCAGACCAGGATCACTGCGGATCCGGCTTTGTCGTCCCGCCCGCGTGCATCAGGTGACCGGCACGGCGCTCCACCAGCGCGCGCACGCGCCAGTTGATGTTGGGGTGGGTGTTGAAGAAGTTGTAGATCAGATCCCAGCGGCTGGTCTGCCTGACGTGGTCGTCCAGATACTGCTGGAAGTTGACCTGGCCGTACAGCTGCTTGCCCGCCGCCAGCATCAGCAGGCCTCGGTGGGCGCCCTCGCCCGCCATGCAGGCGCCCAGCTTGTCGCAGCCGTATTCGCGCGAGCGGCTCAGTGGCTGGCCCAGCACGAAGTTCAGCCCGGCAAAGCCCGCCGATACGGCCAGCAGGTTGTACCACCAGCGCACGTGGTTCAGGCGCACATGGCCCATCTCGTGGCCCAGGATGAAACGCAGCGAGGCCCAGTCCTGGTTGGCCAGACAGCGCTCCAGCAGGTCGGAATACACCACCGAATAGGCCCGCCAGCCCGGCACGCAGGTGGCAAAAGCGTTGAGCAGGCCGTTGCCATTGCGCACATACAGTTCGGGCGGGGGATTCATGTCCATTTTCGCGGCCATATCCACCCACATGGCCCAGACTTCCGGATACTGGTTCGGGCCGATTTTCACGCCATTGGCGCGCGATTCACCGTAAGTGCTGCCGATGAAATACAGCATATACAGCACCAGAGCCGCCGGAGCCAGAAGCACGATGGGCCAATGCAGCCACTGCAGGGCGTCGATCAGCTCGCGTTCTTCGCCACTGAGCTTTTTCAGCACATCGTCATCGGACAGGCTGGCAGATTCGGGGTGCGCCGCGTGGTAATCCTCGACCGCCGAGACTTGGGCCATATCGACCAGCTGGTCGTGGAAGAAAGACGCGCCCAGCGCCAGCAGAAAAACCGTCACTGAGATAATGGCGGCAATGGTCAGCAGCCGCAGTTCCAGCGGGTGCCGACAGCGGCGGATCATGTCGCGGGTTTCAGATTTCATGGGGGATTCCGTGGGGTTTATGGTTTATGGTTTACGTTTTCAAACAGAATCATCAGGAAACCTGATTGAATCCCCTCAGGCCACCCGGCCGCTTTCAGCCGCTGTTGCGCTGCAGCACCAGATCCCACACGCCGTGGCCCAGGCGCAGGCCGCGCGCTTCAAAGCGCGTTTCGGGGCGGTAATCGGGGCGCGGACTGTAGCCGTCGGGCTGCACGCCGGGCGCGCTGTGCCAGTCGGGTGCGGCCGACATCACGGCGCGCATCTGCTCGGCGTAGGGCTGCCAGTCGGTCGCCAGGTGCAGGTAGCCGCCCGGGCGCACATGGCGGGCCAGGTGGGCGACAAATTCGGGCTGGATCAGGCGGCGCTTGTGGTGGCGCGCCTTGTGCCAGGGGTCGGGGAAGAAGATGTGGACCCCGGCCAGGCTGGCGGGCGGGATCATGTGCTCCAGCACCTCGATGGCGTCGTGCTGCACGATGCGCACGTTGCCGAGCGAGCGCTCGCCGATCATTTTCAGCAGCGAACCCACGCCCGGCGTGTGGACTTCGGCGCCGATGAAATCCACCTCGGGTTTCAGCGCCGCAATGTGCGCCGTGGCGTGGCCCATGCCGAAACCGATCTCCAGCACACGCGGCGCCTGGCGGCCAAACACCGCAGCCCAGTCGGGCGGCTGCGCGGTGTGGGGCAGGACAAAGCGCGGGCCCAGCTCTTCCAGCGCGCGGACCTGGCCGCTGCCCATGCGCCCGGCGCGCAGCACAAAGGTGCGCACGCGGCGGTGGTGGGCGGGCGTGGTGGTGGTCCCGGGAGACGATTCGGGTGCAGGAGTTGGGGCGTCGGTCATGTCAGGGTCACTGGTGGAGGCTTGGGCGCTATTCTGCCGCATGCCTGTACACTGCCAGCCACCTGTTTCAGCCCCTGCCCCACCATGAGCCACGCAAGCCCGCACCCCGACTATCCCACCCTGGAAGACCTGATCGGCCACACGCCGCTCGTGCGCCTGCAGCGTCTGGCGCCGCAGTGGCTGCAGGATCGTGGCAATGTGCTGCTGGGCAAGCTGGAGGGCAACAACCCGGCCGGATCGGTGAAAGACCGCCCGGCGATGAACATGATCCGGCGCAGCCAGGAGCGCGGCGAGATCAAGCCCGGCGACACCCTGATCGAGGCCACCTCGGGCAACACCGGCATCGCGCTGGCCATGGCCGCCGCCATCCGCGGCTATCGCATGATCCTGATCATGCCGGAGGATCTGTCCATCGAGCGCGCCCAGACCATGCGCGCCTTTGGCGCCGAGCTGATCCTGACGCCCCGCTCCGGCGGCATGGAATACGCCCGCGATCTGGCCCTGCACATGCAGTCCCAGGGCCAAGGCAAGGTGCTGGACCAGTTCGGCAACGCCGACAACCCGGCCGCGCACGTCGAATCCACCGGCCCGGAAATCTGGAAGGACACCCACGGCCGCATCACCCACTTTGTGTCCGCCATGGGCACCACCGGCACCATCACCGGCGTGTCGCGCTACCTGAAGGGCCAGAACCCGCAGGTGAAAATCATCGGCGCGCAGCCCGCCGAAGGCTCGCGCATCCCCGGCATCCGCAAGTGGCCGCAGGCCTACCAGCCGGCCATTTTTGACGCCAGTGCGGTGGACGAAACCATCGAGGTCAACCAGAGCGATGCCGAAGACATGGCCCGCCGCCTGGCCCGCGAGGAAGGCCTGTTTGCAGGCATCTCCGCCGCCGGCGCCTGCTGGGCCGCGCTGCAGGTGGCCGCCACGGTAGAGAACGCCACGCTGGTGTTCATCGTCTGCGACCGGGGCGACCGGTATCTGTCGACGGGTGTTTTTCCGGCGTGATGCTGCCCTGAGTGGATTTGGGCTTTACAGCGGCGCCGCCAGCGCCGCATTCAGCTCGTCGCGCAGCGCCTGCGCCGCAGCACGCGCTGCCTGCGCAAAATCAGTGCCTGACCCGGCATAAATCACGGCGCGGCTGGCGTTGACCACCAGCGTGCCCGGCCCCGCCCAGCCCGCGCGGACCACAGCCGCCGCGTCGCCGCCCTGCGCGCCCACGCCGGGCACCAGCAGCGGCAGGCCGGGCGCCAGTTCGCGAACGCGGGCCAGCTCCTGCGGGTAGGTCGCTCCGACCACCAGGCCCGTCTGGCCGTGCGGATCCCACTGCGATGCGGCCAGACGCGCCACGCGCTCATACAGGCGCTCGCCGGGTGGCCCGGCCGCATCCTGCAAAGGCAGCTGCTGCAGATCATCTCCGCCCGGGTTGGACGTGCGGCACAGCAGGAACAGCCCGCGCTGCGGGTAATCCCAGTAGGGCGAGATCGAATCCGAGCCCATATAAGGCGACAGCGTCAGCGCGTCGGCCCCGTAGCGCTCGAAGGCCTCGCGGGCGTACTGCGCGGCGGTCGAGCCGATGTCGCCGCGCTTGGCGTCCAGAATGACGGGCACCTGCGGCGCCACGGCGCGGATGTGCGCCAGCAGGCGCTCCAGCTGCGCCTCGCCGCCGCTGTGCGCGGCAAAGTAGGCGATCTGCGGCTTGAAGGCGCAGACCCGGTCGGCGGTGGCGTCGACGATGGCGGCGCAGAAGGCAAAGAGCGCATCCGGCTGGTCACGCAGCGCTTCGGGCAGGCGCGAGGGCTCGGGGTCCAGGCCCACGCACAGCAGGCTGCGGTTCTGGCGCTGGGCCTGCTCCAGCTGGTGGCGGAAATCGGGGCGCGCCATGCTCAACGTCCGGCGCTCTGGCCATCGAGAAGGGCCAGCGCCTCACTCGCGGCGCGCTGCGCCAGCGCCTGCGCCTGGCCCACATAGGCCGCCGGGGTCATGGCCAGCAGTCGGGCCTTATCGGCCTCGGGCAGGGCCAGTTGGGGGTCGTTGACAAAGCCCTGCATCAGCTCGCGCGTCATGGGTTTGCCGCGCGTGTAGGCCTTGAGCTGCTCGTAGGGCTCAGGCAGGCCGTGGCGGCGCATGACGGTCTGGATGGGCTCGGCCAGCACCTCCCAGGCGCTGTCCAGATCGGCGTCCAGCGCGGCGGCGTTCAGTTCCAGCTTCGCCAGGCCTTTGTCCAGGCTGGCCAGCGCCAGCAGGCTGTAGCCCAGCGCCACGCCCATATTGCGCAGCACGGTGGAATCGGTCAGGTCGCGCTGCCAGCGGCTGATGGGCAGCTTGGCGCTCAGGTGGCCCAGCAGCGCGTTGGCCAGACCCAGGTTGCCTTCGGCGTTCTCGAAATCAATGGGGTTGACCTTGTGCGGCATGGTCGAGGATCCGACTTCGCCGTCTTTCAGCTTCTGCTTGAAATAACCCAGGCTGATGTAGCCCCAGACATCGCGGCTGAAATCGATCAGGATGGTGTTGAAACGGGCCAGCGCGTCAAAGAGGCGCGCCATGTAATCGTGCGGCTCGATCTGGATGGTGTAGGGGTTGAAGGCCAGGCCCAGACCCTGCTCGACCACCTGGCGGCTGAAGGCTTCCCAGTCAAAATCGGGCCAGGCGCTCAGGTGAGCGTTGTAATTACCCACAGCCCCATTCATTTTGGCCAGCAGCGCGACGCTGGCAAACTGCTGGCGCGCGTCCATCAGGCGCACCAGCACGTTGGCGATTTCCTTGCCCACCGTGGTCGGGCTGGCCGTCTGGCCGTGCGTGCGGCTGAGCATGGGCTGGGCCGCGTGCGTCTGCGCCATCGCCGCGAGGCGGCGCAGCACGCCGTCCATGGCGGGCAGCAGCACCTGGCTGCGCGCCTCGCCCAGCATCAGGGCGTGGCTGGTGTTGTTGATGTCCTCGCTGGTGCAGGCAAAGTGGACAAATTCCTTGGCCTGCGCCAGACCGCCGATGGCGTCCAGCTGCGCCTTCAGCCAGTATTCGACCGCCTTCACGTCGTGATTGGTCGTCTTCTCGGTGTCTTTGATCCATTGCGCGTCAGCCAGCGAGAACTGCTGGCCCAGCCCCATCAGCGCCGCATCCTGCGCGGCAGTCAGGGGCGGCAGCTCGGCAAAACCGGCGCGGGAGAGCTGGCGCAGCCACTCGATTTCGACACGCACGCGGCTGCGGATCAGCCCGAATTCGGAGAGATGGTCGCGCAACGCACCGACCTGGCGCTGGTAGCGGCCGTCCAGCGGCGACAGCGCCTGCAGCGCGGCAGCAGATTCGGGAGAGACCGGGTGACCGGCTGAAGAAGCAGCAAAAGAAGACATGGCAGCGGCAGCAATGACAGACAATGGCCAGCCGTCTGACCCTGGCCATGGGCCTGTCCCATGCAAACTTCTGCCCGGCGCCGTCTCATTCTGGCCACGTCCGTGGCTAAAATCGCCATCATACAACCTCAGGATGAGTGAACCATGAAGCTGTTGGGATCGCTGACCAGCCCGTTTGTGCGCAAGGTGCGCGTGGTGCTGGCCGAGAAAAAACTGGATTGCACCTTCGTGCCGGAAGACGTCTGGAACGAGGACAAAATCCTCAAAATCAACCCCTTGGGTCAGGTGCCCTGCCTGGTCATGGAAGGCGGCGAAGCCGTTTTTGATTCGCGCGTCATCGTCGAATACCTGGACACGCTCTCGCCCGTGGGCAAGCTGATTCCGCCCAGCGGCCGCGAGCGCCTGGAAGTGCGCATTTTCGAGGCGCTGTGCGACGGCATCATGGAAGCCACCGTGAAAGTCTTCCTGGAAAAGAACTGGAAGGGCCGCACCGACGCCCAGCGCAGCCCCGCCTGGATCGAGCGCCAGATGGGCAAAATCAACGCGGCGCTGGACATGCTGGCCGACCGCGTGGGCGAGCGCAACTGGTGCACCGGACAGCACTTCTCCATGGCCGACGTGACGGCCGGCTGTGCGCTCGATTACCTGGTGTTGCGCTGCCCGGACCTCGACTGGCGCAGCCGCCACCCGTCGCTCGTGCGCCTGCAGGAGAAACTGTCGCAGCGCCCCAGCTTCCAGGCCACCCGGCCGCCGCAGCCCTGATGGCCGAAGCAGCCAAAGCGGTGCCGGAGCAGCGCCTCACCCTGCCCGGCCCCATCACCTTGCGCAGCGGCCAGACGGTCGGCCCCATCGAACTGGTTTACGAGACGCACGGGCAGCTGAACGCCGACGCCAGCAACGCCGTGCTGGTTTGCCATGCGCTCAACGCCAGCCACCACATCGCCGGGGTCAACGCCGCCGGTCAGACGGGCTGGTGGGACAACCTGATCGGCCCGGGCAAAGCGGTGGACACCCAGCGCTTTTTCGTCATCGGCGTGAACAACCCCGGCTCGTGTTTTGGCTCGACCGGGCCCATGCACACCAACCCGGCCACCGGCCAGCCTTACGGCGCCGATTTCCCGGTGATGACGGTGGAAGACTGGGTGATGATCCAGGCGATGCTGCTCGATCACCTGGGCATCCGCCAGCTGGCCGCTGTGCTGGGCGGCAGCCTGGGCGGGATGCAGGCGCTGGCCTGGTCGCTGCAGTACCCGCAGCGCCTGCGCCACTGCGTGGCCGTGGCCACCGCGCCCAGCCTGTCGGCGCAGAACATCGCTTTCAACGAGGTGGCGCGCCGCGCCATCATCACCGACCCCGATTTCCACGGCGGCCACTTCTACGCCCATGGCGTCGTGCCGCAGCGCGGCCTGCGCGTGGCGCGCATGATCGGGCACATCACCTACCTGTCCGACGACAGCATGGAAGCGCGCTTTGGCCGCACCACGCGCCGCGACAGTCTGGCCAGAAAGGCCGGCGGCGCAGGCGACACCAGCTACGGCTACACCACGCAGGACATCGAGTTCGAGGTCGAAAGCTATCTGCGCCACCAAGGCGAAAAGTTCAGCGGCTATTTCGACGCCAACACCTACCTGCTGATCACGCGGGCGCTGGATTATTTCGATCCGGCGCGCGAACACGGCGGCGATCTGTCCAAAGCCTTCGCGCACGCGACGGCGCAGTTCCTGGTGATCAGCTTCAGCACCGACTGGCGCTTTTCGCCGCTGCGCTCGCGCGAGATCGTCCAGGCGCTGGTCGACAACCGCCACACCGTCAGCTACGCCGAAATCGACGCGCCGCACGGCCACGACGCCTTCCTGCTGGACGACGCGCGCTACCACGGCGTGGTCGCGGCCTACTTCGGCCGGATCGCGCAGGCGCTGCCTGCTGTCCGCAACACGGCCGGGAGCGCCGCATGAATCCCGTCATGTCCACCCTGCCCGACGACCTGGCGGCCATCGCCACCCTGGTGCCCTGGGGCTCGCGCGTGCTCGATCTGGGCTGTGGCCCCGGCCATCTGCTGCGCCACCTGCTGCAGGACAGGCAGTGCAGCGGCTACGGGGTCGAGCTGGATGACGCCAACGTGCTGGCCTGCGTGCAGCAGGGCCTGCCCGTGCTGCAGCGCGATCTGGAAGAAGGTTTGCAGATGTTTGGTGACCAGACTTTCGATGTGGTGCTGCAGCTGCAGACGCTGCAGAGCCTGCGCAACGTCGAAGCCATGCTGCGCGAGATCGCCCGCGTGGGTCGCACCGGCATCGTCAGCTTCCCCAACTTCGCGCACTGGCCGCACCGCCTGAGCGTACTGCGCGGGCGCATGCCCGTCAGCAAAAGCCTGCCTTTCGAGTGGTACGACACGCCCAACATCCGTGTCGGCACCTACGCCGATTTCGGCCATCTGGCCACGCGCAACGGCCTGAAAATCACCGACGCCTTCGGCCTGGACCGGGGCCGCGTCATCCGCCACGGCATCAACTGGCGTGCCAGCCTGGCGGTGTTCAAGCTGGCCCGCGCCTGAAAGACCCTGCCCCATGAGCACGACCTCCGCTTCCACTTCCGTCGCCTTCGCGGGCCTGGGCGTCATGGGCTTCCCCATGGCCGGGCACCTGGTGCGCGCCGGGCACAGCGTCAGCGTCTGGAACCGCAGCGCAGAAAAAGCCAGCCGCTGGGTTCAGGCCCACCCGCAGGGCCAGAGTGCCGCCACCCCCGCCGACGCCGCCCGCACCGCCCGCGTGGTGCTGATGTGCCTGGGCAACGACGACGACGTGCGCGCCGTGGTTTATGGCGACAGCGGTCTGCTGGCCGGCATCGCGCCGGGCAGCGTGCTGGTCGATCACACCACCGCCTCGGTCGAGCTGGCTCAGGAGCTTCACGCGCGCTGCCAGGAGCGCGGCGTGGGCTTTGTCGATGCCCCGGTATCGGGCGGCCAGGCGGGCGCCGAAAACGGCCAGCTCACCATCATGTGCGGCGGGTCGCAAGACGACTTCTCCGCCGCGCAGCCCGTCATGGCCGCTTACGCCCGAGCCGTCACGCGCCTGGGCGATTGCGGCAGTGGCCAGAAGGCCAAAATGGTCAACCAGATCGCCATCGCCGGGCTGCTGCAGGGCCTGGCCGAAGCCATCTCTTTTGGCGAGCGCGCCGGGCTGCCCATGCACCAGGTCATCGACGTGATCAGCCAGGGCGCTGCGCAGAGCTGGCAGATGAACAACCGCGCCCACACCATGATCGACGGCCGGTTCGATTTCGGCTTCGCCATCGACTGGATGGCCAAGGATCTGGGCCTGGTCCTGCAGGAAGCGCGCCGCAATGGCGCCACCCTGCCCGTCACCGCGCTGGTCGACCAGTTCTACAGCGAACTGCGCCGCGAGGGCCTGGGCCGCAGCGACACCTCGGTGCTGATCGAGCGTCTGCGCGAGAAAAGCTGAACCGGCTTCATCCAGGAAGATCGCCCAGGTCGAGCACCCAGGGTGCGCTGTCCCGACCGCGCGTTACGGTGACGCGGCCACCGTCGAGCTGATAGCTCAGGAAGCAGGCCACGCGCGGGTCTGAGAGCCGATCCGGATGCAGGATGGCGGCGTTCCAGCCGCTGTTCCAGGCCGCGCTGCGGCGCGCCGAGCGCACCAGCAGGCCCGGGTGTCCTTCGCGGTGCAGTCGCGCGCCCAGCGCCTGCGATAGCGAATAATCCCGCCGGTCCAGAATGCCGAGCCCGGGCTCGGCCGTGCGGCGCAGGTCGGCCAGCAGCGCTGTGCAGCGCACCAGGTAGACCTTGCGCTCGGCCTGCACGCTGTGCTGCTGCAGCCCCGCGTCGGCCAGAAAGCCGTTCGCCCAGTGGTGGACGGTTTCGTAGATTGTGGTCTCGACGGTGTCCGAGCCGTACCATACGCCAAACTGCCCGTCCGAAAAGCGGCTGGCGCCGGGGTGATCGAAGGGCCACTGCACCGCGCCCATCCAGGCCGCTTCCTCGAAGGGCCGGTGGATGACAGGCTGCGGCGAGACATGGCTGCGCGGCCGCGCCTGGTGCTCGGCCTGCTGGGCGATGCGCCAGTCGGCGGGGCTGTCGCTGAGGTCGTCGAACAAGTCCTGCGATTCGCGCAGCGACACGATGTTGCGCGCCAGATCCTGATCCAGATCGCACAGGCTGGCGCCGTCGAGCACGCCCATTAGCGGCCCCGCGCCCGGTCCAGGTAGCCGCGCACCGCCAGCAGCCCGGCAAAACCCAGATCGCAGATCAGATCAACGGGCGTGCGCTGATCGAAAGCGCGGTTGGGCCGCGACATCCAGCCGTAGGCCAGTGCGCGGTCGTGCGGAAACAGCAGGCGCAGATTTTTGTGGATGGCCAGCAGGTGGCCCACGCGATCCTGCTGGTCGCGCCCGGAGCCGATGGGCTCGCCTCGCCGGTAACGCGCCAGCGCCGCCCGGTTGCCCGGCGCGAGTCCCAGCAGGTTGGCCTGCGCCTCGGTGCTGATCTGCCAGTGGTCTAGCAGCGTCATCACCATGACCGCCAGGCGGCTGCGGTCGTGCGCTTCGTCCTCGGGGGGGGCGGCAGACGCAAAGTCTGTGGCGTCGGAAACGGGCTGGTTTGGGGTCTGGCTCATGGGGTGTCCTGTCTGCGCAGGAGTTTAGCGCAGATGGACGATAGAAACAATATTTGGTTTAGTTGCTACATAATGCCTGCTTTCTGATCCTGATTACACCCCCGCCACACTCTGCCGCTGCACCAGCGGGCACTCGATTTTCAGCAGCGGGCGGGCGCCCTCGCCCTGGCTGGCGCGGGCCTGGACTTCTTCCAGCAGGGTTTCGACGGCGCAGTGGCCCATCTCGAAGTTGGGCAGCACCACGGTGGTCAGCGGCGGGTGGGTGTGGCGGGAGATTTCCTGATCGTCGTAGCCCATGACGGACACGTCCTGCGGCACGGCCAGGCCCAGCGAGCGCACGGCCTCCAGGGCGCCGATGGCCATCAGGTCGTTGGCGCAGAAAATGGCGCTGGGCGGTCGCGGCAGCGCCATCAGCGAGAGCGTGGCTTCGTAGCCGGTGCCGGACATCCAGTCGCCATCGCGGACCAGTTCAGGGTCGAAGGGCAGATCGGCAGTGGCCAGCGCGCGGCGGTAACCTTTGAGGCGGTCTTTGGCCGCTTCCATCCACGGTTCGCCGTTGATGAAGGCGATGCGCTGGTGGCCCTGGCGGATCAGGTGCTCGGTGGCGGTGTGGCCACCGGCCAGCTCGCCGGGCACCACGGTGGGCAGGCGGTGGCGGTCGTCGTGGCAGTTGAGCAGCACGGTGGGCCAGGCCAGCAGCGCCTCGGGCACCTGCACCGCGCGCGTGAAAATCGCCGAATAGACAAAGCCCAGCAGCTGCGGGTGCGCCAAGTGGGCGGCGATCAGCTCTTTTTCCAGCGCGGCATCGCCGTGCGTGACGCTGACCTGGACGATGAGATCGCGGTCCCGCGCCGCCGCCACCGCCCCGTCGATGTTGACCACAGGGTGCGGGCTGGTGGAAATCTCGTCCACCAGATAGGCAATGACGTTGCGCCGCGCGGCCGTTTCGGGCTCGGCGCGGGCCCCCTGGCGCTGCGGCAGGGCGTAGCCCAGCTTGCGCGCCTCGCGCAGCACGCGCTGGCGCGTCGTCGCCGACAGCCGCGCGCTGGTGTTGTTGTTCAGCACCATGGACACCGTGGACTGCGACACGCCGGCCGCCTTGGCCACGTCGGTCATCGTCGGCCGCACGGCAGGGGCTGGCGGGCTGGCGGGAACAGGGCTGGCAGGAACGGGGGGCGCCATGGGGGATCCAGTCGAACGTCGGTGACGGAAATGAAAATATTTATCGAATATCGAATTAATCTGAAAATTAAATGCAGCAACTGGACAATAATTATCGTCTGTATGGGCTGATATTTTCAGGGCCCGATTGTGGCCAGAATTCTCCTCTGCTTTGAACCCAGGGAATTCACTGATTTTATTAGCACAAATGACGCTAATAATTATCTCATCCCATGCAGACCTGTTTGGCCCCATCGCAAAGACCATGACCGCTAGCCCCGCACCCACCGCCCCGCCTGTTCTCGGGGTGTGCTACTACCCCGAGCAGTGGCCCACCGCCTGGTGGGAATCCGACGCCCAGCGCATGGCGCAGATGGGGCTGAAGCGGGTGCGGCTGGCCGAGTTCGCCTGGGCGCAGATCGAGCCCCGCCCCGGCCAGTTTGACTGGGCCTGGCTGGATCAGGCCATCGCCACCCTGCACGCAGAAGGCCTGGGCATCATCCTGTGCACGCCCACGGCTACGCCGCCGCTGTGGCTGGTTCAGGCCCACCCCGACATCCTGGCGCTGGACGAGCGCGGCGCTCCGCGCCAGTTTGGTTCGCGCCGCCACTACTGCTTTTCCAGCCAGCGCTACCGCCAGGAATCGCAGCGCATCACCCGCGCCATCGCCCAGCGCTATGGCGAGCATCCGGCCGTCGTCGCCTGGCAGACCGACAACGAGTACGGCTGCCACAGCACGGTGCTGAGCGCGTCGCAGGACGCCAAAGCCGCTTTCCGCGAGTGGCTGCGCCAGCGCTACACCCGCATTGAAGCGCTGAACCAGGCCTGGGGCACCGCCTTCTGGAGCATGGCGGTGGCGTCCTTCGACGACATCCAGCCGCCGCTGCAGACCGTGACCGAGGCCAACCCGTCCGCCGTGCTGGACTGGCGGCGCTTCAGTTCCGACCAGGTCGCGGCCTTCAACCGCGAGCAGGTGGACATCCTGCGCGAGTGCTCGCCCGGCCGCCCGGTGACGCACAACTTCATGGGATTCTTCACCGAGTTCGATCACCACCGCGTCGCCCGCGACCTGGACTGGGCCACGCTGGACAGCTATCCGCTGGGCTTCACCCAGATGTTCTTCCTGGACGAGGCTGAGAAGCGCCGCTGGGCGCGCACCGGACACCCCGATATTCCCGGCTTTCACTACGACCTGTACCGCGGCCTGTGCGCCAGCCGCCGCTGGGGCATCATGGAACAGCAGCCCGGCCCGGTGAACTGGGCGCACTGGAACCCCGCGCCCCACCCCGGCATGGTTCGGCTGTGGAGCTGGCAGGCGCTGGCGCACGGCGCCGAGCTGGTCAGCTACTTCCGCTGGCGCCAGGCGCCTTTCGCGCAGGAACAGATGCACGCGGGCCTGCTGCGCCCGGACAGCAGCGACGACCAGGGCGCGATCGAAGCCCGCCAGACCGCGCAGGAACTCGCCCGGGTGCTCGCCGCCGGTGTGCCGCTTGGCGCGCAGGATGACGCCACGCACGCCCAGGCCACGGCGCAGCGCGTGGCGCTGGTGGTCGATTACGACGCGCTGTGGATGGCACAGATCCAGCCTCAGGGGCGCGATTTTGATCTGCTGGAGCTGGTCTTTCGCGTGTACAGCGCGCTGCGCTCGCTGGCGCTGGATGTGGACATCGTCGGGCCGGACGCGGCGCTGGACGGCTATCCGCTCATCATCGCCGGGGCGCTGTGGTCGCTGGACGAAGCCCGCACGGTGCGCCTGACGCAGGCCGCCCAGCGCGGCGCCCGCCTGCTGCTGCTGCCGCGCACGGGCAGCAAGACGGCAGATTTTCAGATTCCGTACGGCCTGCCGCCCGGGCCGCTGGCTGATCTGGCCGGTGTGCGCGTGCAGCGTGTGGCCTCGACGCCCGCCGCCTGGCCGCTGGCGCTGCGCACGGCGCCCGACTCGGTCCGCGCCGGGATTCCGCAAGACTTGAGCGGCCAGCGCTGGCAGGAAAGCCTGCTGCTGGCCGAAAACACCACGGCGCTCGTCCGCTTTGACGACGGCAGTGCGGCGCTCACGGCCCACAGCATCGGCAGCGGCCGCGTTTACTACCTGGCCACCTGGCTGGCGGGCGCCGACTGGCCGCGCCTGCTGGGCGCGCTGGCCTCGCTGGAGGGTCTGACGGGCCTGGCCGTGCAGCCGCTGGGCGACGGCGTGCGCATCAGCCGCTGGGGCGATCTGCACCTGGCGGTCAACCTGGACGACAGCCCGGCCAATATCGACATCGCCCCCGGCAGCGATGTGCTGCTGGGCGGCGTCACCCTGCCCCCGCGCGGTCTGGCGCTGTGGCGCAGCCGCTGACCCCGACATCCTGAGTTTTTTCCGTTCCCCAAACCACAACCCCCGGAGACCGACATGACATCCAACTGCTTCAAGTTCCTGCGCCAGCCCCTGGCGCTGGCCGCGCTGGCCTGTGCCAGCTGGGCAGCCCAGGCCGGCACCCTGGTGATCAACACCGACGCCTCCGACCCGGCGCCCAAAGCGGCCTGGGAAGCCATGGCCAACGGCTTCATGAAGGCCAACCCCGATGTCACTGTCAAGATCAACACGCTGGATCACGAGGGCTTCAAAACCTCGATCCGCAACTTCCTGACGGCCAACCCGCCCGACATCGTCACCTGGTACGCGGGCAACCGCATGGCGCCCTTCGTCAAGGCCAAGCTGTTCGAGGACGTGTCCGACGTCTGGACCCAGAACGATCTCAAGACCCAGCTCAAGCCCGCGCTGAACGCCATGACGATCGACGGCAAGCAGTGGGGCATCCCCTACACCTATTACCAGTGGGGCATCTACTACAACAAGGACGTGTTCAAGAAGTACAGCATCGCCGTGCCCAAGACCTGGGAAGAGCTGCTGGCCGCCTGCGCCAAGCTCAAGGCCGGGGGCGTGACGCCGTTTGCCATCGGCAGCAAGGCGCTGTGGCCCACGGGCGGCTGGTTTGATTACCTCGACCTGCGCACCAACGGCCACCAGTTCCACATGGACCTCACGGCGGGCAAGATCCCTTACACCGACAAGCGCGTCCAGGCGGTTTTCGACCACTGGGACCAGCTGACCAAGCCCGGCTACTTCCTGGCCAACCACAGCAGCTTTGACTGGCAGGACGCCCTGCCCTCGCTGGTCAAGGGCGAAACCGCCATGTTCCTGCTGGGCAACTTCATCGTTGATCCGCTGAAAAAAGCGGGCATGACCGACGCCAGTCTGGGCTTCTTCCAGTTCCCGAAAATCGGCAATGTGCCACTGGCCGAAGACGCGCCGACCGACACGGCCCACATCCCGGCCAAGGCCAAAAACAAGGTCGATGCCAAGCGCTTCCTGGCCTATATGGCCAAGCCCGAGGTGCAGACCGAGGTCAACAACATCCTGCTGCAGCTGCCCATCAACGTGAAGAGCAAGGTCGGCAACGATGTCTTCCTGCAGGACGGCTTCAAGATGCTGGGCGCATCGGCGGGCCTGGCGCAGTTTTACGACCGCGACGCACCGGCTGAGATGGCCAAGGGCGGCATGGAGGGCTTCCAGCGCTACATGATCGACCCATCCAGCCGCGACGAGGTGCTCAAGCGTCTGGAGCAGCTGCGCCAGCGCGTCTACAAGTAAAGCAACCCCTGGCGGCCCGGTCTGCGCCCCTGCGGGAGCGCGGACCGGCCTGGAAAGCCGATCATGACTGTTTCAAGCACCCGCTGGTGGTTGCGCCACCAGCGCCGACTGGCGCCCTGGCTGTTTCTCATCCCGGCGCTGGTCGTTTTCACCCTGTACGTGCTGTGGCCCATCTGCGAATCGCTGTGGCTCAGCCTCTACGACTGGGACGGACTGGGCGACAAGACCTTCATTGGCCTGGCCAACTACCGCGAGCTGTGGCAGGACCCGGATTTCTGGACCTCGCTGCGCAACAACCTGATCTGGCTGGTCGGTTTTGGCCTGGCGGTGCCGCTGGGCCTGGCGCTGGCGCTCTTTCTGAACCAGACGGTGTTCGCGATCCGGCTGGTCAAATCGCTGTTTTTCTTTCCCTTTGTCATCTCGCAGGTGGTCATCGGGATGATTTTCATCTGGTTTTACAACCCCAGTTTTGGCCTGCTGGCCGAGCTGTTCAAGGCGGTCGGCCTGCAGCCGGTGGCGCTGCTGTCCAGCCCCGATCTGGTCACTTACAGCCTGGTCGCGGCGGCGCTGTACCCGCAGATCGCCTACTGCATGATTCTCTACCTGACCGGCCTGAACAACGTGCGCTCCGACCTGATCGAAGCGGCGCGGCTGGAAGGCGCCAAGGGCTGGACCATGCTGTGGCACGTCATCCTGCCGCAGCTGCGCTCGGCGACCTTCATCGCCATCGTGGTGACGGTGGTGGGCTCGCTGCGCAGCTTTGACATGGTCTCGATCATGACGGCGGGTGGCCCTTACGGTCAGTCGCGCGTGCTGGCCTATTACATGTACGAGGTGGCGCTGAGCGAATACGGCTACCGCATGGGTTACGGCTCGGCCGTGGCGACCGTGCTGTTCGCCATCATGCTGGTGTACATCCTGTTTGTGCTGTGGCGCATTTACCGCCAGGAAAAAGATCTGGACTGACCATGTTTCCCACCCCGATCGCGCAGACGCGCCCCGCCACCCGCTGGCTGTACCGCATCGTCCTGCCCCTGAGCCTGCTGGTCTGGCTGCTGCCGCTGCTGGCGGTGGCGCTGACCGCCGGGCGCAGCGAGGCCGATCTGGCCGCTGGCAATTTCTGGGGCTGGCCAACCTGGCACTACGGCGACAACTTCGCCAGCGTGTTCAACAACACGCCCACGCTGCAGTACATCTGGAACAGCTTTCGCATCACCGTGCCGGTGGTCATCGGCGCGCTGGCCCTGAGCAGCCTGTCGGGCTTCGCCCTGGGCGTGTACCGCTTCAAGGCCAACCTGCTGGTGTTCTTCCTGTTTGTGGGCGGCAACTTCGTGCCCTTCCAGATCCTGATGGTGCCGGTGCGCGATTTCAGCCTGCATCTCGGGCTGTACGACACGGTGACGGGGCTGGTGCTGTTCCACATCGCCTTCCAGACGGGGTTTTGCACCTTTTTCATGCGCAACTTCATCCGCGAGCTGCCCTTCGAGCTGATCGAAGCCGCACGCATCGAGGGCGCCACCGAGTTCCAGATCTACCGCAAAGTCGTTCTGCCGCTGGTCATGCCCGCGCTGGCTGCGCTGTCGGTACTGATTTTCACCTTCATCTGGAACGATTACTTCTGGGCGACGGTGCTGGTCAATGGCGATCAGTCCATGCCGATCACGGGCGGTCTGCGCTCGCTCAACGGCCAGTGGGTGGCGCGCTGGAATCTGGTCTCCGCCGGGGCCATCCTGGCCGCGCTGCCCCCGGTGCTGATTTTCTTCCTGATGCAAAAGCAGTTCATCGCGGGCCTGACCATGGGGGCGACGAAGGGGTGAGAGCCCCGGTCAGTCCCTTCGCGCCGTACCGCGCTGCACAAGCGCCTGGCTGTACTGAAGGAATTCATCCAGATGCGCAGTGATGATGCGCACGGTGATGGGCAGCTGCAGGATCTGATAGTCGTGCACCGCGATGTTGCGAAAGCCCACCATGCGCTTGAGACCTTCGGCCAGCGGCGCGGTGATCACGCCCGCCTGCTCCAGCAGCGCAAACACGTCACGGGCGCTTTGCGGCACACCCAGCTTGTCGCGGCGAATCAGGTGCTGGCCCATGTCCAAGGCGGCCACGCAGCGCTCGATGCTGGCCGTCTTGTTGATCAGGACGTCATCCGCCATACACCCGCCCCGTTCGCCGGATATCGTCCAGCAGGCCCGCACGGGCGGTGTCGAGTGCAGTTTTCTCGCTGAGCATCGCCGCCTCGAAAAGGCCTGCGCGCACGTCCAGCGCCCACCAGCGCTCGCCCTGGGTCAGGATCTGGTGCTGCATCACCGTGGATGCGGCGCGGATATCCAGCAGATCGACCGGGCATCCCGCCACATCGGCCAGCGATCCGGCCAGATCAAACAGCAGCAGCGGGTCGGCGTAACCGGCGACCAGTACGGCCAGATCCAGATCGCTGTCCGGGCGGGCCGTGCCCTGGATGCGGCTGCCAAAGGCGTAAACCGCCATCAGGTCAGGCACACCGGCCTGGATGGCCTGCAGGAGGGCCGACTGGTTCACAGCGGCACTTCCCCCTCGCGCAGCCAATGCCCGCTCTTCCCGCCCCGCTTTTCCAGCAGCGCAATGCCGTCCATCACCATGCCTTTGTCGACGGCTTTGCACATGTCGTAGACGGTGAGCAGCGCCACGCTGACGGCGGTGAGGGCTTCCATTTCGACACCGGTCTTGCCTTCGGTCTGCGCGACGGCTTCGCACAGCACGGCGGGCGGATCGTCCTGCAGCGTGAAGCCCACGCGCACGTGGGTCAGCGGCAGCGGGTGGCACAGCGGGATCAGGTCGCCGCACTTTTTGGCGGCCATGATGCCCGCCAGGCGCGCCACGCCCAGCACGTCGCCCTTGGCGCTGCTGCCTTCGCGCACGCGCTCCAGGGTCGCGGCCTGCATCAGGATGCGGCCGCGCGCGCGCGCCAGACGCTCGGTCGGCGTCTTGGCGCCGACATCGACCATGTGCGCTTGGCCGCTGGCATCGAAGTGGGTCAGCGTGTCTGCGGGGTCTGGCGTCGTCATGCGGGGGCTCCGTTCACGGCCTGGCGAATCTGCTCCAGCACATCTTTGGCGCTGGCCGGGATGGGCGTGCCCGGGCCGTAAATGCCCTTGACGCCCGCGTCATACAGAAAACCGTAATCCTGCGCGGGCACCACGCCGCCCACGAAAACGATGATGTCGTCGGCGCCCTGCTCGCGCAAGGCGGCAATGATGGCCGGGACCAGCGTCTTGTGCCCGGCCGCCAGCGTGGAAATGCCCACGGCGTGCACGTCGTTTTCGATGGCCTGCCGGGCGCATTCCTCGGGCGTCTGGAAGAGCGGCCCGATGTCCACGTCAAAGCCCAGGTCGGCGAAGGCGGTGGCGACCACCTTGGCGCCCCGGTCGTGGCCGTCCTGGCCCAGCTTGGCGATCATCACGCGCGGACGGCGGCCCTGCTGCTGCGCGAAGGCGTCGATTTCGCCCTGCAGTTGCGCCCAGCCTTCGGCGCTGTCGTAGGCGGCGGCGTAAACGCCGGTGACTTTCTGGATGTCGGCGCGGTGGCGGCCCCAGACTTTTTCCAGCGCGTCCGACACCTCGCCCACCGTGGCGCGCACGCGCATGGCCTGGATGGCCAGCCCGAGCAGATTCCCCTGCCCGCTGTGTGCGGCGTCCGTCAGCGCCTGCAGCGCGGCGCTCACGGCGCCCGCGTCGCGCGCGGCACGAACCTGCGCCAGACGCGCCAGTTGGGCCTCGCGCACCTGGACATTGTCCACCTCCAGGATGTCGATCGGGTCTTCTTTGGCCAGGCGGTATTTGTTGACGCCAACGATCACGTCCGTGCCCGAATCGATGCGCGCCTGCTTTTCGGCCGCGCTGGCCTCGATGCGCAGCTTGGCCCAGCCCGAATCGACGGCTTTGGTCATGCCGCCCATGGCTTCGACCTCGTCCAGGATGGACTGCGCCTTGTCGATCATGTCCTGCGTCAGCGACTCCATCATGTAGCTGCCCGCCCAGGGGTCGATCACGCGGGTGATGCTGGTTTCTTCCTGGATGATGAGCTGCGTGTTGCGCGCGATGCGGGCGCTGGTTTCTGTGGGCAGCGCAATGGCCTCGTCAAACGAATTGGTGTGCAGCGACTGCGTGCCGCCAAACACCGCCGCCATGGCCTCGATGGTGGTGCGCACGACGTTGTTGTAAGGGTCCTGCTCGGTCAGGCTCCAGCCGCTGGTCTGGCAGTGGGTGCGCAGCATCAGGCTCTTGGGCTTTTGGGCGTTGAAGCCTTTCATGATGCGGCACCACAGCACGCGCGCGGCGCGCATCTTGGCGATTTCCAGATAGAAATTCATGCCGATCGCCCAGAAAAAGGACAGGCGCCCGGCGAAATCGTCCACGTCCAGGCCTTTGGCCAGCGCGGTTTTCACGTACTCCTTGCCGTCGGCCAGGGTGAAAGCCAGCTCCAGCGCCTGGTTGGCGCCCGCCTCCTGCATGTGGTAGCCGCTGATGCTGATCGAGTTGAAGCGGGGCATTTTCTGCGCCGTGTACTCGATGATGTCGCCAATGATGCGCATCGACGGCTCGGGGCCGTAGATGTAGGTGTTGCGCACCATGAACTCTTTCAGGATGTCGTTCTGGATGGTGCCCGACAGCTGGTCCTGCGCCACGCCCTGCTCTTCGGCCGCGACGACATAGCCCGCCAGCACGGGCAGCACGGCGCCATTCATGGTCATGGACACCGAGACCTTGTCCAGCGGAATCTGGTCGAAGAGGATTTTCATGTCCTCGACCGAATCGATGGCCACGCCCGCCTTGCCCACGTCGCCCGTCACGCGCGGGTGGTCGCTGTCGTAGCCCCGGTGCGTGGCCAGATCAAACGCGACGCTGACGCCCTGCCCGCCCGCCGCCAGCGCCTTGCGGTAGAAGGCGTTGGAGGCTTCAGCCGTCGAAAAGCCCGCGTACTGGCGGATGGTCCAGGGGCGCACCGCGTACATGGTGGCTTGCGGACCGCGCAGAAAGGGCTCGAAACCCGGCAGCGTGTCGGCGTGCGGCAGACCGGCCGTGTCGGCAGCGGTGTACAGCGGCTTGACTGTCAGGCCCTCGGGCGTGATCCAGTTCAGGGCCGACACATCGCCGCCCGGCGCGGATTTGGCCGCCGCCTGCTGCCACTGCGCCAGGCTGGCGCTGGCAAAGGTCACGTCGGCTGGGTTGGGGGTGCGCTCGGACATGGGTCTCCCTCGGGGCTGTTGTGGGTCTTGTCGGGACTGCTCTGGACAGGGCTTGATTATCCGTCACCGCAGCCGACAAACGGCTGACAGCCCGGTCGTCAGCCCAGCCACTTGTGGCGCGCAGCGATCAGCTTGTCGAGCCAGAGTCGGCGCTGCTTGGCCAGGCCATAGTGCCACTGACGGCCCTGGCTGGAACGCTGGCCCGATACGCGCGCTCTGCTGGCCGCCTGCGCCGCTGCGCCATCGATCTGGCTCTCTGAACCCGTGGTCGTCAGCAGTGGGGGCCAGAAGCAGTAGCCTGTGTTGCGCCGCGTCTGCCAGTGGCGCAGAAAATTGTCGACCGGGCAGAAAATACGCCCGCTGGTCTCGATAAAGGCCTGCGCACCAGCACGCGACCAGACCAGTCCCGTGGTGGTCATCGGAAAATAATGCGCGCGAGCCAGGCGAACACCGGGATATTCCGGCCCAAACCCGGTCAGTGGAGTGAAGATTTTGAGCTTCTGGTTGCCAATATTGAAAACGTCCCAGCCGCTGTGGCCGTGGCGCTCCAGCCAGTCCACCGCCATGGCAACCAGGGGCGCAAGCGGCTGCAGCATCTGCATATCGTCTTCCAGCACGATGGCGTAAGGCGCATCGGTGGCCAGAAAGCGCTCGGCGCAGCGCACATGGCTGAGGTAACAGCCCAGCTCGCCCCCCCGCAGCTCGCGGCCCATATAAGCGCGCGCCCGCGCCGCATCGTAGAGATCACCAAACTGATCCACACCGGCGCGACCATCCACTGCCGCAACGCGCTCGAACGCAATGCCCTGCGCCACGAGCTGCCCGGTGGCCGAGGCCAGACGCTCGTCACTGCCGTCCAGGTTGATCAGGTAGATATGGGTCGTCATTATGAAAAAATGATTTTTTTGATTTTTCTTCGCATTTTTTTAAAAAACCCGATCTTGTTCAAGCCCGGGTTAGCCACACTGACATCCTCTCCAAGATGGGTGCAGACCCCGGCCCCATCTTGCAGATAAGCCACATGCCGACCTTGCTGACGCATCCAGCGGGATACATGACGCTCTTTCTGGTATGCAGAAAATCCGCCACAGGCTCGCCACAGCTCTGTTTTCATCAGGTGCGGGTTGAACGTGTAGTGATGCCATTCATCAGACCGGCTATCGAGATGGGTGTAAGCCACCCCCTGAAAGCTGTTTTTTGAAATTCGCTGGGGAATTTCCTGGTGCGGCGAATAATCGGACAGACTGCGCCAGCACACCGAACTGACATGCGGACTGCCCAGAAGAATCCGGGCACGTTCAATATCAGGTGCACGGGCAAACAACCAGTCATCCTCACAATGAAAAATATAAGGCGTCTGAACCTGGCGGTACATCCGATCGACCGCCGGATGATGACCGACATGGTGGTCGAGCGCAACCAGGCGGCCCTGCGGGCAGGAGGCCCGAAACTGCGCACTGGTCGCTTCATCACAAAAGTCATTGACGGCCAGCACATGGCGGAATTCCATATGCGCAAAAAGACTGTCCAGGGTCTGGCGCAACAGATCAGGTCGGCGTCCTATGGTCAGGCACAGCGTGATGTCGTCAGTCATGGCCCGGATTTTCCCGCTGGTTTTTTCCGCGTTAAGGTCAATGCGCGCTGTCAGCTTCTGATCCAGCGACAGCATTATCCCACCCCGCCCTCCGCCCCGGCCTGGCTTCGCGCTCCTGGCGCAGCTGCTCGGTGAGCTGCTGGCGGATGGCTTTGCTGGCGGCGATCAGGCTGGCGCGGTCTTTGTGGTGGGGATGCAGTTTGTGCGCCAGTTCGATGTTGCGGCGCCGGAATTCCAGGGCGATCCGGCGCGCTTCGTGCGGGGTCTGGCCCAGCGCTTCCAGGGCGCTGCGGGCGCTTTGCAGGCTGGAGCCCAGCAGCTCGCGCTCGATGTGCGGCACGCCGCATTCGTGCAGGCGGTTCCAGTGCGTCAGATCGCGGGCGCGCGCCACCAGCGCCAGGTGCGGAAAATGCTGCTGCGCCAGCTCGACAATCTCCAGCGACTGATCGGGGTCGTCCACCGCCACCACCAGCACGCGCGCTTTCCCGGCGCCCGCGATGCGAAGCAGGTCCAGGCGCGTGGCGTCGCCGTAATGCACGGTGTAGCCAAACTGGCGCGCGGTTTCGATCAGCTCGGGGTCGTAATCCAGCACCGTGCAGTTCATGCCCTGCGAGTACAGCACCCGCGCCACGATCTGCCCGTAGCGGCCAAAGCCCGCGATGATGACGGCGTTGTCCTGTTCTTCGGCCAGCTCCTGGGGTTTTTCGCTGATGTCGCGGGCCGCGATGCGGGCGTCCAGCCAGGGCAGCAGCAGGCGGTCGATAGCCACCAGCAGCAGCGGACCCAGCAGCATGGACAGCGCCACCGTGCCGATCAGCAGGGAGGACACGCGCGCCTCGAAAATCTGTGCGCCGACCGCGCCCTGGAAGACCACGAAAGCGAACTCGCCGCCCTGCGCCAGCAGCAGGACCAGCACCGGACGCTCGCGCAGTGGCACGCCCATGGCCGCCGATACGCCCCAGATCATCACGGCCTTCACGGCCAGAAAGCCCAGCAGCACCAGCAGCATGGTGCCCGGCGAGGCCAGCAGCACGCCGAAATCGATGCTCATGCCCACGGCCATGAAGAACAGGCCCAGCAGCAGGCCCTTGAAGGGCTCGATGTCGGTTTCCAGCTCGCGGCGGTACTCGCTCTCGGCCAGCAGCACACCGGCCAGAAAGGCGCCCAGCGCCATCGACAGGCCCACGGCCTGCATCAGCGCGGCAATGCCAACCACCAGCAGCAGCGCGGCGGCGGTGAAGATTTCCGGCGTATCGCTGCGCGCGATCCAGCGCAGCACCGGGCGAAGCAGCAGACGGCCGCCCAGAATGATGCCCGCGACCACGCCGATGGCCTTGCCCGCTTCCAGCCAGGCGCTGCCGCCGCTGGCCGAGGCATCGCCCGCCACGCCCAGCACGGGCAGCAGCGCCAGGATGGGGATGGCCGCCACGTCCTGCATCAGCAGAATCGCAAACCCGGACTGGCCGCCCGCCCGCGCCATCTGCCCGCGCTCCTGCAGCACCTGCAGGGCGATGGCGGTGGAGGACAGCGCCAGGCCCAGTCCCGCCACCAGGGCGATGCGCCAGGGCACGCCCGCCAGCAGGCCCAGCCCCAGGATGCCCCCGGCGCACAGCAGAATCTGCGCGCTGCCCCAGCCGAAAATCGGGCGCCGCATCTGCCACAGGCGGCGCGGTTCCAGCTCCAGCCCGACCAGGAAGAGCATCAGCACCACGCCAAATTCGGCAAAGTGCAGGATGTCCTGCACCTCGCTGACCAGCCCCAGTCCCCACGGGCCGATCAGCATCCCGGCGGCCAGGTAGCCGATGATGGCCCCCAGGCCCAGCGCCCGCGAGATCGGCACCGCCAGCACGGCGGCGGCCAGGTAGATGAAGCTGCTGGCCAGCCAGCCGGATTCGTGTCCCATAAGTCGTGTGTCAGTCCTTGGCCGAAGCGGACGGAAGCTGGAGGGCGTCAAGGCAGCGCGCGATCCAGGGCTGCAGGGGCTCGCGGTGCGCGTCCAGCAGCAACAGCGGCGGCTGCCAGAGCATCCCGCACAGCCGCGCCGTGGCCTGCGCCGGAGCCAGAAAATCCTCAAAAGCCCGGCCGTGCGTGCCCTGCGCGCTGTAGGCCTGCGGCGTGCCGCCCGCCGTGACGATGAGCTGCAGGCGCTTGCCCGCCAGCGCCTGGCCGCCCGGGCCATAAGCCCAGCCATAGGTCAGCACCTCGTCCAGCCAGAGCTGCAGCAGCGGCGGCAGACCGTACCAGTGGATGGGGTACTGCCAGACCAGGGTGTGCGCGGCCTCCAGCGCGGCCTGCTCCTGCGCCACATCGATGTCGTAATCGGGGTACTGGGCGTACAGATCGCAGCGGTCGATGCCCGCCGCATCCAGCGCGGCCGTGGCCTGCCACAGTGCGGCGTTGGCCCGCGACTGGCGCAGGCCGGGGTGGGCCATCAGCAGGCGCACCCGGGCCGCTGTGGGGGAGGCGGTGTCGGTCATGTTGGCAAGATCAGCAAAATCAGAGGGGAGGCTGTGCGCCGCCGCGCTGGGTCAGCACCTGGGCGGCGAGCGTGACGTATTCGGCCACATCGACCTCCTGGGCGCGGCGCTGCAGATCAAACGGCGTATCCACCCCCTGCCCGGCCAGCCAGGTGCCCAGGCTGTGACGCAGCAGCTTGCGCCGCTGGGCAAAAGCGGCGGCCAGCACGGCCTGCAGCACGGGCTGAAGCTGCGCCTCGGTCACGCCGGGCGGAAGGCCCAGCTCGTTCACGGAACGCGGCTGCATCAGCACCACGGCCGAATCGACACGCGGCGGCGGATCAAAGGCCTCAGGCGGAACAAACAGGGCCTTGTCCATGCGGTATCGCCACTGCAGCATGGCCGACAGGCGGCCGAATTCGCTGCTGCCGGGCGGCGCGACCATGCGCTCGATGACCTCGTCCTGCAGCATGAAGACCTGGCGGCGCACGGCGCCGACATGCTCCAGAAGGTGAAACAGGATGGGCGTGGAGACGTTGTAGGGCAGATTGCCGATGACGTTCAGCCCGCCCGCCGGTGGCCTCGCACCGGCCCCCAGCTCGGTGGCCAGCGCGCTGAAATCCACCTGCAGCACATCGGATTCGATCACCCGCACGCGCGGCCAGCCGCGCAGGCGCTGGGCCAGATCGCGGTCCAGTTCGACCACGGTCAGCGCGTCCAGATGATCCAGCAGCGGCCCGGTCAGGGCGCCCAGGCCCGGCCCGATTTCGACCACCGGGTCGCTGCGCTGCGGCGCCAGCACACGCACGATGGCGTCGATGGTGTGCGTGTCGGTCAGGAAATGCTGGCCAAAGCGCTTGCGCGCACGGTGGCCGCCACTCATCTGGGCGCCTGGCGCAGGTCGATGTAGGCGCGGCTGCGCAGATCGTCCAGCCAGCGGCGCCAGACGATCTCGCGCTCGCGCTCGCGCAGGGTTTTGGCGGCCTCGGTGCGCAGCGTGGCGTCATCGACCACGGCCTGGCGGCGCTCCTCGACCTGGATCAGGTGCACGCCAAAGCGCGACACCACCGGCTCGGAGATCTCGCCGGGCTTGAGCGCGTTCTCGGCCTTTTCAAACTCGGGCACGAACTGGCCCGGACTGGTCCAGCCCAGCTCGCCGCCCTGGGCTTTCGAGCCGTCCTGCGACCAGCGCTGCGCGGCGGCCGCGAAGGTGATCTTGCCCGCCAGGATGTCCTTGCGGATCTGCTGCAGCTGGGCGATGGCCTTGGCCCGCGCGGCCTCGCTGGGCGCCGGGATCAGGATGTGGCGCGAGCGCGTCTGCGTGACCGTGAACGTCTGGCCATCGCGGCGGTCGATCAGGCGCAGCACGTGAAAGCCTTCGGGCGAGCGCAGCAGCTCGGGGGCGACGTCGCCGGGCTTGAGGCTGGCGACGGCGTCGGCGAAGAGTTTCGGGTACTGGCTGACGGGCAGCAGGCCGATCTCACCGCCCCTGTCGCGGTTGCTGTCCTGCGAGACGCGGCGCGCCACGGCGGCGAAATCCTCGCCGCCCTTGACCTGGGCCAGCGCGCGCGCGGCCTGGTCGCGGGCGTCGCGCACCTCCTGGTCGGACGCGGCGGCGGGCACGGGGAAGAACATCTGCGCGACATTGATCTCCTGCACGCCCCCGCCCGCCTGCGCCTGCTGACGCTTTTGCTGGACGATGAACTCGCTGATCTGCCGATCGGTGACCTGCACCTTGGGCGTGACCTCGCGGTCCATCAGGCGCTGACGCACCATCTGCAGCGTCAGACCCGCGCGGAAATCCTCTTCGCTCTGGCCGTCGCGGGCGAGCTGATCGCGCAGCTGCTTGAGGGTGATCCTGTTCTGCTCGGCGACCGATTTCTCGGCCTGGTCCAGGTCCTGCGCGTCGGGCATCAGGCCGGTTTCGGCGGCGCGCGACAGCATCAGGCGGTCATCGACCAGCTGGTTGAGCGCCAGGTTGATGCGCTGGCCGTCGTTCAGTCCAGCGCCTTCGGGCGTGCTGGCGAGCTGCGCCTGGCGGCGTGTCAGCTCGGCGGCGGTGATGATCTGGCTGTTGACGACAGCGACGATGTAATCGGCCGGGCGCGCGCCCGCTTCAAGTTTCGGCGCCGCGCTGGCGGCCGGCAGGGCCGGTGCAGGCGCGGTCACGGCCGGGGGCACAGGCACGTTGCGGCGTGACTTGACGGCCTGGGCGTCTTCGGCCCAGCCGGGTGCACTGGCCAGACTGATGGCGGACGCCAGCGCCGAAGCGCCTGCGGTACGGCGCCAGCGCCAGCCTGCAACGGCCATGGCGCGGCCCTGATGGGTTTGTGGTGTGTTTTTCATGGTGTTTTCGTTTGCTCTCCCGGATCAGGGGCATCACCCAGTCGGGTGAATCCGGGGATGGCCCCCTGCAGCAGATTCAGGGGACTGGATCCAAGTTTCGCCAGTCCCACGAGTTCGAGCTGCAGCATCAGCCTTGTGCTGGCCTGCTGCGCGCTCAGCGACCGTCGCTGAACCACCAGGCGGCCAACCCAGCACCCCGCATCGTACTCCAACCCGGCAATCAGGTCGGTCAGGCGCGATTCGCTGCGGCTCCACAGCATGCGCCCCACGCCGTACAGCGTGCCCTCGCACTGCGAGGATCTGACCAGCCGCCCGCGATACAGCGGCCACTGTCCGCCCACGTCGAGCACGTTGCCATCGACCGCGTCGGTCGTCCAGGCCGCGCTGAGCGTGCGGGCGTAGCCGGGCGTCCAGGTCAGCCGCGTGGACGAATGGGCGATCTGGCCCAGACGCGGGCTGTACTGGATCTGGGTGGAGAAGTTCCAGTCGCGGATGGCGCTGGTGCTGGCCGCCACGAACAGATCCGAGAAACCGCTGTCGCCCAGGCGGAAGGCCTGCGGCACCACGGTTGGGCTGCGGAAGTTGTAGCGCTGCGCCAGCTGCAGGCGCAGCGCCTCGGCGCCGGTTTCGGTGCTGAAGAGGCGCGTGCCCAGCCCCGCCGTGATCTGGTGGCCGTCCGAGACGCGGTCACCGCCCGCAAAGGCGTTGTCCTCGAAGAGCGTGTCCGCGGTGTAATCACGCGCGCCGGTGTCGAACAGCGGCAGCAGGCGCTGGCCAGGGCGCGGCGGCGTGTTGAGGTACACCAGACGCGGCTCCAGCGACTGCGTCCACGCCTGGCCCGCCCAGCTGACCTGGCGCTCCAGGCGCAGGCCGCCGTCGATGCGCACCGTGGGCACCGAAAAGCCGCCGCTGGTGCTGCCGCCCTGCAGACGGCTGCTGCTGCGGTACTGGCTGCCCTGCCAGCGCAGCGCCGGGATCAGCCAGTACCAGGGCGACCGCCAGGCGTAGCCGACATCGACCAGCGCGTGCGAGCGCCAGCCTTCGGGCAGCCTGTCGTCCTGCGTCAGGCCCGAGCCAGCCGCCTGCGAGCCCAGCAGCGTGCTGAAAAAGGGCGATCCGTACACGTTCTGCAGCGAAAAGCGCGTCACGTCGGCTTCAGCGTGGGCGTACCAGCCCTGCAGCGCGCGGGCGTTCAATGTCACGCCCAGCTGCGGGACGCGGGCGTAGGCGGGCAGGAAATCGGCGCTTCCAGAGCTGGCCGTTGCCGTGTTGCGCAGCGCCTGCCAGCGCTGGGCGCGCAGCAGCACCTCGCTGTCAATCAGCACATCGCGGGCGGTCGAGAGCGTGCGGTCGGCCTGCGCATCGCCCGCCAGCCAGGGCGAGGACTGGCGCAGCAGACGCACCTCGCCCGGCAGCTGGCGCGGGCTGATGCCTGGCAGTTCGGCGGAGAAATCGCGCCAGTAATCGTCGTCCGAGACGCGGGTGCCCGCCACGCTCCAGGACCACAGCGGGCCCAGCCAGCCGCGCCAGTCCACGTCCACGCGGCCGCGCGCCTGGCCATATTTGATGTCGTGCGGCCAGATTTTCAGGCGCGTCTCACCACGCTGGCGGGTGCCCAGCCAGCGCAGTTCGCCCTCCAGCGCGGCGCCGCGCCGGGTGGACAGCGTGGGCGTGAGCGTGGCGTCCAGATCGGGCGCGATGTTCCAGTACCACGGCACCGACACGCCAAAACCGCTGGCGCTGTCCAGCACCAGAGTGGGCGGCAGCCAGCCCGTCTTGCGCGCGTCGGTCACCGGGAAGCGGATGGCCGGCGCCGCCAGCAGCGTCACGCCCAGAAAGCGCAGGCGCGCGTCTTCGGCCAGGCCGTCGTTGCCGGGAATATCCACCGTCAGGCGGCGCGCAGACAGCGTCCAGTCCGAGGCATCGGCCCGGGCGCTGGCGGCGCGGTCGGCCCAGTCCTGCCACTGCGGCAGCTTCTGCCAGGCCTGCTGCGCGGCCTCGCCCTGCGGGACGAGATCGGGCGCCAGCAGGTTCAGCGGTGGCGTCATGCCCAGCGGCCGGGGCTGGCTGATGGCTTCGACGCAGCTGGTGTAGACCGCGTCCAGCGCCACAAAGCGCTGGCCGGGCAGGATGTCGATCTGGCGCGCCTGGCCCCCGGCACCGACCTCGCCCAGCCAGTAGCGCACAGCGGTCAGGCGGCCGGTCTGGGTGCGCGTGTCCAGGATCAGGCTGTCGGCCCACATCAGGGTGCGGCCGCGCAGCAGGCGCAACGCGCCATCCACATACAGGCTGTGGCCGGGCTGGTCGTAGCGCAGGTGGCCCGCGTCCAGGCGCAGATCGCCCTGCAGCGCGACCACGCCGCCGCTGGCCGACAGGCCCTGGTCCAGCTGGGCGTCGATCTGTCCGGCGTCCAGCGTCAGGGGCTGGCTGAACTCAGGCGTGGCGCGGGGCGACAGGGCGCTGCTCAGGGCGTCGGCCGCTCCGGGGCGCGAGCGCGAGGGCGTTTCGGGCACCACCGTGACCACGCCTGGTACAGCCGGCACGGCGGCGCCAGGCACCGTCTGGGCCAGCGCCGCCTGCGGCGCCCAGCCCAGCGCGGCCAGCGGCAGGCACAGCGCGCGGCGCAGCAGCCGGCGGCCGCTATCATCGCGGTCACGCCAGCACGCGCCGCCTGGCCGCGCCAGCGGGCTCACTGCCGCCACGCGCCCTGCTCCCGTCCCGCCTGATCCACCGCACCCGCTCCAGCCATCATGTCCGCATCACTTCCTGTAAACCCTGCCCTGCCGCTGTGGTCTGACCCGGCCCGCCAGCAGCAGTTCCAGCACTGGCTGGCGCCGCTCACCGATCGTTTTGGCCTGCAGCCCGCCACCCTGACCGCCGCCGCCGCCGATTCCGGGCAGCGGCGCTATCTGCGCCTTCAGGGGGCGCAACAGCCCTTCATTATCATGGACGCTCCTGCGGCCACGAACGTCAACGACGCCTTTTTGCGCATGGCGCGCCAGATGCAGGACGCCGCCCTGCCCGGCCCCGAGCCCCTGGCCCACGATCTGGAGCACGGCTTCATCCTGCTGACCGACCTCGGGTCGACCACGCTGCTGACGGCGCTGCAGGGCGACATCACGGTCGAAGACGGTTTTTTTGACGCCCATCCCGGCCCGCGCACCGACGCCTGGCTGCGTGAATCGCTCGATCTGCTGCTGAAATGGCAGCAGCGCATTCCCACCGAAGGGCTGGTGCGCTACGACCGCGCCTTTCTGCAGCGCGAACTGGACATCTTCACCGAGTGGTGCGTGGGCGCCGAGCACGGCGTGGTCTGGACAGCCCCCCAGCAGGCGCAGTGGCGCGGGGTGTGCGAGGCGCTGATTGGTCTTGCGCTGGAACAGCCTTTTGTCGCCATGCACCGCGACTGGATGGCGCGCAACCTGATGGTGCTGCCCGACGGGCAAAAGCTGCAAGGCCACAGCCTGGCGATTCTGGACTTCCAGGACACCATCGCCGGGCCTGTGGGCTACGACCTGATCTCGCTGCTGCGCGACGCTTACATCACCTGGGACGAGGCGCAGGAGCTGGACTGGGCCGTGCGCTACTGGCAGGCCGCGCGGGCTGCCGGGCTGCCGGTGCACGACGATTTCGGTGAGTTCTGGCGCGCCGCCGAGTGGCTGGGCCTGCAGCGGCATCTGAAGGTGATGGGCATTTTCTGCCGTCTGCAGCATCGCGACGGCAAGCCCATCCACATTGGCGAGGTGCCGCGCTTCATGGCCTGGGCCAACCGTGTGGCGCTGCGCTACGGGCCGCTGCGCCCGCTGATTCCGCTGCTGGAAACGCTGGGCGGCGCCAAACTTCAGCAGGGTTATACCTTCTGAAGCGTGCGGACAAAACAGGGGGATTGGGGAAGAGAAGGTGTCTGCTGCCCGCCGGAGGCCGCATTCCTGAACCCTAGGGGTACAGGTGGACCGGGGCAGCCGGGCTTTGGGTTCATCTGACGCGAGACGATCACGCCCACCCGGCTATGTTCCCAGCCCGGCGCTCGTTGAGCATCGGTTCAAGGAAATATATACCGCCGCACAGGCAGCAGACAAGCCGGATCTTAGCCCAAAGACAGAGCCCGTGCTGCGTTATGGAACAGCGCCATCCACGGGCTGTGCCCGCCTTGCGCGGCCCCATCGCCCGCCTGCCAGCTCATCTGGGCGCGGCGGAAGACGCGTTCCGGGTGCGGCATCATGGCCGTGGCGCGGCCGTCCAGCGAGGTCACCGCCGTCAGGCCGCCCGGGCTGCCGTTGGGGTTGAGCGGATAGCCCTGCGCGGGTGCGCCACTGCCATCAACAAAGCGCAGCGCCGCCAGATGCGCCGCCTGGAGCGCATCCTGACTGCCTTGGCGCTCGAAGTTGGCATAGCCCTCGCCGTGCGAGACGACGATGGGCAGGCGGCTGCCCGCCAGGCCCTTGAGCAGCAGGCTGGGGCTGTCCAGCACCTCGACCTGCGACAGGCGCGCCTCGTAGCGCCCGCTCAGGTTGTGCGTGAAGCGCGGCCAGGCCTGCGCGCCGGGGATGAGTTCGGCCAGCGCCGCCAGCATCTGGCAGCCGTTGCACACGCCCAGGGTGAGCGTCTCCGGGCGCTGGAAGAAGGCCGCAAAGGTGTCGCGCAGCACCGGGTTGAACAGGATGGATCTGGCCCAGCCCTCGCCCGCGCCCAGCGTGTCGCCGTACGAGAACCCGCCGCAGGCGACCAGCATCTGCACCTCAGCCAGGCGGACGCGGCCAGCCTGCAGATCGCTCATGTGGACGTCAAACGCGTCAAAGCCCGCCAGGTGGAAGGCGTAAGCCATTTCCACCTGCGAATTGACGCCCTGCTCGCGCAGCACGGCCACGCGCGGGCGGGCGGTGAGGACCGCCGGGGCGCAGGCCGCCTGCGCCGTGGCGCTCAGGTGTTCGTGCAGACCGCCCGCCGCCGGATCAGACAGATCAGCGACAGTGGCGTGCTCCTGGTCGGCCAGTTCGGCGTTGTCGCGCAGGCGGGCGATGCGCCAGCTGACCTCGTCCCAGGCCGACAGCGCCTCGGCCAGCGGCAGCGTCAGCACGCGGGTGGCGTCGCGCCAGATGTCCAGCGTCTGCGCGCTATGGGTCTGGCCCACGACGTGGCTGTGGCGCGACAGGCCATGCTCGCGCAGCAGGGCCATCGCCGTGTCGCGCTGCGCGCGCGGCACCTGCAGCACCAGGCCCAGCTCCTCGTTGAACAGCGCCTGCAGGCTGCGCTCGGTGCGGCGCTGGCCGATCTGCGCCGCCCAGTTCTTGCTGTCGCCGACATCGGCCAGCGAATCGCTGACGCCGTCGCCCTCGGTGACCAGCAGGTCGATGTTCAGGCTGACGCCGACGTGTCCGGCGAAAGCCATTTCGGCCACCGCCGCCCACAGGCCGCCGTCCGAGCGGTCGTGGTAGGCCAGGATGAGGCCGCGCTCGCGCAGCGCGTTGACGGCGGCGACGGCGCGCACGATGTCCTGCGGATCCTGCACATCGGGCACGCGCTGGCCGAACTGGCCCAGGCACTGCGCCGCAATCGAGCCGCCCAGGCGCTGCTGGCCATGGGCCAGATCGACCAGGATCAGGCAGGTGTCGCCCGGCTGCAGCTGCGGCGTGAGCGTGCCGCGCACGTCATCCACCGTCGCAAAAGCGGTGACGACGAGCGAAACCGGCGAGGTCACGCGGCGCTCTGTGCGGCTCTCGGCGTCCTGCCAGCGCGTGGTCATGGACAGGCTGTCCTTGCCAACCGGGATGCCGACGCCAAGGGCCGGGCACAGTTCCAGACCCACGGCGCGCACAGTGTCGAACAGCGCCGCGTCTTCGCCGGGCTGGCCGCAGGCGGCCATCCAGTTGGCGCTCAGTTTGACGCGATCCAGCGTGATGGGCGCGGCCAGCAGGTTGGTCAGGCTCTCGGCCACCGCCATGCGCCCGGACGCGGCGGCGTGGACGCTGGCCAGCGGCGTGCGCTCGCCCAGCGCCATGGCCTCACCGGCCAGGCTGGCGTGGTCGGCCAGCGTCACGGCCACGTCGGCCACCGGCACCTGCCAGGGGCCGACCATCTGGTCGCGGTGGCTCAGGCCGCCGACGGTGCGGTCGCCGATCGTGATCAGAAAGCGCTTGCTGGCCACCGTGGGGTGGCGCAGCACGTCCAGCACCAGCGCTTCCAGCCGCGCTTCGCCCAGGTCCAGGCCCAGCAGGCCATCGGCCACGCCGGGGCCGACCTGCGCCGGGCGACCTTCGGGCTGGATGCGCGTGGCGTCGCGGCTCATGCGCGGGGGCTTGCCCAGCAGCACCGACATCGGCATATCGATCGGCAAAGGCCCCGCAGATTCGGCAGCGGCCGCATCAACCCGGAAAGCGCCCTGGCCATCGGGCTCGATCAGGCCTGCGCCCAGGCGCAACACGGGCTCGTCGGTCACCACGCCGACCACGGCGTAGGGACAACGCTCGCGGCGGCAGAAGGCATCAAACTGCGCCAGGCGCTGCGGCGCAATCGCCAGCACATAGCGCTCCTGGCTTTCGTTGCACCAGATTTCCTTCGGCGCCAGGCCCGCCTCTTCAACCGGGATGCGGTCCAGATCAAAACTGGCGCCGCGCCCGACGACATCGACCAGCTCGGGCAGCGCGTTCGAGATCCCGCCCGCGCCCACGTCGTGAATGGACAGCACGGGGTTGTCCGTGCCCAGCTGCCAGCAGTGGTTGATGACCTCCTGCGCGCGGCGCTGCATTTCGGGGTTGCCGCGCTGGACAGAGTCAAAATCGAGCTCGACCGCGTTGTGCCCGGAATCGAGCGAGCTGGCCGCGCCGCCGCCCATGCCGATGCGCAGGCCGGGCCCGCCCAGCACGATGAGCTGCGTTCCGGCGGGGAAATCGCGCTTGTGCGACTGCTCCAGGTCGATGCTGCCCAGGCCCCCGGCCAGCATGATGGGCTTGTGGTAGCCGCGCCGCACGCCATCCACCGTCTGCTCGAAAACGCGGAAATACCCCGCCAGGCTGGGGCGGCCGAACTCGTTGTTGAAAGCGGCGGCGCCCAGCGGCCCGGCGGTCATGATGTCCAGCGGCGTGGCCATGTGGGCGGGCTGCGTGCCCAAGGACCCGTCGGCGCGGGCGGCGTCTTCCCAGGGCGCGGCCAGGTCAGGCAGGCGCAGGTGGCTGACCGAAAACCCGACCAGCCCGGCCTTGGGCTGCGAACCCCGGCCCGTGGCGCCTTCGTCACGAATCTCGCCGCCCGCGCCGGTGGCAGCGCCGGGGTCGGGCGAAATTGCCGTGGGGTGGTTGTGGGTTTCGACCTTCATCAGCACGCCGCTGCTCGCGCGGCGCGTGCGGTACTGGAAGGCGTCCAGGCCCGGCGCCTCCTGCGTGGCCCAGGCGTCGGCGGGCACGGCCCAGCGCTCGACCGTGTGACCGCGCAGGATGGCGGCGTTGTCGCTGTAGGCCACCACCGTGCCGCCGGGGTGGGTGGCTTCAGTGTGGCGGATCATGCCAAACAGGGTGTGGTCCTGGGCTTCGCCATCCACGGTGAAATGCGCGTTAAAGATCTTGTGGCGACAGTGCTCGGAGTTGGCCTGCGCGAACATCATCAGCTCGACATCGCTGGGATCGCGCTGCAGGCGCACGAAAGCCTCGTGCAGATAGCTGATCTCGTCCGGCGACAGGGCCAGGCCCAGGCGGGTATTGGCCTCACGCAGGGCGGACTCCCCTTCGGCCAGCACGGCGATGCGCTCCAGCGGCGGCGCGCTGCGTTCGTCAAACAGGACGCGGGCCTGATCGGGCTGAAAGACCACTTCCTGCGTCATGCGGTCGTGCAGGGCGCGCGCCAGCGCCTGGCGCAGCGCGGCATCGGGCTGCGCGGGGGCAGATTTTTTCAGGCCAATCTGCTCCAGCCAGCCGCCCGCCGGGGTCAGATCCAGATGGAACTCGGTGACACGCTCGACCCGCGCCACAGGCAGGCCACAGCCGCGCGCGATGTCGGTGGCCTTGCTGGCCCAAGGCGACACGGTGCCCCGGCGCGGCATCACGGTGAGCACCACGCGGCCAGGCGCGGCCGTTTCATCGCCCGTCCAGGCGTCGCCGTACTGCAGCAGGCTGTGCACCTGCGCGGTCTGCTGCGGCGTGGGCGCCTGCTGCCAGTGCACCCAGTGCACATGGCGCGCTGCGACCTGCTGCGGGGGCGTGCCCCCGGCGGCCAGGGCCACGCCCTGCAGGGTCTGCAGCAGGCGCTGGCTCTGGGCGGCAGACAGGGCGGAACCGCCGGCAACCGGCGTCAGGAGATCGGGTGTGGTCATGGCGCAGGCAGACGGCGTGTGGGCCGCCCTGGGGGTAGTCGTGCGAGAATATCAGCCCATCATTCTATCGTCCGGCCCCAGCGGGCCCGGTCAGAGCTTCCCCGATTCCGACATGAGCATCATTCTCAAAACCGCCGACGACATCGCCGCCATGCGCGTCGCCGGCCGCCTGGCCGCCGAAGTGCTGGACATGCTGACCCCGCACGTGCGCGCAGGCGTCACCACCGAGCACCTGGACCAGCTGGCGCACGACCACATGGTCCATGTGCAGGGCACGATTCCCGCGCCGCTGAACTACGCGCCTTCGGGGCACAAGCCCTATCCCAAATCGATCTGCACCTCGATCAACCACCAGGTCTGCCACGGCATTCCCAACGACCGGCCTTTGAAGGATGGCGATATCGTCAACATCGACGTGACCGTGATCAAGGACGGCTGGCACGGCGATACCAGCCGCATGTTCATCGTCGGCAAAGGCTCGATCGCGGCGACCCGCCTGTGCGCGGTCACTTACGAGGCCATGTGGAAGGGCATCGCGATGGTCAAGCCGGGCGTGCGTCTGGGCGACGTCGGCCACACCATCCAGACCTATGTCGAGCGCCACGGCTATTCGGTGGTGCGCGAGTTCTGCGGCCACGGCCTGGGACGCGGTTTCCACGAAGCGCCGCAGGTGATGCACTACGGCCGCCCCGGCACCATGGAAACGCTGGAGCCCGGCATGGTCTTCACCATCGAGCCCATGGTCAACGCTGGCCGCCGCGAGATCCGCGAACTGGGCGACGGCTGGAGCATAGGCACCAAAGACCGCTCGCTGTCCGCGCAGTGGGAGCACAGCCTGGCCGTGACCGAGACCGGCTACGAGGTGCTGACCCTGTCCGCCGGATCGCCACCGCTGCCCGATTTCGTCACAGCCACGGCCTGCTGACGCGCGGCCCGGCACGGACATGGACTTCGTGCTGCTGGCCGCCCTGGCCAAAGCCAACGCCAGCTTCCGGCAGCCCAGCGCGTTCGGCGCGCTGTTTGGCGTCCTGAGCCTGGCCGGAGACTGGTTCTTCATGAACTTGGGCGGCCACCCCCTGACCGCCCTGCTGATTCTGCTCGTCGCCAAATCCCTGCTGGCCATGGCCACGCTGGAACTGCTCGACCGCTTCGACGACAGCATCCTGATCTGGATGGCTGTGCTGATTGCGGGCAGCGCGGTGGTGATGGTGGCGCCGAGGTGGGCGCTGGGGGTTTTGGGGGGATGAGCACGTTGACAGTCTGTGCTGCATGGAATACCTTCAAACATGCACAGCACACGCTTCAACCGCCCGGTCATCCTGACACGTCACGCCGCCCTGCGCATGCAAGAGCGTCAGATTACTGAAGCGCATCTTCTGGCGGTGATTGATACTGGCGAGACCCGCTTCAAGGACGCTGCCCATCTGTGGGCCTTCAAGCATCTGGATGGGCGCAGCGACAACCTGATCTGTGCCGTCCTGGTTCTGGAAAATGCAGTCATCGTCAAAACTGTCATGCACACATTCACCCCGGAGGCCTGAGTTATGCAGACCACTTACTACGGCGATGACGACATCCTGGTCATGCGCCTTTCGGACAAACCCATCGCCCGCGAGGTGTCGCAGGACTGGAACACACACATCAGCTTCGCCGACGACGGCAGCACCGTAGAAATTGTGGTTCTGGATGCCGCAGCCATAGGCGCCTACCCGCTGCGTGTGCTGAACGGCCAGGCCGCCTGACCCCACCGAACTGCACGACAATAGCCCCCACACCGCTCAACCCCGGGGGACTTCGATGCCTGTGCTCTACATCGCCAACAAGAACTATTCGTCGTGGTCGCTGCGCCCCTGGGCGCTGATGCGGGCGCTGGATATCCCGTTTGAAGAGCGCCTGGTGCCCTTTGTGCAGCCCGGCGAGCCCAGCCCCTTCGCGGCCTTTTCGCCCACCGGGAAAGTGCCCTGCCTGGTCGATGACACGCCGGACGGCCCCATCACCGTCTGGGATTCGCTGGCGATTGCCGAATACCTGGCCGAGAGCCACCCCGGCGTCTGGCCCACCCACCCGGCCGCCCGCGCCTTTGCGCGCTGCGCCAGTGCCGAGATGCACTCCGGGTTTGCCACGCTGCGCAACGTCTGCGGGATGAACTGCGGCGTGCGCGTCGAGCTGGCGCCGCCCAGCGTGGCGCTGCAGGCCGATCTGGCCCGGCTGGACGCGCTGTGGCAGCAGGGGCTGGACCACTTTGGCGGCCCCTGGCTGGCGGGATCGGCATTTGGCGCCGTCGATGCGTTTTTCGCGCCCGTCGCCTTCCGGGTGCAGACGTATGGCCTCGTGCTGAAACCAGCGGCACAGGCCTACGCGCAGCGCCTGCTGGATCACCCTGTGCTGCGCGACTGGTACGACCAGGCGCTGGCCGAGCCCTGGCGCGATGCTGCCCACGACGCTGAGCTGCCCCGCGCCGGGCGCGTGGTGGCCGACCTGCGCCGCCAAGCCGGAGCCTGACCATGACGACTGCCGATCCCCGCGCTACCGAAGCCGAAGCCCTGAACGCCACGCTGGCCGAGCTGGGCGAGCGCTACCGCGAGCAGCGCCGCGAGCGTCTGGAGCGCTTTGCCAGCCAGCCGCCGCGCGGGCCCTCGGTCAGCCGTCTGCTGCGCGATCTGTGCACGCTGACCGACCAGGCGCTGCACCGGCTGTGGCAGGCGCTGGACATGCCCCACGACATGGCGCTGCTGGCCGTGGGCGGCTACGGCCAGGGCGAACTCTTCCCGCAGTCGGATGTGGACGTGCTGCTGCTGACCGGCGCGCACGACCACCCGCTGTTCGACAGCCAGGTGCAGCGCCTGGAGCGCTTCATTGCCGCCTGCTGGGACGGCGGCTTTCCGATTGGTTCCTCGGTGCGCAGCGTGGACACCTGCCTGAGCGAGGCCGCCAACGACATCACCGTGCAGACTGCGCTGCTGACCGCCCGTCCGCTGGCGGGCAATGCTGCGCTGTCCGCCCTGCTGGCGCAACGGCTGCGCGGCAGCATTGACCCGCTGGCCTTCTTCCAGGCCAAGCAGGTGGAAATGCGCCAGCGCCACGCCCGCTTTGACGACAGCCCCTACACGCTGGAGCCCAACTGCAAGGAAAGCCCGGGTGGCCTGCGCGATGTCCACGTGCTGCGCTGGGTGGCGCAGGCGGCCGGGCTGGGCGATGCGCCGCAGAACTGGGTGGATGCAGGCATCGTCACCGCCTTCGAGGCCGAGCGTCTGGTGCGCGAGGACAACCAGATCAAGCTGATCCGCGCCCACCTGCACCTGCTGGCCCGCCGCCGCGAGGACCGCCTGCTGTTTGACGTGCAGACGCCGCTGGCCGAACGCCTGGGCCTGCACGACGAAACCAGTGTCGATGGCCGCATCACCCTGCGCGCCAGCGAAAAGCTGATGCACCGTTACTACTGGTCGGCCAAGGCCATCGTGCAGCTCAACCGCATCATCTGGCTGAACCTGGCCGAGCGCCTGGGCGGCAGCCAGCCTGAAGGCGAAACCGAACGCCTGGACGCCGAGTTCTGCCGTCGGGGCGGGCTGCTGGACGTGCAGGACGAGGCCGTTTTCGAGCGCCAGCCGCAGGCCGTGCTGCGCACCTTCCTGTGGCTGCAGCGCAGGCCCGATCTGAAGGGGCTTTCGCCCCGCACGCTGCGCGCGCTCTACAACGCCCGCGAGCACATGGACACGGCCTTCCGCCACGATCCGGTCAACAAGCGCCAGTTTCTGGAGATTCTGCAGGCGCCCCAGGGGCAGACCCGCGTTTTCCGGCTGATGAACAACACCTCGGTGCTGGGCCGTTACCTGTGGGTCTTCCGGCGCATTGTCGGGCGCATGCAGCACGACCTCTTCCACGTCTATACGGTGGACCAGCACATCCTGATGGTGCTGCGCAATGTGCGGCGCTTTTTCATCGCCGAGCACGCGCACGAATACCCCTTCTGCAGCCAGCTGGCAGCCGATTTCGACGCGCCCTGGCTGCTCTACGTGGCCGCGCTGTTCCACGACATCGCCAAGGGGCGCGGCGGCGATCACTCGAAGCTGGGCGCGGTCGAGGTGCGCCGCTTCGCACGCAACCACGGCCTGGCCGACGCCGACCGCGATCTGGTCGAATTCCTGGTGCGCGAGCACCTGACCATGTCGCAGACCGCGCAGAAGCAGGACATTTCCGACCCGGACGTGGTCCACGCCTTCGCCCGCGTGGTCCAGACGCCGCGCCGCCTGGTGGCGCTTTACCTGCTCACCGTCGCCGACATCCGGGGCACGGGGCCGAAAGTCTGGAACGGCTGGAAAGGCACGCTGCTGGAGAACCTCTTCAAATCGACGCAGCAGGTGCTGGGCAGCGGCGAGGCGCCCAGCCGCGGCAGCGCCGTGCAGCAGCGCAAGGCGGCGGCGCGCCAGGAGCTGGCGCTGCATTCGGTGCTGCCCGGATCGGAAAATGATCTTTGGGCGCTGCTGGACGTGAGCTATTTTGTCCGCCACGACGCCAGCGAGATCGCCTGGCACGCCCGCATGTTGTGGCGCTACCTGCACCAGACCCAGCCCACCGTACGCGCCCGGCCCAACCGCGCAGGCGACGGCCTGCAGGTGGTCGTTTATTCCGGCCTGGAAGTGCCGCACCAGTTTGCGCGCATCTGCGCCTTTTTTGATCGCGTCGGGCTGTCGGTGCTGGACGCCAAAATCCACACCACGCGCCACGGCTTTCTGCTGGACACTTTCCAGGTCACGCTGGAAGAATCGGACGACACCGCGTGGCGCGACCGCATCGCCCTGATCGAGCACGAACTCAGCCAGGCCCTGCTGCGCACCGAGCCGCTGCCCGCACCGCGCAAGGGACGCGTGTCGCGCCGGGTGAAATCCTTCCCGCTGCCGCCGGAAGTCGATCTGACCGCCGACGACAAGGGCTCCAGCTGGGTGCTGACCGTCAGCGCCGTGGACCGCCCGGGCCTGCTTTACGCCGTGGCGTACACACTCAGCCACCACGCCGTCAACATCCAGCACGCCCGCATCAGCACCATGGGCGAGCGCATCCAGGACACCTTCCTGGTCGATGGCGCCTGCCTGCAGCAGGTCCGCGCCCAGGGCCAGCTGGAACAGGCGCTGCTGGCGGCGCTGACGCCGGGGTGAGTGGCGGGGTCAATGCCGCAGGCAGACCCGGAGCGTGCAGCCAATCTGAGAAAATCACGTCAAACGCGCCACCGGTCGCCGCCAAACAGGCGCCACGGCCTTCTTTTTCACTTTCTGATGCAGGACTCTCCCATGCCCGCCTACCGCTCCAAAACATCCACCGCTGGCCGAAACATGGCGGGTGCCCGCTCGCTGTGGCGGGCCACCGGCATGAAAGATGGCGATTTCGACAAGCCCATCGTTGCCATCGCCAACAGCTTCACGCAGTTTGTGCCCGGCCACGTCCACCTGAAGGATCTGGGCCAGCTGGTCGCCCGCGAGATCGAGGCCGTGGGCGGCGTCGCCAAGGAATTCAACACCATCGCAGTGGATGACGGCATCGCCATGGGCCACGACGGCATGCTGTACTCGCTGCCCAGCCGCGACATCATTGCCGACTCGGTCGAGTACATGGTCAACGCGCACTGCGCCGACGCGCTGGTGTGCATCAGCAACTGCGACAAGATCACCCCCGGGATGCTGATGGCCGCGATGCGCCTGAACATCCCCGTGGTGTTCGTGTCGGGCGGCCCGATGGAAGCCGGCAAGGCGCGCCTGGCGGTGCCGGGCACGCAGACTTTCGAGATCAAGAAGCTGGATCTGATCGACGCCATGGTCATGGCCGCCGACAGCAAGGTCAGCGACGCCGACCTGGCCGAGGTCGAGCGCAGCGCCTGCCCCACCTGCGGCAGCTGCTCGGGCATGTTCACCGCCAACTCGATGAACTGTCTGGCCGAAGCGCTGGGCCTGGCGCTGCCCGGCAACGGCACCGTGGTGGCCACGCACGCCGACCGCGAACAGCTTTTCAAGCGCGCCGGGCGCATGGCGGTCGATCTGTGCAAGCGCTACTACGAGCAGGACGACGCGCGCGTGCTGCCGCGCTCGGTCGGCTTCAAGGCCTTCGAAAACGCCATCGCGCTGGACATCGCCATGGGCGGCTCGACCAACACCATCCTGCACATCCTGGCGATTGCGCAGGAGGCCGGGATCGACTTCACCCTGGCCGACATCGACCGCCTGTCCAAGGTCGTGCCGCAGCTGTGCAAGGTCGCGCCCAACACCAGCAAGTACCACATTGAAGATGTTCACCGCGCAGGCGGCATCATGGCCATCCTGGGCGAACTGGACCGCGCCGGTCGCCTGCACACCGATGTGCCGACCATCCACGCCCCGACCATGAAGGACGCGCTGGACGAATGGGACATCGCCCGCAATCCCTCCGAAGCCGTCAGGACCTTCTACAGCGCAGGCCCGGCCGGCATCCCGACGCAGCAGGCTTTCAGCCAGGCGACGCGCTGGCCCAGCCTGGACACCGACCGCGCCGAAGGCTGCATCCGCTCGGTGGAGCACGCCTACTCGCTCGAAGGGGGCCTCGCCGTGCTGCGCGGCAATATCGCGCTGGACGGCTGCGTGGTCAAGACCGCCGGGGTGGACGACAGCCTGCTGGTTTTTGAAGGCCCGGCGCACGTCGTCGAAAGCCAGGACGAAGCCGTCGAGCACATCCTGGCCGACCAGGTCAAGGCGGGCGACGTGGTCGTCGTGCGCTACGAGGGCCCCAAGGGCGGCCCGGGCATGCAGGAAATGCTCTACCCCACCAGCTACATCAAATCCAGGGGTCTGGGCAAGGCCTGCGCGCTGCTGACCGACGGGCGCTTCTCGGGCGGCACGTCCGGGCTGTCGATTGGTCACTGCTCGCCCGAAGCGGCGGCGGGCGGCGCGATCGGCCTGATCCGCACGGGAGACCGTATTCGCATCGACATCCCGAACCGCAGCATCAATGTGCTGCTCAGCGACGACGAACTCGCCCGCCGCCGCACCGAACAGGACGCCAAAGGCTGGAAGCCGGTGCAGCCCCGCCCGCGCAAAGTCAGCGCCGCCCTGCGCGCCTACGCCCTGCTGGCCACCAGCGCCGACAAGGGCGCGGTGCGGGATCTGTCGAAGCTGGAGGGGTGATCATCCTGCGCCCTTCCCCGCCAACTGGCGCCAGTTTGGGCGTTTCATCGGGGGTTTGCGCCGGGGGCAGGCAGTCTAGAGTGTCTGGAATTGCCGCTCCGCCCACCCCTGCCCCATGTCCGCACCCAACGATGTCTGGCCCACGCCGCCCTACAGCTCCTTTGTCGTCACCCCGCTGACCGAAGGCGAGCCCTGTGTGCTGGAAGGCATGAATGGCCAGGTCACCAGCGCGCGGCTGATCGATTTCCTGCCTGCTGAGGGGCGCATCCGCGTGCAGGTGCCGCCGTCGCGCAATGCGATGGGGCTGCGCTTTGAGCAGTTCCGCCGCCTGACGCTGAGCAACCCGCTGCGGCCGGTGCGCGAATCCAGCGCCGATCCGCACAGCCGCTTTCTGGACCACCGCCCCGAACTGCCTGTCCATATTGACCTGGGCAACGGCAAATCGTGGGAAGGCCTGAGCGTCGGGCAGAACCGCATCGCGCAGGGCATATTCCTGTACGAACCCGTCAAGGGCAGCCAGAGCGTCACCCGCCATTTCTGGCCCAACAGCGCCTTTGCCGGCATCGAGGTCGGACCGCGCCTGGGCGAGGTGCTGGTGTCGTCGCAGACCGCCACGCCCAACCAGATCGAGCGCGCCCTGAGCGAGCAGCAGGCCATCCGCCAGCGCAAGATCGGCGACATCCTGATGGCCAAGGCCGTGGTCACGCAGGACGATCTGATGTCGGCGCTGGACCAGCAGTCGGCCATGCCCATCGTGCGCATCGGCGAGGCGCTGGTCGCGCTGGGCTCGATCACCGCCAGCCAGCTCGATGAGGCGCTGCGCCAGCAGCAGGAAGAGCGCAACGTGCCGCTGGGCGAGCTGCTGGTGCGCTCCAGCGTCATTTCGCGGCACGACCTGCAAGTGGCGCTGGCGCGCAAGATGGGCTATCCGGTGGTCGATCTGGCGGCCTTCCCCATCGAGATCGAGGCTGTGCGCACCGTGCCCTACGCCGTCGCCAAGCGCGTGCAGGCGCTGCCGCTGGTGGTGCGCACCGGGCGCGTCGTCGTGGCCATGGAGGACCCGTCCAAGCGCGACGCCATCAACGATCTGGAATTCATCGGCCAGATCAAGGTCGCGCCGGTGATCGCCCAGACGGGCACGCTGGACAGCGCCATCGACGCCACCTACGAGCGCTTCAAGCTCAAATCGGCCGTCATCATGGGCGGCATGCCGGGCAACGAGCCGGAAATGCCCGATTCCGGCGCGCTGCTGGCGCGGCTGGAGCAGGAAAAAGACGACGGCCCCGGCAACGACACCGACGACCGCACCATCGAGCAGAGCGACAACTCGCTGGTCAAGCTGATCAACTCCATGATCCTGGAAGCGCACGGCCAGGGCGTGTCCGACATCCACATCGAATGCCGCCCGGGCCGCGAAAAGGTGCAGATCCGCTTTCGCAAGGACGGCCGCCTGAAGAACTACCTGGAGCTGCCGCACACCTACCGCAATGCGCTGATCGCCCGCCTGAAAATCATGTGCGATCTGGACATTTCCGAGCGCCGCAAGCCGCAGGACGGCAAGATCAACTTCGCCAAGTTCATCCCCGGCCAGGCGATCGAGCTGCGTCTGGCCTCGATCCCGACCAGCAACGGCCTGGAAGACATCGTGATGCGGATTCTGGCCTCGGCCAAGCCCGTGCCGCTGGAAAAGCTGGGCCTGTCGCCGCGCAACCTGCGCGAGCTGCAGGCCGCCACCGAGCGCCCCTACGGCATGGTGCTGTGCGTGGGCCCCACCGGCTCGGGCAAGACGACAACGCTGCACTCGGCGCTGTCTTACATCAACACCCCCGACCGCAAGATCTGGACGGCCGAAGACCCGGTGGAAATCACCCAGGCCGGACTGCGCCAGGTGCAGGTCAACCCCAAGATCGACTGGACTTTCGCCCGCGCCCTCAAAGCCTTCCTGCGCGCCGACCCCGACGTGATCATGGTGGGCGAGATCCGCGACAGCGAAACGGCCTCGATCGCCGTCGAAGCCTCGCTGACGGGCCACCTGGTGATGTCCACCCTGCACACCAACAGCGCCCCCGAAACCGTGACACGCCTGCTGGACATGGGCATGGACCCGTTCAACTTCGCCGACTCGCTGCTGGCCGTGCTGGCCCAGCGCCTGATCCGGCGCCTGTGCCCGCGCTGCGTGGTCAAGTCGCCCGCCCCCGAGGAGTACATCAAGGAGCTGCTGGACGACTACCTGCACGTCATCCCGCCCGGACAGGGCCGCCCCAGCAAGGACGTGGTGCGTGCGCAGTGGGAGCAGAACTACGCCGCCGGCGGTCCGCTGGTGCGTTACCACAGCCCCGGCTGCCCGCACTGCGAGAACACCGGCTTCAAGGGCCGCGCCGGGCTGCACGAGCTGATGATCGTCGACCGCGACCTGCGCAAACTCATCCAGGGCGGCTCGCGCGCCGAGGAGCTTCAGGCCTGCGCCATCAACGGCGGCATGCGCACCCTGCGCCAGGACGGCATCGAAAAAGTCCTGCAGGGCGTCACCACGATTGAAGAGGTGCGCGCCATCAGCAACAACGCCTGAGGCACCGTGCCATCCCCAGAAACTGGGGATAAGCCTGGTGAAAAGCGCCCGGATTGGCACGCAAACGCTTGATCCTGCGGGCAGAAAGGCCTGTTTTGCCCCAAAAAATGGCAGATTTGTGACTGTGCAGATTTCACAGCCCCGCCCCCTGGCAAGACCTTCGCAAACCCCGCCTCGCGCTTGCCTTCCCCAGCGGAAGCGCGCCTGAAAAGCCGATAAAGCCGCGCGTACTGAACCCGAAAAAATCGGGCCAGCGCACTTGACAAACCGCGCCAGAGACGTTCCGCCAGAACGGCTCCTGGCCATCCCCAGATTCTGGGGATAACTCTGGTGACAAGCACTGGATTTGAGCCGCAAAGGCTTGATCTTGCGGGGGAAACGGCCTGGTTTGCTGTAAATTAGGGCACTTTCTGCCTCCGCAAGTCGCTCCCCAATTTCTTGTGGCGCCAGAAGGGATATTACAAAGCTTAACTCGATAGCCTCCAACTATCAGGCTACCCTGAGCGTACTGATTGTCGCACCGAGGTGGCATTCACCCTCAAAACCCGGCTTCGGGATCGTTCAACACTTTTTATTGGATACGCATATGAATCGCCGCAATTTTCTGGATCTTGGCCTGGCCGGTCTGGCCGCAGGGGCCGCTGGAGCCCTTTTGCCCAGCGTCGCACTGGCACAATCCGCCCTGCCCGTCAAAGGCGTTGCCCCCGAAATCACCGAAGGCGGCCCGTGGTTCAACAGCGCCGCCCCGCAGACCCTGGAGAAGCTGCGCGGCAAAGTCGTGCTGGTGAACTTCTGGACTTTTGCCTGCATCAACTGCCAGCACACCCTGCCGCACGTCAGGGCGCTTTACCAGAAGTACCACAACCAGGGCTTCGAAATTCTGGGTGTGCACACCCCGGAACTGGTTTTCGAGCGCGATCTGGGCAATGTTCAGGCCGCGATCAAAAAAGAATCCATCACCTGGCCGGTGGTGTTTGACGGCCAGTACAAAGTCTGGAACTCGTACGACAACCAGTTTTGGCCCGCCTTTTACTACATCGACAAAAAAGGCCGCATCCGCTACACGCATTTTGGCGAAGGCGAATACGCCACGCAGGACGACGTGGTCAAGCAGCTGCTCGCCGAGGCCTGATCAATATGCTGTCTCTGGCCATTCTGTCGTTTCTCGCCGGAGTACTGACGATACTCAGCCCCTGCATCCTGCCCGTACTGCCGTTTGTGTTTGCACGGTCGGATCGGGGATTCATGCGCAGCACACTGCCCCTGCTGGTGGGTATGGGGCTGACCTTTGTGGCGTTTGCCTCGGTGGCCACGGTGGGCGGCGGCTGGATTGTGTCGCTGGGCACGTACGGCCGCTGGCTGGCCCTGCTGGCGATTGCGCTGATGGCCATCGCGCTGATCGCGCCGGGCCTGTCGGCCTTTCTGACCCGGCCCCTGGTCCGCTGGGGCAACCACCTGAACAACCAGGGCAGCAGCGCCACGGTCACAGGCTCTGTGCTGATCGGCGTGGCCACCGGGCTGCTCTGGGCGCCCTGCGCTGGACCGATTCTCGGGCTGATTCTGACTGGCGCAGCCATCAAAGGGCCCAATGTCGAAAGCGGCCTGCTGCTGACGCTGTATGCGCTGGGCGCCATCGCCTCGCTGTCCACCGTGATGCTGCTGGCCAAATCCGTGGGCCGCAAGATATTCAGCCGCCTGGGCGCCTCGCTGGGGCTGATCGAAGGCCTGCGCAAAACCCTGGGTATTCTGATGCTGGCCAGCGTGCTGCTGATTGCCACCGGACTGGACAGCCGCCTGTTTAATATCGTGTCATCGGAATCGGTGAATCACGCCGAGCAGAAGCTGGTGGATTATTTCCACCCGGGCCCTCCCGGCGGGAATTAAACGGCGACCGGCACCCCAAACACCATATACACCCAGGTGCCGCCCGCATCGCCGCGATAGGCCCCGGCAGCGCCATCCAGCTGCGCGGCTGCGGCGGTGTAGGCCCAGGCTTCGTCCTCGCTGCAGGCGATGCTGCGCATGGTCAGCGGCTCCATGCCATGCGCCAGCCCGTAGTCGCAGACCTTCTGCGCCGCACGGCGTAGCGGCTGCGGCACCGAGGGGTGATCCCAGCCCCACAAAAAACTGCCGCTGGCCGTGCTGTAAGTTCCCACCACCTGCACGGGCGCCTGCAGCACGCGGCCATCCGCAAAGGTGAAACGCAGCGAGCCCTCGTTCATCTCCAGATTCCACCGCGCTTCGGTGCCCAGGCCCCAATCCCGGCTGTTTTGAGCCGTCTGGGCCTGCAGCGCTTCCAGCGCCTGCTGCAAAAAGGGATCCGGGTTGACGGCGGCAGGCCGTTTCACCAACCCGCCCAGCAGATCGGCCACAGGGCTGTCGCTGCCCCCGTCGCCCGCTTCGTTGCTGTCGTCGTAATCATCCGGCTTGGTGTAGTCGTATTCGATGTCGTATTTGCCGTCAGGGTAGAGCGTGAAAGTCAGGCCCCAGATACGGCGGCCTGTGGTGCGGAGAATTTCGTCGCGGAGGAAAAGGACGGCATCAAGCCCATCCCACATAGCCTCCGGATTTTTTGTGAACCCTCCTTTTTTCTCTTCCAAATCAGCATATAGAAGCCATTGATTAGCGCGCACCATTTTAGAAAAAATACTAAAATGTGCTTTAGCCACATCCCAATCCCTATTCTCAACAAACTCTACCAAATACGTCGCAAGCCTTTGATGGACTTCTTTGTTATCAAATAATTGCATATATAATTACTGCTCAAATCGAAAAGGAATAATTTCACCGCCAATCTCTGCCAACACGCGAAACTCACTCGGCCTTACGCCACCCGAAGCCGGATACCTCACATCAATCTTCACACTGACCGTTTTTCCTTCTTTCAGCTGCTTCCTCAAATAGGTATCCATCGCCTTCCAGTCATCACGGTTGAGTGTGGATGACTGGGGAACGATATTGATGCCGTCCCCCGCACCGCCCAGACTGGCTGCGATCAAATGCCCGCCATCGTCACCTGCACAGCCTTTGGCTGCGGCACAGCCTTGCTGGTAGCGATTGCGCGCCATGGTCGTATCTGAAAGATCAGCGCTGACTTCTTTTCCAGATTTCCTCCGGTCAGAGCACTGTTCATCGTGGCCGAGGCCACGTTGTTGATGATGTTCTTGCCCAGATTGGCCGTAAACCCGGACATCTGCGGCGTGACCGCATCCAGCTTCAGCGCAGTGACCAGACCGTTCAGTGCGCCAGCCGTCACCATCCCGAGGGCCACGTTTTTCAGCGACTGCTCGCTGCCGAGCACCTGCAGGGTCTTGCTTTTGGTCGCTGCTCTGACTGCGCATGCCCAAGATAAAGCCCAGGCCGCTGCTGCGCTTGCTGAACTCATTGCTTGACGTGTTTTTATCCACAGTAGCGGTGACGCTGACGTTACCCTTGTCCACGATAACGGCGCTTTTCCGCAGTGGCTGCGGCTGATTTGTCAAACAACCCGTTATGTTGAAGTGCCCAACAGGTGAGTTAACCCGCAGTCCCTGCTAGGTCGGAGCGGGCTCGATGCCCGGCCTGGCCTGTCTTCTCAGCTTTGCGCGCAGCGCCTAGAACAATGACTAAACCTTGACTATTACCTCGAATTCTGGCCCGAGCTCCTCCCTAAGTTGCTCCGCCAATCGAGTCGCCTGTTGCTTGAACTCAACCTCATCCGCTTCGCTCTTGAAGCCCGAGTCCGGTGGGTAGTCGTGATTAAGTGTTTGATCAAATGCACGCGCCCAATCAGCAAGAAGTTGCCTTACCTCTTGAGACAGCGGCAAATCATTCGGATCGATGTCTCCAACTTCTTCTCCTGATGCATGCCAAAGCGGGAAGCATCCATAGTCAGTCATAAGTTTGATTATTTTCATTTAATACTTCCCCTCGGATTTGCGTCAACAATAAAACCGTTGTCAGAAATTGTGATGGCAAATCGCCTTGGTTGTCCATTAATCACAGTTTCAAAAATCGGACGGCCAACACCAACACCCTGATAGCCCACGATTTTTCCTTGACTCACGGCCTGCATCACAACATTGGGAATTTCTGCCGGGCTAACACCAATGTTAGCAAAATCATTGGCGTGTTCCCCAACGATGTGCTGCAATCCTGCGCGAGAATTTTCGGTCTCAAGAAAGACGACTTGGCCATTCGGACCACGTGCAGTGGCGATCACATTTTCAGGTGTGAACTTCACCCCATTTGCAGTTAGTTCGTTCAGGAGAATTGTACTGACTCCCCCATTTGCCCCTCTAACCGCATTATTACCCACCCCCAACTCGACCTTGGTCGCCGTCGCCGATTCTTGCAAGCCTGCGGCTTTCTGAGCTTCATTCGTTTGATCCACGGCCTTCAACAACTGGCGGGCTTCGGCTAATTTCTCCGCAACCTTGACCGAGTTCCCCGCTTCGTAAAGCGCCTTCGCTTCCCGGATCGCTACCTTGGCTCCATCACCTATCGGGCCAAGTACCCCCAGCCCCGCCAGAACATAATCCAGCTTTGTCTGTGCCTCGGCAAATGCCTTGACATCGCCCACCCCGGGCGTCATGTCCAGCGTCAGGTTACCCATAAACCGGATCAGATCGGCCGCTTTGGCAATGCCTTGCGCATCATAGTGCGGCACGTTCAGCAGCGGCCTGAAACTCGCTTTCTCCGATGCCGCACTGTACTCATCCAGCCCAGGTCGTGATGACTCGGCCCCTTGGCCCGTGTAGCTCTTCAATGCCTCCTGCATGTGCGCATACCGAGCAGAGCATTCGGCACTGGCCCCATCAGCGTAGCAGGCCGCCTTGAGCTTTGCATCAAGCTCACGGTCGAGCTCATTCCACCGGTCACGGGCAGCGCACGCCTGCTTGTCACCCTGCTGGCAGGCCTGCGCAGCCTTCAGCCTGGCCTCGTTCCCGATGTGGCTGAGGTAGTTGTTCTGCGCCGCATTCGCTGCCGTCACCGCCGCCATGTTCACGCTGGCAGCGTCCCCGCTACCCGTCAGCGCCACTCCCGCTCCCGCCATCAGCGAGGCAAACGCCACCGTGTCCTGCGCGCCTGCGCTGCCTGTCGGGTTGTACCACCGTGCCGCCAGCTCGCCGATCACGGCGCCCCTGGCCCCGGCACCGCAACCTTCGCTGTCCCCCTGCCCGGCAGCCCCCGCCGCGCAGCCCAGCAGCGCGTGCGCCAGCGCCTGTCCGGCCGGGTTCAGCTGCGCGGGCTGGCCGGGCCCGCCGGGAACTGTCATGTCCCCAATGAACTGCGCGCCAAAGGCCGCTCCGGTACTGGTCACCGCACCCACCAGCGCGGTTTTCAGACCCGCCTCCAGATCCCCTCCGGTCAGGGCACTGTTCATCGTGGCCGAGGCCACGTTGTTGATGATGTTCTTGCCCAGGTTGGCCGAAAACCCGGACGTCTGCGGCGTGACTTCCTGAGAATATTGCGGCCCAATTATTTTTACGAATTATTCATTCAAACAAATTACAGGCTGTCAAATCGAATCCGGCCTCTTTGGCGACAGATGTGCATAAGGCTCGCAAAATGGCTGCCAAATATCAAAATCGCGCATGAACGGCCAAGGCTCGTCGTAATTCGGCAAAGGGTTGACAGGCAGCCATTCTTTAGGGATCCACGGCGTATCAAGTTCCAGCTCGTAACCAGCACGCCATGCTAATTTAGCAAAAATGGTCGCATACGAATCAATTAAGTCCCAAGTAATTCCTGATTGCTGCAAATAGCGTTTTCTGCGCACTGCTGGGGTCACCATCTCCAGAAGCACTGCCTTCATGGCAGAGCTGTCACCTGCCGCCAACGCCAGATAAAATCGGTGATCAATCAAACCAGACCGATCTTTCGTGATCTGGTTTTCCATGGATAGGATTCGCTCACTGCGCTCCCCCAGCTCATCCCAGCGAGCATTCAGTGCCAGCCACGATTGATATTGATTAAACATCCAACTTTTTTCATCATTTTTATCAAATTTAGTGACTTTTTCAGGTAACTCATAAAGCAAATCAAATTGTCGACACCATTCAATTGCCTCATGATTATCGCTAATCAAAGGCCACAATAGGTCCTCAAACAAGTAGAATTCTCGTGTCTCATGAATCAAAGCTATTCGCGCTTTTGCCGACAAGAAGGCCCATTGCTTCAGTGATCTTTGATTTTTCTCTTTAAAATAAGCCAACATCGATCGAACCTTACAATCACTGGAGAGTGTTCGCAGACACCCTTCGCGCGACCCTTGACCAGTTGCAAGCAGTACATTTCTTTCTTCAAAAACATCCAGCTGCTCTGGCGTCATTCTTTTCAGCAAGCTCGTCAACCCGCGCGCTTTACTTTCAGTGTAATTTTTTAGATTCATAATTAGTTAAATTTTCACACGGGACTTCTGGGGTCGACCCGAACAATCTTTAACTCACCTGTAAATTTGTCAAGAAAAGTCACTGCCTTGATCAAGGTTCCATTATTCATGGCTTTTGATATCGCGATAGCCGAGGGGGAGCCATCTAATCGATCCACAACCGCCTCTAGCGATGGATTTGACAATTGCATTACCGCGCTTTTATAGTAAGCAGTGCCAGCGGCATTTGCATCCAAAGCAACCGAACCAGTCTTCGCCAACTGTTTACTGTCAAGAACCATTGTCATAGTCTTTCCGGTTTGCGAATCCACGAACTGGATCACATGATCAAGTCCATTATTGCCGCTATACTTTGTTCCACTCAGCACCTTGATATTCGGGTCAGAAGCAAGCAGACTCGACACCAGCGATTCTGTCTTTGTTCCCAGCCGGTCACCATTGGCGATGATGTCCTGCATCATCAGTGTCTGATCCCAGGTCCTGGGAGGAACAATTACCGCTTCACCCAGCTTGGCTTTGTTCAGATAGCCCGAGGCTGTTGGAACTTTAACCGCTTTGGCCGCCGACTCTTCGATCCTGCTCAGAATCGAGACTTCCCGGACCAGATCGTCGGCCAGCGCAGCTTTCTTCCCCGGCTCAGGAATAAAAACAGACGCCATGGCGCCCATCGCCGCGCCGATCTGCTTCTCATCCCCGGACTCAAGGGCAGACGCAAGGCTGTTTCGCAGCTTCTGACTGGATAGGTCGACCAGCTGCTCGTATTTTTCGGCATTCTGCGCGATCCAGGCGGCAGCACGCTTGACATCATCCGCTCTGGCCGTCACGCCATCCCATGCAGCATTCGGATCGCTCACAAGCTGACTGATGAACGTGGCAGCATCGGCATAGGGCTGCACAAGCGAGACCAGAGTACCCTTGCCCGTCTCGAAAAGCAGGCTGCCCGAGCTGAGGCCTCCAGCGGCCTGGCTGATCGTATGCAGCCCATCCGCGCTCACGATGATCGACAGGCGGGCATCGCGCACAATCTCCGCCGCTGCGCTGCGCACTTTCTGCTGCTCGGTCTGGCAGGCCGCTGCATTATTCCCGTTGCAGGCCTGGCGCAGGATGCCATCACGCGCCTTGTCCAGCGCATCAACTGCTTTCAGCTGCGCATCCTTGTCCTGACGGCAGGCTTCGTCCCTGCAGCTGGAACGCTCGGATTCGAGCTGCTTCTTGCGCAGGATATCGGCATGCGCCAGCCAGTTGTTCTGCGCCGCATTCGCCGCCGTCACCGCCGCCGTGTTCACGCTGGCAGCGTCCCCGCGACCCGTCAGCGCCACTCCCGCTCCCGCCATCAGCGAGGCAAACGCCACCGTGTCCTGCGCGCTTGCGCTGCCCGTCGGGTTGTACCACCGCGCAGCCAGCTCGCCGATCACGGCGCCCCTGGCCCCGGCACCGCAGCCTTCGCTGTCCCCCTGGCCAGCAGCCCCCGCCGCAATGTTTTCAGGACTGACAGCAGGCTCGGGACCCGGTCAATCGATCATGTCAGCCGCTGTGGTCTTTTCGGTGACAGATGTGCATAAGGCTCGGAGAAAGGCTGCCAAATATTAAAATCGCGCATGAAAGGCCAAGGCTCTTCGTAATGCGGCAAAGGCTTGACGGGCAGCCAATCCCGTGGAATCCAAGGTGTGTCCAAATCCAATTCGTAACCAGCGCGCCAAGCCAATTTTGCAAAAATTACAGCATAGGAATCAATCAAATTCCAAGTGACGCCTGATTGTTGCTCCTGCCGAATTTTTCTTTCCCTCGGAGATACCTTCTCCAACAGGACAGAGGTCATTCCCGCCTTGTCGCCTTTGGCCAGTGCCAGATAGAAACGGTGGTCAATCAGATACGAGCGGTCTTTCTTGATCTGCTCTTGCATTCCCAAGATGCGTTCGCAACGCTCACCCAGCTCATCCCAACGGGCGTTGAGTGCCAACCACGACTGGTAGCGGTAAAACATCCAGTTCTTAGGATCGTCTTTGTCGCCACCAATAACACTTTTCGACAACTCATACGGTAGTTTGAACTGACGGTACCAATCAATCACCTCCTCGTTATCGCCGATCAATGGAGAAAGCAGGTCTTCAGTCAAATAGTCGTTTAGCGTATCATGCTCACACATGATACGAGCTTTGGCCGCCAAGTACGCCCACTGCTTCATATTCGCCGTGTCGTCATCGCGGAAGTAGGCAAGCATAGATCGAACAAGGCAATCACTTGAAAGATTACCCAAACACCCAGAGCGCGACCCTTGTCCTGTTTCGAGCATGTGATTTCGTGTCTCGAACCATTCCAAGCCTTCACTTGTCATAAAGTTCAATAATCCGAAAACTCCACGCGATTTTATTTTCTCATAGTTTTTCAAGTTCATGGCAAGTTCACTCAGCGCTTTGGGGTGTTAGGTACTGCAACTCGAACAATTTTCAACTCGCCAGTGGATTAATCCACAAAAGCAGCTGCTTTCACAAGCGTCTGATTTGCAATCGCTCGTTGCAAGATGAGGCCGATGGGTGAGCCTTGCCCAGTTAACCGCTGCCCAATCACCCCCAAAGAACCGTCTGACAACTGCATCACACCACCAGCAGCCTTCGGCTCCAGGCTGGTCGAACCACTTCGATCCAATTGCTTGCTATCAATCACCATGGTTTTGGTCACGCCATCTGCCGGATCAACAAACTGGATCACAAGATCAAGTCCATTATTGCCGCTATACTTTGTTCCACTCAGCACCTTGATATTCGGGGCAGAAGCAAGCAAACTCGACACCAGCGATTCTTTCTTTGTTCCCAGCCGGTCACCATTGGCGATGATGTCCTGCATCATCAGTGTCTGATCCCAGGTCCTGGGAGGAACAATCACCGCTTCGCCCAACTTGGCTTTGTTCAGATAGCCCGAGGCTGTTGGAACTTTAACCGCTTTGGCCGCCGACTCTTCAATCCTGCTCAGGATAGAGACTTCCCGCACCAGATCGTCGGCCAGCGCAGCTTTCTTCCCCGGCTCAGGTATAAAAACAGACGCCATGGCGCCCATCGCCGCGCCGATCTGCTTCTCATCCCCGGACTCAAGGGCAGACGCAAGGCTATTTCGCAGCTTCTGACTGGATAGGTCGACCAGCTGCTCGTATTTTTCGGCATTCTGCGCGATCCAGGCGGCAGCACGCTTGACATCATCCGCTCTGGCCGTCACGCCATCCCATGCAGCATTCGGATCGCTCACAAGCTGAACGATGAACGTGGCAGCATCCGCATAGGGCTGCACAATAGAGACCCGAGTACCCTTGCCCGTCTCGAAAAGCAGACTGCCCACGCTCATGCCGCCAGCGGCCTGGCTGATCGTGTGCAGCCCGTCCGCGCTCACGATGATCGACAGGCGGGCATCGCGCACAATCTCCGCTGCTGCGCTGCGCACTTTCTGCTGCTCGGCCTGGCAGGCCGTTGGATTATTCCCGGTGCAGGCCTGGCGCAGGATGGCATCACGCGTCTTGTCCAGCGCATCAACTGCTTTCAGCTGCGCGTCCTTGTCCTGACGGCAGGCTTCGTCCCTGCAGCTGGCCCGCTCGGATTCAAGCTGCTTCCTGCGCAGGATATCGGCATGCGCCAGCCAGTTGTTCTGCGCCGCATTCGCCGCCGTCACCGCCGCCGTGTTCACGTTGGCAGCGTCAGCGCCAGATCACCCGGCCTCCAGCAGCGGATAGGGCGGAAAGGCGTGCGCCAGACGAATCAGCACGGCCCGCTACAGGGCAGGCATGGTCTGGGCAGGGTGGTGGGCCAGAGCGGGCACGTTGCAAAGAACATCCCCTGCAGGCCATGCGGTGAACGACCATCCCCAGTTTCTGGGGATAACTCTGGTGAAAAGCACTGGATTTGGCGCGCAACGTCTTGATGCTGCGGGCGAAAAAGCCTGTTTTGCCTAAAATCCGGGCAGTCCGGCGCTAAACCCTTGACCCACCGCCAGGGGGCTGCGGGCGGCTGCTGGAGCGACCACGCTACGAGGGAAACCGGGAGGCGACACAGCGATTTTTCCGTCAGAAATCCCGACAGACCCGCTTGACAAACGCCCGATCATCAAGGTCAGACCAGAAGTAAAACCAGCCACACGCAGCCGTCCCCAGAAGCTGGGGATAAACCCGGTGACAAGTGGTGGGAAGAGTGGTGCAAGCGCTTGATTGGATGGGGAGAAGGGCCTGTTTTGCCCCAAAAAAAGGCAAACCGGCCGCACTGCACAGCAGCCGGCCGGTTCACAAGGGAATGACTGCGCTCAGGACTGCGGCATCAGCGCAAAGCGCCAGGTGCCGGTGGGCGTGCTCACGTCCAGCTTGCTGTTTGCAGCCCCTTTACCCGCCGTCACCGTCAGGCGGTTGCCCGATTTGGCCAGCGTCCAGCCCGCAGGTGTTTCAGCGTGGAAGGCGGTCACGTCGCCCGCGCCCTGGATGAAGCACAAGTCGCGGCTCTGGCCCGGTTTGGCATAAACCGCCTGAACGCCCATGTTCACGCCTGCAGGCAGGGTCAGATAGCAGCTGTCGTCGCTCTGGGCCCAGGCCGTGCTGCTGCCGAAAAAGGCCAAGGTGCTCAGGGGAATCAGTAGATACTTGTTCATGGTCGTGTCCTTGATAAGGCGCGCAGTCATTGCGCAGCAGCTGTCGTGCTCAGCGGGGCGTAGAGAGCGTCCAGATCCTTGCGGACCTGGGTTCGCACCTTGGTGTCCAGATACAGCATGTGACCGCTGCCATAAGCATGGAAGGTAATATTTTTCTGCAAAGCAGGATCAATCGGCAATGATTGCAGATCAAGCTGCGTCTGATAGAAAGGGGTCACCTGATCGTAATATCCCCCCAGACCCACCACTTTCAGGTAAGGGTTGAGCGACATGGAAGCCGCCAGATCAGGACGGCTGTCCATTTCAATCTGGCTGCTGGTGGTCGATCCATCCGGAAGCGTGTGATCATAGCTCCACCCATTAAAGACATTGTTGTTCAGACTCACAAATGATGATGTGGTGCTGTATTTAAGATCGCCTGCAATGTAGTCCTGCCACAAGCCAGTATAAGCCCCGTTCACCGCCACAATTGTTGGATCGTTGGCTCCAGCATCATTGGGAATGGTTCTTATGATACCGGCAGCCGAAACAGCCGTACGCGCATCATACGCCCCGGTGATTTTGTTCTGGCTGGCCAAAACACTCTGACTAAAAATACCCGAACCAAAGGGCAGAAGATAAGTGATCGCATACTTCTTTTTCAACGCCGCCAGATCCGCACCCGCCTTGACATCCGCATCCGTCTGAGCAACAAAGGCCGGGTTGGTCGGCGAATACAGGTAGCTCCAGACGCCGTCAATGCCGAACCCGGGACCGGTCAGGGGCTGCGCTTGCGACACAACGTCCAGATAGCGTGACTCGAAGGTGGGATCATCCTTCAGGTTGCTGCGCAAGGCATCCGAAATGTGATAAGTCTCCCCCAGCAAGGGATACTTGGCATTCAGAGCAAAGGGCGTGTAAACATCTTTTGTGAAGGCGCGCGCCGCATCCGCCATCTGGTCTTCTGTAAGACTCTGGTATTTGGCATCATTGACCTTGTGATACCAGGCCGCCATCGCCATGGTCGGCAGGGCTCCCAGAAGGTTGCCGCGCTCGGTAAACGTCAGAATGGGCGAAATCAGCGTTACACCGTTCAGCGGGATGCCCGCCGTCTGCAGACGCCAGGACGTGATCGCCGTGCGCGGCCCGCCATACGATTCGCCCATCAGGTACTTGGGGGAGTTCCAGCGGCGGTTGATAGACAGGTAGCGCTGGACAAAATCACGGATGCTGTCGGCATCAGAGTCGGTGGTCCAGAAATCCTTGTTGGCCAGCGGAGCAATGGCGGCCGAATAGCCGGTCCCCACCGGGTTGATGTAAACCAGGTCGGTTTTGTCAATCAAGGTATCCGGGTTATCTTCCAGGGTATACGGCGCTGGAGGAAGCGTATCGGGGAAATTATCCGAGTTCACGCGCCTGGGTGAAAATGAACCCAGCATCAGCCAGCTGGCCGCCGAGCCGGGACCCCCGTTGTAGATGAACGTGACAGGTCGCGTGCCCGGCGCTTCGCCGTCCTTGGTGAAAGCCACGTAAAACATGGAGGCGCGGGGCGTCGACAGTTTGTTATCGACCGTGGTCAGATGCCCCGCTGTCGCGGTGTAGCGGATTTTCTGGCCATTGAGCGTCATCTCATGGTGGGTGACTGCCACCCCTTCTTTGGCCAGATCCGATGTGATCTGCCCCGCGGGCTGGCCACTGTAAACAGCCGTATCCACCAAAGGCTGATCACTGGCCAGGGGGGTTTCAGTGGGCTGGGTGCTGGGGTCGGTCGAGACCACACTGGTACCGCTGCCGCCGCCGCACGCAGCCAGGAGTGCAGCGAGTGCGATGGGGAGCAGGGATTTCAGTTTCGGACGACTCGCGGGCAGGTTATTCTGGGTAGTGCGCATCAAATGTCTCCACGACGGGTTTTGTGGCGTTGAATATCCGGCAGCAGACTTGTGGCCCGCTGCCAGATCAGGTACCAGATCAGGACTGCGGCATCAGCGCAAAACGCCAGGTGCCAGTGGGCGTACTCACGTCCAGCTTGCTGTTTGCAGCGCCCTTGCCGGCCGTCACCGTCAGGCGGTTACCGGATTTGGCCAGTGTCCAGCCCGCAGGAGTTTCAGCGTGGAAGGCGGTCACGTTGCCCGCGCCCTGGATGAAGCACAAGTCGCGGCTCTGGCCCGGTTTGGCATAAACCGCCTGCACGCCCATGTTCACGCCTGCAGGCAGGGTCAGATAGCAGCTGTCGTCGCTCTGGGCCCAGGCCGTGCTGCTGCCGAAAAAGGCCAGCGTGCTCAGGGGAATCAGAAGATACTTTTTCATGGTCTTGTCCTTGTGGGGTCAGCAGTTACTGGGCGGCTGCCGGGGTGTACAGGGCATTCAGATCCTTGCGCGCTGCCGTGCGGGCCTTGCTGTCCACATACAGCATGTGGCCGCTTTCGTAGCTGTGCGTCGTGATGTTCTTCAGCAGGGCCGGATCAACAGGCAGTGACGCCAGATCCAGTTCGGTCTGGTGGAAAGGCGTCACCTGGTCGAAATACCCCATCAAAGCCATCACTTTCATGTACGGGTTGAGCGACATCGTGGCAGCCAGATCAGGACGGGCGTCAAACTTGTTGTCGTCACTGGTCACCGTGCCATCGGGCTCCGTGTGCGTGTATTTCCAGGCTTTGAAGACATCCGTATTAATTCCAACAAAGGAAGAATTGGTCGTGTACTTCAGATCACCGCCAATGTAGTCGCGCCACAGAGCGGTATAAGCCCCATTGACGGCGACAATGCTTGAGTCATTCGAGCCCGAATCGCCGGGAATGGTGGCGGCAATCCCTTTGGTCGACAGGCTGGTTCGGGCATCATACAGACCGGCGGATCTTTCCTGGTCCGCCAGCAGGGTCAGATTGAAATAACTCGGACCATAGGCCCAGGCATAGCGGGCGCCATAAAGCTTGGTCGCATCCGCAATGGTCGTCTGTCCCGATTTAACGGCACTGTCGATGGAATCCTTGAAGGCTTTATTAAGCGGGCTGGTGTACAGCGCGCTCCACGTCGCATCAACACCAAACCCGGGTCCGGTGTAGGCCTGGGTCTGCTTCAGAATATCCAGGTACTTCGTCTCGTAAGCCGGGTCTGCGAGATTGAACTGGGTCAATAGCGGCAGAATCGTATTATCACCATCCAGTGGGTAGGCGCCAGTGGCCGCAAAAGGCGTCAGCACGTTGGTCGAGAAATCACGCGCGGCCTGTGCCATATCGGTGGCGCTCAGATCATGGAACCGGGCATCGTTGCGTTTGTAATACCACGCCGCCATGGCCATGGTCGGCATGGCACCGAGCAGATTGCCCCGCTCGGTAAAGTTCAGAATGGGCGAGACCAGAGTCACGCCGTTGAGCGGAATCCCTGCGGTCTGCAGGCGCCAGGACGTGACGGCCGTGCGTGGCCCCCCGTAGGATTCGCCCATCAGGTATTTGGGGGAGTTCCAGCGGCGGTTGATCGACAGGTAGCGCTGGATGAAATCGCGGATGCTGTCGGCATCGGCGTCCGTGTTCCAGAATTCCTTGTTGGTCAGCGGTGCAATGGCGGCCGAATAGCCGGTGCCCACCGGATTGATGTAGACCAGATCGCTCTTGTCAAGCAGGGTATCCGGATTATCTTCCAGCGTGAACGGCGCAGGCGGCAGCGCATTGGGGTATGTGTCGGTATTGATGCGTTTGGGCGAGAAGGCGCCCAGCATCAGCCAGCTGGCGGCCGAGCCCGGGCCGCCGTTATACAGAAAGGTCACAGGACGTGTTCCAGGCGCTTCACCGTCTTTGGTAAAGGCCACATAGAACATGGACGCGCGCGAAGTCGACAGCTTGTTATCGACGGTGGTCAGATGCCCGGCCGTGACGGTATACCGCAGCTTCTGGCCATTGAGCGTCATTTCGTGGTGGGTGACCGCGACCTCTTCTTTGGCCTGATCCGGCGTCACCTGACCCGTCGCCTGGCCGCTGTACACCGCAGTATCGACGAGGGGCTGGTCAGCCGCCAGCGGGGTATTGTCTGTCGCGGGGCTGGTGCTGGCGTCGGTCACCGTGCTGGCGCCAGTTTCAGTGCTGGACACCACACTGGTGCCACTGCCGCCTCCGCAGGCCGTCAGGAATGCAGCCATAGCAACAGGCAAAAGGGTTTTCAGGAGCGGGCGCGGGGCCAGCCGATCAGCAGAAATGGGGCGCATGGGAGTCTCCAGGGTGGAAAGAACCGTCGAAATTTTGTTCAACGATTCATTTTTCCCTGGACCTTCCAGCCTGTCTCTGACTCTTCCTCTAAATCAGGGGAAATCCCTGGTCAAGAAATGTAAACGGGGGATTGCCAGTTATCTGGTCTGACCAGACTATACCGTATTAACCCTGGGTTCATATTATTTTCATATGAACAGAAATCCGTTCAACAATAGATTCCCGTCAGACCACCGCGCGAGTGCGACGTCACACCTGCATGTTCATGATTTCGCTGTAGGACTGCACCAGACGGTTGCGCACGGCCAGCACGGCCTGGAAGCCGATCTGCGATTTCTGCATCGCCACCATGGTGTCCTCCAGGCTGACCGCCGGATTGCCCAGCTGCAGCTCCTGCTGCATGCGGCGCGATTCGCCCTGCGCGGCGCTGACCTCGCCCAGCGCGTCGGTCAGGGCGGCGCGGAACCCGCCTGGCTGAGCGGCGCTGGCTCCCGGCCCGGATGGGGGCGGCAGGGCCTGCGCCATCCCGGCGCGGCTGAGGGCTTCCTGAAGGCTGAACGGTTTGAGCGACATGTCCATGGGCGTGCGGGCCACTGGGGCCGATCCGGTTGATGGCCGAATTGTGCGGTGCCACCGCCCGCGCGAAGCAGCAAACAGGCGCCGCTTCTGCCGACTGTTCGGTTTTTGCCGCCCTGCCCTGCGCAACGACAATGGCGGCATCTTCAAAACTGTGACTGCCCACCGACCGACCCCATGAGCAACGCTGTTGTCCCCGCCTCTTCCACTTCCTCCGGGGCCCTGAGCCCGTCGGCACTGCCGACGGCCCCGGCCCGTCCGGCGATGGAATGGGTGCAGCGTGTGCGCGAGCTGCCCCCCAGGCGCAAGTGGAGCCTGGCCGCCGCAATGGCCGGCATCGTCGCCATCGTCGTGGCGCTGCTGGTCTGGCAGGCGCGCGGCGATTACAGCGTGCTGTTCAGCGGTCTGGACGACAAGAGCGCGGGCGATGTCGTCGCCCAGCTCGGCACCCTGAACGTGCCCTACCGCATCGGTGCGGGCGGCGCGGTGCTGGTTCCGGCCACGCAGGTGCACGAGCTGCGCATGAAGCTGGCCAGCGCCGGGCTGCCCAAAAGCGCCACGGTCGGTTTCGAGCTGATGGACGCCGTCAAGTTCGGCCAGACGCAGACGCAGGAGCGCATCAACATCCAGCGCGCGCTGGAAGGCGAACTGACCCGCACCATCGGCTCGCTCGATGCGGTCGAGTCCGCCCGCGTGCACATCGCCCTGCCCAACCAGAACGGTTTTTTCCGCGAACAGCAAAAGCCCAGCGCCTCGGTGATGCTGAACCTGCGGCCCGGCCGCACGCTGGACCCGACGCAGCTGGCCGGCATCGTCCACCTTGTGGCGTCCAGCGTGCCTGAGCTCAGCACCAAGGCCGTCAGCGTCATCGACCAGACCGGCACACTGCTGACCGCCGACCCGGACGCCGACGGACAGGGCGCGCTCAGCGACCGCCAGCTCAAGTACAGCCACCAGGTCGAGGACGTTTTCCTCAAGCGCATCCAGGCCATCATCGAACCGCTGGTCGGCAAGGACAATTACCGCGCCACCGTCACGGCGGACATCGATTTCAGCCAGTCCGAGCAGACCTCGGAAGAATTCCGCCCCAACCAGACGCCCGATTCGGCGGCAGTGCGCAGCAGCTCCAGCGTGGTTGACAGCACCGGCGCCGGCAGCGGCACGGCCGCGGGGGTGCCCGGCGCCACAAGCAACCAGCCGCCCGTGCCCGCCACGGCGCCTGTCACCGGCGCCGCGCAGCCGCTGCAGGCCGCCCCCGGCAACGGCGCCGCCAGTGGCGCGGCCAGCGGACCTGGCCGCCGCGAAAACACCACCAACTACGAGCTGGACAAGACCGTGCGCGTCACCCGCAACGCCACCGGCCTGGTGCGCAAGGTGAACGCCGCCGTGGTGCTCAACCAGCCCAGCAAGACCGACGCCAAAGGCAATGTCACCAGCGAGCCCGTTCCTCAGGCCGAAATCGACCGCATCACCAGTCTGGTCCAGGAGGCCATCGGCTTTGACAGCAAGCGCGGCGATTCGGTCAAGGTGATGAGCGCGCCTTTCCGCACCGACCCGGGCCTGGCGCCCGACGACACGCCACTGTGGCAGCAGCCCTGGCTGCTGGACACCCTGCGCAGCGCCGTGGTGCCACTGGTGCTGGGCGGGATCGCGCTGGCGCTGTTTCTGGGCGTGGTGCGCCCCATCGTCAAGGCCACGGTGCGCGAGCGCGCCGCCAGCGCGCCGGCGCAGGCCAGCGGCACGCCGGGCGGCCTGCTCAGCGCGGTGGTCGACGATGACGCCCCGCCCGGCCGCCCCGACGAGCCCCTGCGCCTGGGCATCGAAGGCCCGCTGGACGGCCCCACCCAGAACGCCGCCGAACGCCTGCTGGCCATCCGCCAGCTCGCCAAGGACAACCCCGCCGCCGTCGCGAACATCGTGCGCGAGTGGGTCAACCAGCCGGCATGACGACCATGGACAACGGAACCGAAGACGCCGCCATCCTGCTGATGTCGCTGGGCGAGGAATCGGCCGCCGAGGTGTTCAAGCTGCTCAACCCCAAGGAGGTGCAGCGCCTGGGCGAGACCATCACCCAGCTGCGCGCCGTGCCGCACGAGCGCGTCGAGACGGTGCTGAAAAACTTCACCGACCTGGCCCGCGCGCGCCAGACCCTGGTGCCCGACGCCAGCAAATACATCCGCTCGGTGCTGCGCCGTGCGCTGGGCGATGAAAAAGCCAGCGTGCTGCTGGACCGCATCCTGCAGAACAACGACATTTCGGGCATCGAGAGCCTGAAGTGGATGGATTCCGAGGCCATCGCCGAGCTGCTGCGCAACGAGCACCCGCAGATCGTCGCGGCCATCCTGGTCCATCTGGAGAGCGATCACTGCTCGCAGGTGCTCAAACAGTTCACCGACCGCCACCGCAACGAGGTGCTGATCCGCATCGCCACGCTGGACGGCATCCAGCCCAGCGCGCTGCGCGATCTCAACGAGGTCATGGGCAATGTGCTGTCCATGGGCGAGAGCAAGCGCCGCAACGCCAGCGGCGGGCCGGAGTCGGTCGCCGAAATCATCAACATGATGGGCAGCGGGGTCGAGGCCTCGTCGCTGGATTACATCCGCGAAATGGACCCGGACCTGGCGCAGAAAATCCAGGACAGCATGCTGTCCTTCGAGGATCTGCTCAAAGTGGACGACCGCGGCATCCAGACCGTGCTGCGCGAGGTGCAGAGCGAATCGCTGGTCATGGCGCTCAAGGGCGCGACGCAGGAGATGCGCGACAAAATCTTCCGCAACATGTCCAGCCGCGCCGCCGAAACCCTGCGCGAGGATCTGGAAGGCAAGGGCCCGGTGCGCGTCTCCGAGGTCGAGGCCGAGCAGAAGGACATCCTCAAGATCGTGCGCCGTCTCTCGGACGAAGGCCAGATCATGCTGCCGACGTCGGGCGGCGACGACGGCTTTGTGTAATCGGGCGGCCCGGCCATGAGCTTCACGCCCGCCGACCTCCCTTCCGCTGCGGCGGCGCCCACGTCGGCCGCGCCGGACCGTCGGGTGCAGACGCGCTTCATTCCGCGCGAAGAGCTGTCGGGCTTCGCCGCCTGGAGGCCGGGCGAGATCTCCGACCCGTCCGGATCGGCCAGCGGCGGCCTGCACACCGGCTACCCGGCCAGCGGGCCCGAACCCGCGCCGCCGCCGCCCACCGACGCCGAGCTGGAAGCCAGCCAGGCCAAGGCGCGCCAGGTGGCGTCCATGCTGCAGCAGGCGCGCGAATCAGGCTACCAGGACGGCCACCGTGACGGCCTGGTGGCGCTGGACGCCTTCAAGCAGACTTTTGCCCGCCAGACCAGCACCCAGGTGGCGCGCTGGCTGGAAGCGTTCGATGCGCGCATGCAGGACATCGAGCGCGAGATGTCGGCGACGCTGGCCGAACTGGCCGTGCAGCTCGCCCGCCAGGTGGTGCGCTGCGAGCTGCGCACCCAGCCCGAACTGATCGCCGAAGTGGCCAGTGACGCGGTCAACGCGCTGGTGCTGACCTCGCGCCATATCAGCGTGCGCCTGCACCCCGACGACATGGCCTGGGTCGAGGCCGGGGCCAGCGAAATCCTGTCCGCCCGCGACGTGCGCCTGATCGCTGATTCGCGCGTTTCGCCCGGCGGCTGCCTGATCGAATCCGACACCAATGCCATGGACATGAGCATCGAACAGCGCTGGCACCGCGCCGCCGCCAGCCTGGGGATGGACACGCCCTGGCACACCGAGCGCGAACCCGAAGACACGCCGTCGCGCCACGGCCACTGAGCCCCGCCATGAGCGACATCAGCGACACGACCACCCAGACCGCAGCGCCGGACGCCACCGCCTCCCCCGCTTCCCCCGCTTCCGCTTTGGCCGGTCTGGACATCACCGCCAGCATGGAGCGCCGGGAGCGCGGCTGGCAGACCTATTTCCGCAAGCTGCGCCTTTTGGCCCAGGGCAGCCCGGAGCCCGAGGTGCACGGCCTGCTGGTGCGCGTCACGGGCCTCGTGCTGGAGGCCACCGGCCTGCGCGTGCCCATGGGCGCGGTCTGCGAGGTGCGCATGCCCGGCCAGCCGCCGGTGCAGGCCGAGGTCGTCGGCTTCAACGGCGACCGCACTTTCCTGATGCCAACGGGCGAGGTTTACGGCCTGGGCAGCGGCGCGCGCGTGGCGCCGCTGGTCGCGCCCGTCACCGCGCCGCGTCTGGGCCTGCCCAACCACCCGCGCCGCCGCCTGGAAGACCGCGGCCAGCATCTGCCCATGGGCGATGGCCTGCTGGGCCGCGTCATCGACCCGCACGGCCTGCCGCTGGACCGGCGCGGCCCCATCGCGGGCACCTTCAACGCGCCGCTGGTGCGCCGTCCCATCAACGCCATGGACCGCGACCCCATACGCACACCGCTGGACACCGGCGTGCGCGCCATCAACGCCCTGCTGACGGTCGGGCGCGGGCAGCGCATCGGCCTTTTCGCCGGAACGGGCGTGGGCAAATCGGTGCTGCTGGGCATGATGGCGCGTTACACCGCCGCTGACGTGATCGTCGTCGGCCTGATCGGCGAGCGCGGGCGCGAGGTGAAGGAATTCATCGAGGACATCTTGGGTGAAGACGGCCTGGCGCGCAGCGTGGTGGTGGCCGCTCCGGCCGATTCGCCACCGCTGCTGCGCATGCAGGGCGCGACCTACGCCACGACCATCGCCGAACATTTTCGCGACCAGGGCCGCCACGTGCTGCTGCTGATGGATTCGCTCACCCGCTACGCCATGGCGCAGCGCGAGATCGCCCTGGCGATCGGCGAGCCGCCCGCCACCAAAGGCTATCCGCCCAGCTGCTTTGCCAAGCTGCCGCAGCTGGTCGAGCGCAGCGGCAACGGCCTGCAGGGCGCAGGCTCGATCACCGCGTTTTACACCGTGCTGTCCGAGGGCGACGACCAGCAGGACCCCATCGCCGACGCCGCGCGCGGCATCCTGGACGGCCACATCGTGCTCAGCCGCGATCTGGCCGAATCGGGCCACTACCCGGCCATCGATGTCGAGCGATCCATCTCGCGGGTGATGAACGCCGTGGCGCCGCGCGAGCACATCCAGGCCGCGCGCCGGCTGCGCCGCCTGCTGGCGCGCTACAACAAGGCGCGCGACCTGATCCAGCTGGGGGCCTACACGCCGGGCAGCGATGCCGATCTGGACGAAGCCATCCGCGCCAACCCCGGCATCCTGCACCTGCTGCAGCAGGACATGCACGAACCCGCCGGCCTGGCGCAGAGCGTGGTGCAGATGGAAGGCCTGCTGCAGGATCTGGAACAGCCGGGCTGAGCGCCCCGCACCGCCGCCTCAGACCAGGACGATCTCGTACTCTTCCAGGCTGGCCACGCCGTGCGCCTGCACAGCCACCGGCTTGCCGATGAAGCCCGACAGCCCGGCCAGATGCTGGCTCTCCTCGCCCAGCAGCAGCTCGGTCACGTCGGCGTGGGCCAGCACCTCGAAGCGCTCCGGGTCGAACTGGCGCGCCTCGCGCAGCACCTCGCGCAGGATCTCGTAGGCCACCGTGCGCGCCGATTTGAGCTGGCCGCGCCCCTGGCAGACCGCGCAGGGCTCGCACAGCGTGTGCGCCAGCGTGTCTCGGGTGCGCTTGCGCGTCATCTCCACCAGGCCCAGCGGGCTGAAGCCGCTGATGAAGGTCTTGACGCGATCGCGCGCCAGGTGGCGACGCAGCTCGCGCAGCACGGCTTCGCGGTGTTCCTCGCGCTGCATGTCGATGAAATCCAGCACGATGATGCCACCCGAGTTGCGCAGGCGCAGCTGCCGCGCGATGGCTCCGGCCGCTTCCAGGTTGGTCTTGAACAGCGTGTCTTCCAGGCGGCGCGCGCCGACAAAAGCGCCGGTGTTGACATCGACCGTGGTCATGGCTTCGGTCTGGTCAACGACCAGATAACCGCCGGATTTGAGCTCCACCCGCCGCCCCAGCGCCCGGCCCACATCCTCGTCGATCTGGTAGAGATCAAAAATCGGGCGATCGCCGCTGTAGTGCTGCAGGCGCCCGACCGCACCGGGGGTGTAGGTCTGGCCGAAGGCCTGCAGGGCTTCGAACTGCAGGTGCGAATCGACGCGGATGCTGGCCGTGTCCGGCCCGCAGAAATCGCGCAACACGCGCTGCATCAGGTTGAGATCGGTGTACAGGCAGGCCGGTGCAGGCAGGCTGTGCGCGCGCTGGCGCACGTCCGACCAGGTGCGCTGCAGGTAGGCCACGTCGTCGGCCAGGGCCTCGTCGCTGGCGTCTTCGGCATTGGTGCGCAGAATGTAGCCGCCCGGCCGCGACGGCGGCGTCAGACCGTCGCGCGAGCTGCGGCGCAGCGCTTCCTCGAAAGCGGCCTGAGACAGCCCGGCGACGCGCTCGCGCAGCCGCTCGCGCTGGGCCGGGTCAGCGATTTTCTGCGACACGCCAATGTGCTCGTCGTGCGGCAGGAAAACCAGCAGCCGCCCCGCCACCGACACCTTGGCCGTCAGGCGCGCGCCCTTGCTGCCCATGGGATCTTTCAGGACCTGAACGACCAAGGTCTGGCCTTCGAAAATCTGGTGCTCGATGGGTTTCGCGGCGGTGGCGCCCGGGGAGTTGCCCGGCTGCGGCGCTGGCGCATCCAGCAGGTCGGCCACATGCAGAAAGCCCGCACGCTCCAGGCCCACGTCCACAAACGCCGACTGCATGCCCGGCAACACCCGCGTCACGCGGCCCAGGTAGATGTTGCCCACCCAGCTGCGGTTAACAACGCGCTCGACGTGAAGCTCCTGCACCAGGCCCTTCTCGACCACGGCCACGCGGGTTTCGTGCGGGGCCCAGTGGATGAGGATGTCCTGGTCTTCGGTGTGCATGGGGCCTGGGGGTGTGAATCGGGGTGCGCGAAGAATACACCATTCGTGCCGCCCCCCCGCTCTTCAGACCGCCCGACTTTTCACCGCGCAATCTCGGAAATGGGTCGCCATATATTCATCATATTAATGCCTGGCAAAATAAAACCCGCCCGGGCGAACCCGGGCGGGCGAATTCCGGATACCGGAGATTACTTGCCGGTCGAAGCCGGGTTAGCGCGCTGGCTCAGCACCTCCTGAGCGGCTTTGAGCGCATCCGGGTTCATCGCTGCATCCGCGCTGGCGGACATATCCGCGCCCGCTTTCATTTCCATGCCAGCGGCTTTGGCGTCCACCCCGGCTTTGACACCCGCTTTGGCATGGGTTTTCCCATGGGCTTTGGCGTGGGTTTTAGCATGGGTTTTGGTCTTGGTCTGGGCCGACGTGTGGGTTTTGGCCTTGGCGTGGGATTTGGACTTGGGCGCCATCATGGCCTCGTCCTTGTCCTGCGCCATGGCCGGGTCGGCCGCCATTTTGGGATTCATGGCGGGCATGGCCTGCGCGGGCATCGCCGCTGCCGCATCCGCTGCCCCCTGCACCTTGCCCATGGCGCCGCCCGCAGCGTTTTTCACGGCGTTGGCGCCCTGACCAGCCATATCGGTAGCGGCTTTGGCTCCGCCTGCCAGCGCGCCCGTGGCCTGACCCATCAGATCAGGGGTGGTGGCGGTGGCAGCGGCCTGGGCCGCCGCATTGGTTTGTGCCTCCTGAGCGTTAGCGGCCCCGGAAGCCAGCAGTCCACACAGCAGGGCTGCGGTTAATCCAGTGCGTTGGAATTTCAACATGGGTTTTCCCTTTTCCAGTCAAACAAAATACATCAGTAGCTGGGCTACGGCGTTTTGGAGAATGAAATTGCGGAAAAGTTCCTGCGAAATTAAGATTTTGCAAATCGAGCCAATACTCGCTGATTCAGGCGCGCAGGCCCCAGATCAGTTGCTGGCCCAGCGCTTTTTTCAACGGCGCAAAAGCCTGCGTCAAACCCAGCAGACCGTCGCGCACAGCAGGCAGCAAGGTCCCACCGGGCAGAAACCCTGTGGCCAGCGTGTGGGTCAGGCCAACCGTCAGGGCACGGTCACGGCGGCGCTGCTGCACCCATGCGCGGATGGCGTGATCCAGCCCCGCCTGATGTCCACCGGTGGCCTGCGGGCTATCCGGGCCGGGCCACTGGCGCTGCGCCTCGTCCAGCAGGGTGACCAGCGCAGCGGCGTCACGCAGGCCCAGGTTCAGGCCCTGGCCAGCCACCGGGTGCAGGGTCTGCGCGGCGTTGCCCGCCACCAGCTGGCGCGGGGCCAGCAGGTGCGCCTGCAGGTGCAGGGCCAGATCAAAGCGGCGCAGCGGCCCGATGGCGACCACCTGCGGGGCATCCTGCGGCAGCAGGGCCTGAACGGCGGCGCAGCGGGCGGCCTCGTCCATGGCGTCGATGGCGCTGGCGCCCGAACCTGTGCCCGTCAGGCCCCGCTGGCACCAGACCAGCGACACGGCGTGCTGCCCGGCAGCCAGCTTCAGGCCCGGCGCGGGGCGCAAGGGCAGCAGCGCCAGCGGTCCGTTCGGGGTGAAGCGCTCAAAAGCCGCATCGGGCTGGGCCAAGGGGCCGATGGCGTGACCGGCATCGGGCGCCTGCAGCACCGCCTCGCCCACCCAGGCGGATTGCCCGTATGCCCAGCCCAGGCGCTGGCCGGGCGATTCAGGGCGCAGGGCGTCGGCCTGCGGCTGGCCTTCGGCGTGGATCAACAGGTCAAATTCGTCGTCGGCCACGCGGCAGCCCAGGGTGCGCGAACCGTGACGCAGCGGCAGAGCGCTGCCGGGCTGCACCTTCACGCCCTGGCGGTGCTGCAGGCGCTGAGGCTCGGCCGCCACGCGCTGCGCCCACAGGGCCTCAAGCTGCCCCACGAGATCGCCATACCGCACCACGCTGCCCAGGCGCGGCAGGCCGACGCGGTCGGCGTGGATCTGCGTGCTGGCCCAGTCGGACAGGCGGTTTGAAGGCGCCTGCGACACATGCACATGCGCAATCGGCGCGCCGATGGCCTCCAGCACCGACGGCGTCAGGCCCAGCGACACAAGCGTCTGCGCGCTGCCCCAGGACAGCGCCAGCGCCCGGCCATCTGCCGCTGGGGCGACCCCAGCCGGGCGGGCGTCCAGCAGCGTGATGCGCGCGCGCGCCCAGCGCTGCGCCGCCAGCAGCGCCAGCGACAGGCCCACCGGACCCGCCCCGGCCACGCCAAGTCTCAGGCCTGATCCGGCAGCAGTCTCGCTCATTTCAGCCATCCTTTGCGGTGAAACACATAGAACGGAATGATGACCGAAACCACCATCAGCATCAGCGCAAACGGGTATCCGAAGCGCCAGTGCAGCTCGGGCATGGCGTCAAAGTTCATGCCGTAGATGCTGGCGATCAGCGTGGGCGGCAGCAGCGATACCGAGGCCACCGAGAACAGCTTGACCACCTTGTTCTGGTTGATGTTGATGAAACCGACGATGGTGTTCATCAGGAAGTTGATCTTGTCGAACAGGAAGGCGGTGTGGCTGTCCAGCGAATCGATGTCGCGCATGATCTGGCGCGCTTCCTCGAACTGCTCGGGGTTGAGCAGCCGGGTGCGCATGATGAAGCCCAAAGCGCGCCGCGTGTCCATCATGTTGCGGCGGATGCGGCCGTTGAGGTCTTCCTCGCGGGCGATCGAGGCCAGCGCTTCGGCGGCGGCGCTGTCGTCCAGGTTCTCGCGCAGGACGTGGGCACTGACGGCTTCCAGGTTCTGGTAGACGCTTTCCAGCGCGTCGGCGGAATATTCGGCGTCGGCGTCATACAGTTTGAGCAGCACGTCGCGCGGCCCGTTCAGCCAGCCCGGAATGCGTCGCGCGCGCAGGCGCAGCAGACGGAACACCGGCAGCGCCTCGGCGTGGACGGTGAACAGGATCTCGTTGGCGACGATAAAACCCACGCGCACGCTGCGCGGCGATTCGTCGTCGTCGATCAGGAAGTCGGAGCGGATGTGCAGCTCGCCGTTGTCTTCCTCGTAGTAGCGCGCCGATTCTTCCAGATCATCGTCGATGATGTCCTGCGGGATGAGCACGCCAAAGTGGCTGGCGACCCAGTTTTTTTCGTCGTCGGTGGGCTCTTCCAGGTCGATCCAGATGGGCTGCACGTCGGGGACGGCGTCCAGCACCTCGACCTCGTGCTGCACCAGGCGCCCTGCCGCAAGGGAAAAAAGATTCAGCATGGGCGTGTCTCCTGGCCGGGTTTCCTGGGTGCCGCCGCGATTGCTGCAGTGCAGCGGCGCCGGGTATTCTATGCCACGCACCGGGCCCGGCGCCATCCCCGCGCGCATCAGGGCTGAAGGCCTCAGGCTACACTGCGGCGCACCCCTTTTCATGACGACGACCCCGGATTCCGACATGCTCCGCACCTTTCAGGACGACATCCGCTGCATTCTCGAACGCGACCCGGCCGCGCGCTCGGCCTGGGAGGTCGTGCTGTGCTACCCCGGTTTTCACGCGCTGGTGCTGCACCGCGTGGCGCACGGCGCCTGGCAGCGCGGCTGGCGGCTGCTGGGGCGCTGGCTGTCGCACCTCAACCGCTGGCTGACGGGCATCGAGATCCACCCCGGCGCGCGCATCGGGCGGCGGGTGTTCATCGACCACGGCATGGGCGTGGTGATCGGCGAAATGACCGAGATCCACGACAACGTCACCATCTACCAGGGCGTGACACTGGGCGGCACCTCGCTGGTCAAGGGCGCCAAACGCCACCCGACGCTGGAGAGCGGCGTCATCGTCGGCGCCAACGCCTGCGTGCTGGGCGGTTTCACCGTGGGCGCAGACGCGCGCGTGGGCTCGGGCGCAGTCGTCACCAAGCCCGTCCCGCCCGGCGCCACTGTGGTGGGCAACCCGGGCCGCATCATCGAGCGTGACGCCGCGCAGGCTGACACCGCTCGGGCTGACACTGCGCCGTCGGCTCCGGCGCCAGCGCCCTCCGCTGCCCCGGCCGCTCAGGCTGGCGTGCAGGCGCCCAGCGAAGGCTTCAGCGCTTACGGGGTCTCGAATGGCGACGACCCGCTCACCGTCGCCGTCCACCGCCTGGCCGACCAGACCCAGCTGCAGGAGCACCAGATCGCCCTGCTGTGGCAGGCCATGCAGTCGCTGCGCCAGCCTGCCGCCAGCGACTCCGCGCCGTGCAGCCCCCTGCCCGACGAGGCCCTGACGCACGAGTGCTTCAGGAGCCAGGATATCCGCAAGCTGCTGGATTGAGCGCGGATCAAACTGTTCCGCGCCAGAAACCGACTCACACCGCCACCGGCGCCTTGATGCCGGGGTGGGGGTCGTAGCCGACCAGCTCGAAATCGTCCAGCGTGTAGCTGAACAGGTCGGCCGGGCGGCGTTTGATGACAAGCTGAGGCGCCGGCCGCACGTCGCGGGACAGTTGCATCTCCGCCTGCTGCATGTGGTTGGCGTAGAGGTGGCAGTCGCCGCCCGTCCAGATGAAGTCGCCCACAACGAGGTCGCACTGCTGCGCCACCATGTGCGTCAGCAGCGCGTAGCTGGCGATGTTGAAGGGCACGCCCAGAAACACGTCAGCGCTGCGCTGGTAGAGCTGGCACGACAGCCTGCCGTCCGCGACGTAGAACTGGAACAGGCAGTGGCAGGGCATGAGCGCCATCTGGTCCAGCTCGGCGACGTTCCAGGCGCTGACGATCATGCGGCGGCTGTCAGGCGTGCTCCGGATCTGGTCCAGCACCTGACTGATCTGGTCGATGGCGCCGCCCGAAGGCGTGGGCCAGCTCCGCCACTGCTTGCCGTAGACTGGCCCCAGATCGCCGTCCGCATCCGCCCACTCGTCCCAGATGCTGCAGCCGCGCTCCTGCAGCCAGCGCACGTTGGTGTCGCCGTTCAGGAACCACAGCAGCTCCAGGATGATGCTTTTCAGGTGGACTTTTTTGGTTGTGACCAGCGGAAAGCCTCTGGACAGATCAAAGCGCATCTGGTGGCCAAAGACGCTGCGCGTGCCGGTGCCGGTGCGGTCGGTTTTGGGGGTGCCGCTGCGGAAAATGTGGGCCAGCAGGGCTTCGTAGGCATCGAAGCGGCAGGAATCAGAAGGGTTCACGGCGTCAGGGCTCATTTCGGGGGGGTCGAAGGCCACTCAGACGGGCGGCGATGCCGCACAATAAAGTCTGTCATTGCAGCGCCACGGCCTGAGGGTTCACGCAAAAATGGCAAAACACTGAAGTTCGCCATGGAAATGGCGACATTCTGCCTGAGGATGCTTTTTACGGCCCACTGCCGACCCGTCACCGCCACCCGACCTGCCCATGACCACCCAGCCCCTGTCCAGCCACCAGACCTCCACCCGGCCGGTTTCGTCCAGTGGTTTTGTGCGCCGCTCGCGGCTGATCGCCTGGCTGACGGGCAGCAGCCGCCGCGAGCGCCGCCTGCCCCTGCTGGGCCTGGCGGCAGCGGCGCTGCTGGTGCTGGGCGCGCTGCCGCTGGTGCGCCACGAGCTGACACTGAACACCGCAGGAGACCCCACCGCCTGGATCCTGCTGTGGAGCGTGCTGACGCTGGCGGGCGTGGGCCTGGGCATTCTGGGCTGGACCTTGGCATCCGGTCTGGCCGCCGAGCTGCGCCAGGCGCGGCTGGATCTGGACATGGCTTCGGTGCAGGATCTGGCGACGCGGGCTTACAACAAGCACCATTTTCTGACCTTGGCCGAGGCCGAATGGACGCGCTGCCGCCGCTACGGCGTGGACACCGCGCTGCTGCTGCTGCACGGCGACCAGCTCGATCAGGTGCTGCAGCGCAACGGTCAGGCCTGTCGCGACACGCTGATGCGCGAAATGGTCCAGGTCGCGCGCGGCTCGCTGCGCAAAGCCGACATCCTGGGCCGCTTCGCCGCCGACCAGTTCGCGATTTTCGTGCCGCACACCGACCACCTGGGCGCGCTGGACGTGGCCGAGCGCATCCGCTCGCAGGTCGAGCAGCTGGCGCTGGCCTGGGACGGCCAGACGGTGCGCAGCACGCTGAGCATCGGTGTGGCCTCGCTGGGCCCCGGCCACAGCCACCTGGACAGCATGATCACCGACGCCATGAAGGCGCTGGTCATCGCCCAGAACGGCGGCTGCAACTGCGTGCGCGCCGCGCCGCTGCAGGCCCGCCGCCCCCCGGGCCGCATGGTTCCGCCCGACACGGCCGGGCGCCTGAACGTGCAAAGACGCCGCCACTGAAACGTTCACTGCGCCTTTTTCAGCGCTTCACCCCCGTCAGTCCGGCTTATGATTGAGACCTGTTCTCAATTCAAGGAAGACCGTGGCTGCGAACCGGACGGGCCCTTCAGCGCGCGAACGCCGCTTTGTCACTGCCGTGGTCGTCATCGTGGCTGCCGCGGCGATGCTCGGTGCGTGGTGGAGTTCCCGCCCCGCCGCTGCGCCTGAAGCCCGCCGCGAGACCGCCTCATCCGCAGCCCCAACGCCGACAGGCCAGCCCGCCGTGCCCAAAGGCACCGAGCTGGATCTGCTGGCGCTGACCCAGACCCAGCGCGACGCCCAGAACACGGCGCTCAAGGCTGCGGGCCAGGGCCTGGCGCCCCCACCGCTGCCCGACAGCCGCCCCGAGACCCTGCTGCTGCGCCAGTGGGTCGGCCAGGCGCCGCCACGCCCCGAAAAACCGGCCGCGATGTCCGAGGCCGCCCGACTGGGCGCGCTGATTTTTGTGGATCGCAGCCTGTCGGCCTCGGGCCGGCAGTCGTGCGCCAGCTGCCACGAGGCCTCGCTGGGTTTTTCCAGCCCTTTTGACGACGCGACAGCGCCGGGCGGCAGCGACATGATGGCCAGCGGCACGCGCGTGCCGCAGCCGCTGCGTTACGCGGCGCTCAACCCCGAGCCGCAGTTCACGGTCGAAGAGACCCCCGAAGCCGACGGCGGTGGCCTGGAAGCGGCGGGGGGATTCTTCTGGGACGGCCGCGCCAGCAGCCTGCAGGATCAGGCGCAGCAGCCTTTTCTGGCGGCCAACGAAATGGCCAACCGCAACGCCTCTGAAGTGCTGGCGCGGCTGGTCAAAACCCCCTACTACGCCCGCCTGCAGGCGCTGTATGGCGCGAGCAGCATGGCCGATCCCGACCAGGCGCTGGCCAGCGTGGGTCAGGCGCTGATGCAGTTCCAGCTCGAAAGCCCGTCTTTCGCGCCTTTCAGCAGCCGCTTCGACGACTACCTGCGTGGCAGCGCCCAGCTGACGCCTGCGCAGCAGCGCGGCCTGATGCTGTTCAACAATCCGGCCAAAGGCAACTGCATCGCCTGCCACACCAGCGTGCCCAGCGCGAACCGGCCGCTGCCGCTGTTCACCGATTTCACCTACGACGCGCTGGGCGTGCCGCGCAACCCGCAGATCGCGGCCAACCGCAACCCGGCGCACTTCGATCTGGGCCTGTGCGATGCCCACCCGCCCTCGGCAGGCTCGGTCATGAACGGGCTGTGCGGCGCCTTCAAGGTGCCTTCGCTGCGCAATGTGGCGGTGCGGCGCCATTTCTTTCACAACGGCCGCTTCGACAACCTGCGCACCGTGCTGGAGTTTTACGTGCAGCGCGACACCCACCCGGAGCGCTGGTATCCGAGAGACGCCGCCGGGAAAATCCAGCTCTTTGACGATCTGCCCGCGCCTTACAAGGCCAACGTCAACCGCACCGAAGTGCCGTACAACCGCAAGCCCGGTCAGGCCCCGGCGCTGGACGCGCACGAGATCGACGATCTGCTCAGCTTCCTGAGCACACTGACCGACGCCGATCTGACCGCGCAGGCGCAGCAGAACCTGGCGCGCCAGGGCATCAGACCGCAGTGATCAGGCCGCTGTCATGCGGGGGCGGATGGGCGGATGGGCTGACGCGCACCGCGCCTGACGCCGAATCCCAGTGCAGGCGCAGCACGGCATCGGTGGCCGCGCCGCCCTGCACTTCGCCGCCGACCAGCAGCAGGCTGTCCCCGAGCGCGAAGCTGACGCCATAGCCCATGCCCTGCGGCAGCTGGCCGACGCGCTGCCAGCGCGTCCCCTGCAGCGCAAAAATGCCGTCGTGCCAGGTTTTGGTCAGGCCCTGGTGGGCGTAGCGGTGGCCGGCGGCGTACCGCGCCCGCGCCCCGGGGAAGCTGGCCCCGCCCGCCAGCAGCAGCGTGCCCTGGACATCGCCCGCGTAGGCGCCCGCAACGCCTTCTTCACCCAGACCGCCCTCGGGGCCGGAGCTGGGGGCTTCGTGCCAGTCCAGGTTGTCGCCATCGTCGTGGATGTGCCAGATGGCCGTGCCGCGCAGGCCAGGTTTGACCTCGCCGTGGATCAGGGTCAGCCCCTTGCCCTGGGCGACCAGCGCGGACCCGGCACAGCCCGCCACCGGGCCTTCGCCCAGATCCAGCCAGTGGCCGTGCTGCACGTCGTAGCCCAGCACGCTGGCCGGAAAGCGGTAGGCCTCGCAGGGCTGGGACAGGTACTGGCGGGTCAGCGCGGCGGCGGCGTCCTCCTGCCCCGTCACGCGCTGCAGCAGGCTGGTGTAGGCGCGGAACACGTCGGGGTTGACGCCGCCGAAAAAGGCCAGCGGCCCGCTGGGCAGCACGCAGGCGGCCGCACCCAGCAGCCCGCGCGGCGCCGAAGGCAGCTGCTGCCAGACGCCCGTGGCCGGATCAAAGCTGTACATATCGTCCAGCGCCACCGTGGGCTGACCGGGCCGTGGCTGGCCCGCGCCGCCCAGCACCCAGATGCGGCCGTGGGCAGCCAGCGCCAGCGGCTGCTCGCGCACCACGCCGGGGAAATCGGCCAGACGCTGCCACGCGGGCGCGTCGGCGGCCAGGTCCAGGGCATACCAGGCGTGGCCTGCGCTGCCCAGACCCACATACAGGGTGTCGCCCAGACGGGCACCACAGCCCTGGCGCAGCGGCTGGGGCAGGCGGGGAAGGACAGGACGATGAGAATCGGCGGTCATGCGGGTTTACTTTCCGGAAGTCAGGAGCTGATCCAGCTCGAACAGGGGCAGGCCGACAATCCCGGAGTGGCTGCCCTCGATGCGGCTGATCCAGCGGGCGGCGCGGCCCTGGATGGCGTAGGCGCCCGCCTTGCCCGCCGGTTCGCCGCTGGCGACGTAGGCGCGCAGCGCGTCCTGCGGGACGGCCGACCAGGTGACGCGGCTGGTGGACAGGCGCTGCTGGCCATCCAGCCAGACGGCGGTGTAGACCTCATGGCTGCGCCCGGCCAGCGCCGTCAGCATGGCCAGGGCCTCACTGTCGTCCTGCGGCTTGCCCAGGATGCGGCCGTCCAGCGCCACCGTGGTGTCAGCGGCCAGCACGGGCGCAGCGGGCCAGGCCGCCACGCCGTGCTGCGCCTGCAGGCGCGACAGGCGCTGGCGCGCGGCCTCGCCCTTCAGGCGCGCGACGCGCTGCACGTAAACGGCGGGCGTATCGCCGGGCCGCACGGCTTCAAGCGCCTCGGCGTCCTCGTCCGGGCCGGCCAGCAGCAGGCGGTAGCGCACGGCGATGCTGTCCAGCAGGTCGCGACGGCGCGGGCTCTGCGAGGCCAGGTAAAGGTCAAACCCGGGATCAAGCCGGGAACCGTCTGCGGATGATGCGGGCGTGTTCAGGATTTTTCACTCCCGATGATACGGGTGGTGGCTCAGGATGCTCCAGGCGCGGTAGACCTGTTCGATCAGGACGACACGGGCCAGGGCGTGTGGCAGGGTCAGGCTGGACAGGCGCAGCAGCACGTCGGCCTGCGCCTTGAGCGGCGGGTGGATGCCGTCGGCGCCGCCGATGACAAAAACGGTGTCGCGACCGTCCTGCTGCCACTGGCCCAGATGCTCGGCCAGCGCCACGCTGCCCCAGTCGCGGCCGCGTTCGTCGAGCACGACACGGCGCACATCACGGCCATAGTGTTTGGCCAGCGTGGCCTCGATACGGGCGGCTTCCAGCTGCATCACCGTGGCGGGCGGGCGGCTGTCGCGCGATTCGGCCTTGAGCGCGTGCACGGCAAACTGCCAGTGCGGTGGCAGGCGCTTGGCGAAATCGTCGCAGGCGGCCTGCGCCCAGTCGGGCAGGCGCTGGGCCAGGGCGATCAGGCCCAGCTTCACGGTTTGGCGGACGCTCCCCGCAGCGGCAGGCGGGCCGGACGGCTGGGCTTTTCGCCCCACAGCTCTTCCAGGCGGTAGTAGTCGCGGATGGCCGGCTGCATGATGTGGGCGACAGCCGCCCCGCAGTCCACGATGATCCATTCGCCGTTTTCTTCGCCTTCCGTGCGCAGCACCGGAAAACCGGCCTGGCGCACCGCGTCCTTGACGCTGCTGGCCAGCGCCTTGGTCTGGCGGTTGGAGGTGCCCGAGGCGATGATCACGCGCTCGAACATGCTGGTCAGGTGTTCGGTGTCGAAGACGGCGATGTTGTGCGCCTTGACGTCTTCCAGACCGGTGACGATGGCCTCTTGCAGCTGGGTAATGTTCATGAAGAAATGGTTCTTGAGTGCGCTGTGACAGGGCTGGCAGTGTACGCGCTGCAGGCCCTGCGTGGGGAATCGGTGACCCTCAGTGGCGGACGGTGTCGTCGATGCGCAGCGCCGCCTGGGCCTCGCGCTCGCGGCGGCGCGTGGCACGCGCCACCCAGATGCTGTAGGCGATGATGACCAGGGTCACCGTCACGATCAGCAGCGTGGCGGCGGCGTAGATGGTCGGATTGATGCCGCGCCGGGCGTAACCGAAGATCACCTGCGGCAGCGTGGAGACGCCCGGGCCGGAGAGGAACTCGGAGATCACCACATCGTCGAACGACAGCGTGAACGACAGCAGGAACGCCGCCAGGATGGCCTGGAAAATGTTGGGCAGCGTCACCATGAAGAAGACCTGGTGCGGGCGCGCGCCCAGATCCATGGCGGCCTCCTCGATGCGGGCGTCCATCTCCAGCAGGCGGCTTTGCACCACCACCATGGCGTAAGACATGCCCAGCAGCGTGTGGCCCAGAATGATGGTGAGCAGGCCGCGCTGCGGCCAGCCCAGCAGATCCTGCGCGCCCACCATGAGCAGCAGCAGCGACAGACCGATCACCACTTCAGGCATCACCAGCGGCGCGTTGACCATGCCGGAAAACAGCGTGCGCCCCAGAAAACGCCGGTAGCGCACCAGCACGAAGGCCGCCAGCGTGCCCAGAATGGCCGACAGCACGCCCGTCACTGCCGCCACCTTCACCGACAGCCAGAAGCCTTCGACGATTTTGCTGTCGCGCGTCAGGGCCTCGTACCAGCGCAGCGAAAAGCCGGTGAAGCGGGCGTCCTGGCGCGTGCTGTTGAAGCTGAACACCACCATGAAGCCCAGCGGCAGGTACAGAAAGAAGAAAACCAGCGCCATCCAGATCCGGCCGATGTGCCGGGTGAGAAACGAGCCTTTCATGCGCCCTTCTCCTGGCTGGCGCTGCTGCGGTAGTACAGCGAGAGCGGTACGACAATCAGCGCGATCATGACCACCGCCAGCGCCGAGGCGCGCGGCCAGTTGTTGCTGGTGAACATCTCGTCCCAGACCACGCGGCCGATCATCAGGTTCTCTGGCCCGCCCAGCAGCGAGGGAATCACGAACTCGCCCAGGCAGGGGATGAAAACCAGCATGAAACCCGCCACGATGCCCGCTCGCGACAGCGGCACCGTCACCAGCCAGAAGGCCTTGAGCGGCGTCGCGCCCAGATCCCAGGCCGCTTCGAGCAGGCGCACATCCATCTTGACCAGGTTGGCGTAAAGCGGCAGCACCATGAAGGGCAGGTAGACATAGGTCATGCCCACCAGCATCGAGATACTGGTGTACAGCATGATGATGGGCTCGTGAATGACGCCGATGGCCATCAGGAAGCGGTTGATCACGCCCTGGTCGGCCAGCAGGCCTTTCCAGGCGTAAACGCGCAGCAGAAAGGACGTCCAGAACGGCAGCATCACCATCATCAGCAGCGCCGGGCGCAGCGCCGGGGACGAGCGCGCGATGAAATAGGCAAAGGGGTAGCCCAGCAGCAGGCACAGCAGCGCGGTGACGAAGGCGTAGAAAATCGAGCGCAGATAGGCTTCGATGTATATCGTCTGGAACAGCGCCCCGCCGCCGGATTCGCGAAAGATCGTCCAGTAGTTTTCGTACTTGAGGTGCAGGATGCCCGTGACCGGATCCCACAGCGGCTTGAAGGGGCTGATGCTCTCACCCATGTCCACAAAACTGATGTAGAGCAGGATCAGGAAAGGCAGCAGGAAGAACACCCCCAGCCAGACGTAGGGCACGCCGATGACGAAACGCCGTCCCGGCAGGCGCGTGGGCAGTTTCATGGCGGTCTCCCGGTCAGTCGCGCAGCAGGACAGCGTCGGTGGTGTCCCACCAGTAAAAGACCTCGTCCTCCCAGGTCAGATCCAGCAGCTCGTGGCGCGAGCCGTTGGGCTCGGTCACCTTGATGCGCTGGCCCTGGGGCGTGGCCACGATGTAGGTGTTGTAGGAACCGAAGTAGGCGATTTCCTTCACCTTGCCGGCGAAGACGTTGGGCGTATCGCCTGCGGGCCGGGTGCGCGAGATGCTGATTTTCTCGGGCCGCACGGCCACCGCCACGGGCATGCCCAGAGCGCCGCTGACGGCGTGGCCAACGTGGATCTCGCCGATCGGCGTCGAGGCGGCGCAGCGGTCGACCTCGTCCACGCTCAGCTTGCCCTCAAACAGGTTGACGTTGCCGATGAAGTCCGCCACAAAGCGGTTGGCCGGGTACTCGTAGACCTGCTGCGGCGAACCGACCTGCTGCACACGGCCTTTGCTCATCACGGCGATGCGTCCGGCCATGGTCATGGCCTCTTCCTGGTCGTGGGTGACCATGACGCAGGTCACGCCGACCTGTTCGATGATGTTGACCAGCTCGAACTGCGTCTGCTCGCGCAGCTTTTTGTCCAGCGCGCCCAGCGGTTCGTCCAGCAAAAGCAGCTTGGGGCGCTTGGCCAGGCTGCGCGCCAGCGCCACGCGCTGCTGCTGCCCGCCCGACAGCTGGTGCGGCTTGCGTTTGGCGTAAGGCGTGAGCTGGACCAGCGCCAGCATCTCGTCGGTGCGCTTTTTGACCTCGGTGCGCGGCAGGCCTTCGCGGCGCAGGCCAAAAGCCACGTTGTCCCACAGGCTCAGGTGCGGGAAGAGCGCGTAGCTCTGGAACATCATGTTCACCGGACGCTCGTAGGGCGGCATATTGGCCACGTCCTGCCCGCCCAGGCGGATGGTGCCCGAGGTGGGCGTCTCGAAGCCCGCCAGCATGCGCAAAAGCGTCGATTTGCCGCAGCCCGAGCTGCCCAGCAGGGCGAAAATTTCGCCCTTGCGGATGGACAGCGAAACCTCGTCCACCGCCAGCGCGTCGTCAAAGCGCTTGACCAGCTTGTCGGTGACCAGGTAGCCGTCGCTGGCGTCCGGCACCGTGGAGGAGGCAGTTGCCGCAGGAGCGGTGGCGGGAGACATCGGCTTTCCTTCACTGAAACGGCGGCCGCTCCTCAGGGAGCCGGCCGCCTGTCATCGCGGGTCATCGGGCGTCGGGCGTCGGTCAGACGGCCTTCAGCTGCCCTTTTTGAAGTCGGTGTAGACGCTGGACATGGCCGCACGCGCCTCGTTGGTGAAGCTGCTGGGCGGAATCAGCTTGGCCATGTAAGCCGGATCCACAAAAATCGTCTTGTTGTTGGCGATCTCGGGGTTGATCTTGTCCATCGCAGCCTTGTTGCCCGTGGGGTAGCCCATGGTGTTGGCCATGGCGGCGGCGTTTTCCGGGCGCAGGTAGTAGTTGATGAAGGCCATGGCGTTGGCCGGATGCTTGGCGCCCTTGGCAATGGCCATGGTGTCAAAGAAGCTCAGGGCGCCCTTGCTGGGCAGCAGCGCTTCGATGGTGTCCTTGCCGCCGTTGTCCTTGACGCGGGCCGCCGCCTGGTTGATGTCGCCCGACCAGCCGATCACGGCGCAGGCTTTGCCGCTGGCGATGTCGTCGATCATGGTGGCGCTGAAAATGCGGATGTCCTTGCGCACCTTGGACAGCATTTCGCCCGCCGCCTTGTAGTCGGCCGGGTCGTTGGAGTAAGCGTCCTTGCCGATGTAGTTCAGCGCCGCGGGAATGATCTCGGTGGGCGAATCCAGATAGGCGATGCCGCAGGATTTCAGCTTGCTGGTGTACTCGGGCTTGAAGACCAGATCCCAAGCGTTCTCGGGCATGGGCATGCCAGCCAGCGCCTTTTCAACTTTTTCCTTGTTGATGCCTACCGTGGTGAAGCCCCAGGCCCAAGGCACCAGGTATTTGTTGCCTGGATCGGCTTTGGTCAGCAGGGACATGATGCCCGGATCCAGGTTGGCCAGATTGGGAATCTGCGCCTTGTCCAGCGGCTCCAGCAGGCCGCCTTCGATCTGGGGTTTGGCGAACACGCTGCCCGGCACCACGATGTCATAACCGGTATTGCCCGCAACCAGTTTGGCGTGCAGGGCCTCGTTGGTTTCAAAGGTGTCGTAATTGACCTTGATGCCGGTTTCTTTCTCGAAGCCTTCGATCAGGCCATCGGGCACGTAATCGGGCCAGTTGTAAATGTTGAGCACCTTCTCTTCGGTATTGGCCGCCATGGCTGGTGCAGCCGCCGGTGTACTGGAGGCCTGCGCTGCGGCCGGGGCCGGGCTGGCGGTGGCCGGAGTGGCTTCGGCCACGGGCGCGGCGGGGGCTTCGGCTTTGCCGCAGGCGCTCAGGACCAGGGCGGAAACGGCCAGGGCAAGAAGGGTTTTTGTCATGACGGCAAGGCTCCTGAGGGTCGAAGTCTGAAAAAGAAAGGAAAAAACCAGGCACAGGGCATGAAAAAAACACCCCTGTGGCCTATTTTAAGCAGAAGCGCCCTGATATTTCGGGGCACCGCGGCTTCGGCGAACCACCGGGGCCGCTCAGCCCGGCGGCACGGTCACATGGACCACGGTGGCCTGCATCAGCGCCACCACCTTCATGGGCGACTGCGCCGTCGCCTCATCCAGCGCAACGGCGCAGGCCAGCACCTCGCCCGAGCACACGGTCAGGCGCTGGCCCGCGTGCTGCACGCGGCCGATGGCGACAAAGTGCGCGCCGATGGCCGGGCGGACCAGGTTGATCTTGAACTCGGCGGTGACGACCTCGCAGCCGGCCGGCGCCCGCGTCAGCGCGGCGTAGCCGCAGGCGCTGTCCAGCACGCTGCTGATGGCGCCCGCGTGGACAAAACCCTGCTGCTGCGACAGGTGCGCCGCCCAGGGCAGAACGATGCGCACCTCGCCCTCGCGCACCGACTGCAGGCGCGCGCCCAGCGTCGTCATCAGACTCTGGGCGGAAAAGCTGTCGGCGATGCGCTGGTGCAGGACCGGGTCCGGGCTCACAGCCAGCCCCGGGCGCGCACGTCGGCCAGGGTCAGATCGAGCGCGTGGCGGATCAGGCGCAGCAGCTCGTCGATGTCGCTGCGCGTCATGACCAGCGGCGGCGCGATGATCATGCGGTCGCCCACCGCGCGCATGATCACGCCATTGTTGAAGCAGTGGCCCCGGCACAGCATGCCCACGCCCAAAGCTGAATCAAACAGGGTGTTGCTGGCGCGGTCGCGCACCAGCTGCAGCCCGGCGACCATGCCGCAGCTTTCGGCCAGACCCACCAGCGGGTGGTCGGCCAGCGCGGCAAAGCCCTGGGCCAGCCAGGGGCCGGTGTCACTGCGCACGCGCTCGACCAGGCCTTCGGCCTGCATGATGTCCAGCGTGGTCAGCGCCGCCTGGCAGGCCACCGGGTGGCCGCTGTAGGTGTAGCCGTGGTTGAACTCGCCGCCCTGCTCCACCAGCACCTTGGCCACGCGCGAACCCACCATCACGCCGCCCAGCGGCACGTAGCCGCTGGTCACGCCCTTGGCAAAGGTCACCAGATCGGGGCGGTAGCCAAACTTTTCGTAGGCGAACCAGTGGCCCAGTCGCCCAAAAGCGCAGATCACCTCGTCAGAAATCAGCAAAATGCCGTATTTGTCGACAATGCGCTGGATCTCCGGCCAGTAGCTGTCGGGCGGAATGATGACCCCGCCCGCGCCCTGCACCGGCTCGGCGATGAAGGCGGCGACGGTGTCCGGACCCAGCTCCAGAATTTTCTCTTCCAGCGCCCGGGCGGCACGCAGGCCGAAATCGTCGCGACTCTCGCCGGGGTGGGCGTGCTCGAAAGCGAAGGGCTGCATGATGTGCGCCACACCCGGAATCGGCAGATCGCCCTGGCTGTGCATGCCCGACATGCCGGACAGCGAGGCCCCGCCGATGGTCGAGCCGTGGTAGCCGTTCCAGCGCGAGATCAGCGTCTTGCGCTGCGGCTGGCCCATCAGGTCCCAGTAGCGGCGCACCAGGCGGATGTTGGTGTCGTTGCTCTCGCTGCCGCTGCTGCTGAAAAAGACGTGGTCAAAGCGCGTCTCGCCCGCCGCCGGGGCGAGGGTGGCCAGACGGGTGGCCAGTTCGACCGCGCGCGGGTGCGTGGTCTGGAAGAAGCTGTTGTAGTAAGGCAGCTCCAGCATCTGGCGGTGGACGGCGTCGGCGATCTCGCGGCGGCCGTAGCCCAGGTTGACACACCACAGGCCGCTCATGCCGTCCAGAATCTTGCGGCCTTCGCCGTCAAACACATAGATGCCTTCAGCGTGCGTGATCACGCGCGCCCCGATGGCTGCCAGCTCCCGGCTGTCGGTGAAGGGGTGCAGGTAGTGCGCGGCGTCCTGCCCGCGCAGGCGTTCCAGGGTGGCGGTATCCAGACTCATGGCGTCTCCTTAGTGATCGGGTTCAGACGTGCAGCAGCAGGTGTTCACGCTCCCAGGGGGAGATGACTTTCATGAACTCTTCAAACTCCACTTCCTTGATCTCGGCGTAAACGGTGATGAACTCGTGGCCCAGCACCTCGCTGAGGTCTTCGTCGCGGCGCAGCCAGTCCAGCGCTTCGCCCAGCGAACGCGGCAGCGCGTAGGGCGACAGGTAGGCGTCGCCCTTCATTTCCGGCTTGGGCGCGATGCGCTTTTTCATGCCGATGTAGCCGCAGGCCAGCGTCATGGCCAACGCCACATAGGGGTTGGCGTCGGCGCCGATGACGCGGTTTTCAACCCGCCGCGCCTGCGGCTGGGCAATGGGCGAGCGGATGCCCACGGTGCGGTTGTCGTGGCCCCACTCGATGTTGATGGGCGCGGCCGTAGAGCGCGCCAGGCGCCGGTAGCTGTTGACGTATGGCGCCACCAGCGCCATCGCCGCCGGCACGTAGCGCTGCAGGCCGCCGATGTAGTGGTAGAAGGCGTCCGAAGCGCTGCCGTCGGCCTTCGAGAACAGGTTGTCGCCGCTGGCCTCGTCCACGATGCTCTGGTGGATGTGCATGGCGCTGCCGGGTTCGCCCGCAATGGGCTTGGCCATGAAGGTGGCGTACATGTCGTGGCGCAGCGCGGCCTCGCGCACCGTGCGCTTGAACAGGAAGACCTCGTCCGCCAGGCCCAGCGGCGAGGCGTGGAAGAAGTTGATCTCCATCTGCCCGGCGCCGATCTCGTGGATCAGGGTGTCGACGTTCAGCTCCATGCGGTCGCAGTAATCGTAGATGTCTTCGAAGAGCGGATCGAATTCGTTGACCGCGTCGATGCTGTAGGCCTGGCGCGAGGTTTCGGCGCGGCCGCTGCGGCCAATCGGTGGGCGCAGCGGGGTGTTGGGGTCGGTGTTGCGGGCGACGAGGTAGAACTCGAGTTCCGGCGCCACGACCGGCTTCCAGCCCTCGGCGGCGTACAGGTCGCAGACCCGGCGCAGCACCGAGCGCGGGGCAAAAGGCACCAGCAGGCCGTTCTTGTCGTAGCAGTCGTGGATGACCTGCGCCGTCGGGTCCGCCGCCCAGGGCACCAGACGCACCGTGGCCGGATCGGGGCGCAGGTGCATGTCGCGGTCGACCGCGCTGATGATGTCGTAATAGGCACCGTGCTCGGGCAGCTCGCCCGTGACGCTCATGCCGACCACCACTTCGGGCAGGCGCATGCCACGGTCTTCAGTGAACTTGATGCGCGGCAGGATCTTGCCCCGGGCCACGCCGGTCAGGTCAGGCACCAGACATTCGATTTCGGTGATGCGGTGGCGGTCCAGCCACTGTTCCAGCTCGTTGAAATGGGTGGGATGGGGGCTGCTATCCATGGGGTCTCCGCGCTGGCCCCCGCGTCTGAGGGGGCCTCTAGGTTCAAAGGATGATACACGAGGGCCCTGCGGGGCCCGGCCGCCGTGGGGTACCATAGCGCCGCCTCGACCGGAGACACAGCACGATGCGCCCCGACCTGCCCAAACCCCTGACTGCCGCCCTGCCCGCCCGCCTGCTGATTGCGCTGGCCGGGGCCTGCGCCCCGCTGGCCAGTGCGGTTGCGGCCGACGCTGCGGCGGTGCCTGCCCCGGCATCGAGCCCCTCGGATGCGGGGACAACAACGGCACCACCGGCTGCAGCTGCTGCGCCTGCAGCGGCTGTGCCTTACACCGTGCCCAGCGTCGCCACGCCGCCTGCGGGGATTGTTGGCGAGCCTTTGCCTGCCGCCCCTGCGTCAGCCCCTGGCGCGTCGCCCTCGCCAGCCCCGGTCACCCCGGCGCCAGCCGCCCCGGTGTGGACGCCGCCCACCGCCAGCATCGGCCCGGTGCGCGTCACCTACTGGGGCATTCACGCCTACGACATCACGCTGTGGAAACGCGCCAGCTTCGATCTGGCCCATTACGAGCAGCACGACCTGATCCTGCAGCTGGCCTTTGCGCGGGATTTTCTGTCCGCTGATCTGGCGCGGCGCGCTTCGGCCAAAATGGCCGACCTGGCCCGCTGGGGCAGCGCCACGCGCGAACAGTGGCGCCAGACCCTGGCCAGCCTGATCCCGGACATCAAACGCGGCGACATTCTCAGCATCGAGCATCGCGCTGACCAGGGCGTGCAGCTGCGCCTGAACAACCGCCCGCTGGGCAGCATCAATGATCCGGCCTTCGCCCGCGCCTATCTGGGGCTGTGGCTGTCGTCCGACCCCGCCGACGGGGCGCTGCGCCGCGCCGTGATGCGCCCGCCCGCCTCCTGAGACACGGCACCTCGCCGATGGCCGCCCTCCCACTGGCCGACACCGCACTGGCCTGCCCGCACTGCCACCACCGCGTCGCGGCCCCGCCGCAGGGCTCGCAGGCCCGCACGCGCTGGCTGTGCCCGCGCTGCGGCGGCGCGCTGGGCCAGGCGCTGGACGCCAGCCAGCGCCTGGCGCTGGGCGTCTGGGCGGGCTGCACGCTGGTGCTGCTGGCACTGGCGCAAGGCCTGCCTTTTCTGAGCCTGACGGTGCTGGGCGAGACCAACACCGTCAGCGTCGCCGGGATGGCCGTCCACCTGCTGGAGGGCGATTACCCGGTGCTCGGGCTGATTTACGTGCTTTTTGTCGAGGCCCTGCCCCTGCTGCTGTCGGCGCTGGCGCTGGCCTGGCTGGCGCTGCTGCCGCGCACGAACACGACCAGCGCACCGTCCTGGCGCCAGACGGCGCTGGTGCTGGTGACGCACTGGCTGGTGCGCCTGCGGCCGTGGTGCATGAACGACATCTTCATCGTCAGCGTGCTGGTGGCGCTGGTGAAAGTCGTCAGCTACGGCCAGGTGGGCTTTGGCGGCGGCTTTGTGCTGGTGGCGCTGGCCGCCATGGCCACGCTGCCGCTGCAGCTGCGCATTGCGCCCGCCCGGCTGTGGCCGCTGGTGGCGCAGGTGCCCGAGCCCCCCAGCAGCGGACCCGGCAGCCCCGGCCCGGCCTTCGCCTGTCGCGACTGCCACGCCTGGCTGCCCGCAGGCAGCCGCCGCTGCCCGCGCTGTCACAGCCGCCCGCAGCGGCCGCGCGCGCCGCACGCCGCGCTGGCCCTGCTGCTGACCAGCGCCCTGCTTTATGTGCCCGCCAACGCGCTGACCATGATGTCGGCCACGCTGGCGGGCAACAGCAAGGACACCAACATCATGGAAGGCGTGGCCGTGCTGTGGGGCACGGGATCGGCGCCCATCGCCCTCATCGTGTTCGTGGCCAGCATCGTCATTCCCATCGCCAAAATGCTGGCGCTGCTGTGGCTGTGCGTGCAGCTGTGGCCCGAGCGCGTGCCGCGCGATGCGCAGCGCGCCCACCGCGTCCACCAGCTGCACCGCTGGGTGGAGTGGATCGGGCGCTGGTCCATGATGGATGTGTTTGTCGTCATCACCCTGTCCGCGCTGGTGGACCGGGGCGCGCTGATGGCCGTCTCGCCCGGATGGGGCAGCCTGTGGTTCGCCGCCGTGGTCTGGCTGACCATGTGGAGCGCCCTGCTGCTGCAGCCGCACAGCCTGTGGCAGCGCCTGCCCAAAACACCTGATCCTGCGGCCGCCCCGTCCGTCCGCCCCCCTTCTTCTGCTGCGAGTGCCCCGTCATGAGCGATTCCCGCCCGCCCGAGGCCCAGACCTCCGATCTGTCCAGCGCGCCCGACACGCCGGTCGCAGCGCCGCGCCGTCTGTCGTCGATCTGGCTGATTCCGCTGCTGACCCTGCTGGTCGGCGGCTGGTTCCTGTTCCAGCAGTACCGCCAGACCGGCCCGCTGCTGACCCTGACCGCCGAGAGCGCCGAAGGCCTGCAGGCCGGCAAAACCGTCATCCGCAACCGCGACGTGACGGTGGGCACGGTGGAATCGGTGCAGCTGAGTCCCGATCTGGATCAGGTCATCATCCAGGCGCGGCTGCAGCCCGGCATGGACAAGCTGCTGGGCGCCGACAGCGTGTTCTGGGTGGTCAAGCCGCAGATCGGGCGCGAGGGCATTTCGGGCCTGGGCACGCTGCTGTCGGGCGCCTACATTGGCGTGCAGCAGGGCCGATCCAGCAAGACCCAGACGCGCTTTGCGCTGCAGAGCACCCCACCGCGCGCCAGCGTGGACGCCCCCGGCCTGCGCCTGGATCTGACCAGCGCCACCGCCACCGGTCTGAACGCGGGCGATCCCGTGCTGTTCCGGGGCTTTCGCGTGGGCACCGTGGAAGCGCGCGAGTTCGACGCCCGCGCCAAACTGCTGCACTACCAGATCTTCGTGCAATCGCCCTACGAGCCGCTGGTGACGGCCAACACGCGCTTCTGGCTGGACAGCGGCGTGGCTTTTGACATGTCCTCGCAGGGCATGCGCCTGGAAATGGGATCGCTGCAGACGCTGGCCACCGGCGGTGTCAGCTTTGACGTGCCCACGGGCTGGGGCCCGGGCGCACCTGCCGCCTCGGGCGCGGCCTACGCGCTCTACCCCAACCGGGGCGCGACCGACAACGGCATGTACACCGACCAGCACGATTTCGTGCTCTTCTTCAACCAGACCATCCGCGGCCTGCAGGCCGGGGCGCCGGTCGAGTTCCGGGGCATACGCCTGGGCACCGTGGCGCAGGCACCGTTGTTTGTGCCGCCGCTGCAGGTCGGCCGCAGCACGGCCGCCAATTACCGCATCCCGGTACTGGTCCGCATCGAGCCCCAGCGCCTGCGCCAGACGCTGGAAGGCCAGCCCGCGCTCGACGTGCTGGACGCCCTGCGCAACGCCAGCCGCCTGGGCGTGCGCGCCTCGCTCAAGCCGGGCAACCTGCTCACGGGCAACGTTTACGTCGACATCGATTTCATGAACCGGCCCCAGCCCTGGACCGGGCCGACCACCTTCAACGGCCTGCCCGTGCTGCCCACGCAGTCCGGCGGACTGGTCGAGCTTCAGCAGAAGGCGACCGACCTGCTGGACAAGCTCAACGCCCTGCCCGTCGAGCCCGTGCTGCGCGAGCTGCAGTCCACGCTGGCCGACAGCCGCAAGACGCTGGATCAGGCCAGCGGCAGCCTGCGCTCGGCCACCGCGCTGATGGCCTCGGTCAACGAGATCAGCCGCAGCCCCGCCGTGCGCGAACTGCCCCAGGACGTGCGCAACACGCTGGGCGAACTCAACCGCACCCTGGCCACGCTGCAGCCCGGCGGCCAGACGCAAGTCCAGCTCACCGCCAGCCTGCAGCAGCTGGAACGCAGCCTGCGCCAGCTCCAGCCCCTGCTGTCCACGCTGGGCCAAAAGAGCAACGCCCTGATCCTGCCCCCACGCGCCACGCCCGACCCCGTACCGCTGGCTCCACCGGTCAGCTCTACCCCGCCCAGCAAGGACACGCCATGACCCCAGGCACGACTCGATTTCTCCCGACGCGCGGGCTGACTCTGGCCAGCCTGGCGGCCGCCACCGCGCTGCTGACCGCCTGCGCCAGCACGCCCAGCGCCGACAGCGGCCCGGTCAGCTACCGGCTGGATCTGTGCGCGGCACCCACCCCGGCCACCGCCGCAGGGACAGTCGCTGCGCAGGCGATGCAGACGGTGCAGATCCTGCCCGTGGCGCTGGACGGCGCGCTGGACCAGACCGGCGTGGCCGTGCAGACCAGCCCGGTCAGCCTGAGCATCGCCCAGCGCCACCTGTGGGCCAGCCCCTTGCCCGAGCAGCTCAGCCAGCGCCTGGCGCAAGGGCTGCAGCAGCGCCTGGACGCGCAAGGCCGCGCCGTGCGCGTCGTCGCCAGCAGCGCGCTGCTGCCCGCCAGCGGTCCCGCGCCCTGGCGCCTGGCGGTCGAGGTCAGCCACTTCGAAGGGCTCAACGCGGGTGATCAGGCCGGGTCGGCCCGTGTCTCTGGCCGCTGGACCCTGATGGACGCCAGCGGCGTGCGCGCCAGCCGCGCCTTCGACACCACCCAGCCGCTCGCCCAGGCCGGTTACCCGGCGCTGGTCCAGGCCCTGTCCTGCGCCTGGCAGCAGCAGGCCGCCGCTGTGGCGCAAACGGTGGCGCAGGCGGTAACGTCCCGGCCCTGATCCACCCTCAACAACGGGGAGCACCCTGATGCGCCTGCGCGAAAAACTCTGGTTCCGCCCCCTGGTCAGCGCGCTGCTGTCGGTGCTGGCCGCCTTTGCGGCGATGCTGGCCGATGGCTTTGCGGCTGAGCTGAATCTGCCGGAGATCAAGCCCGATTCGCTCGAATCGCTGCTGTCGGTGATCTCGGCCAGCATGCTGGGCATCGCGGTGTTTGCCGTCGGCGCCATGATTTCGGCCTACGCCTCGGCCACCACAGCGGCCACACCGCGATCCTTCCCGCTGGTTCTGCGCGACGATGTCTCGCAAAACGCGCTATCCGCCTTCATCGGGGCGTTTATTTTCAGCATCGTCGCCCAGGTTGCGCTGCAGAACGGCGTTTACGGCCGCCCCGGGCGATTCGTGCTGTTCGTAATCACCCTGGGCGTGTTCGCGCTGGTCATCCTGCGCTTTGTCGGCTGGGTGGACCGCATCGCGCGGCTGGGCCGCATGGGCAACACCGTGGATCGGGTGGAAACCGCTACCGCCCGCGCCTTGCAACGCCACGCCTTTGAACCCCTGCTGGGCGGCGTCCCCCTGGCGGCCCCTTTGAGCGGCCCCGCCGTGCCACCCCAGCGCGTCGGCTATGTGCAGGACGTGGACCTGGCCTGCCTGCAGAAAATCGCCCAGCGCCTGAACACCCGCATCCACGTCGCCGCGCGCCCCGGCCGCTTCGTGGCACCGGGCAGCGCGCTGGCGCAGGTGGATTGCGCCACGCTGACCGAGGACGACGCCCGCGCCATCCAGGCCGCATTTGCCATCGGCGGCGATCGCACCTTTGACGCCGACCCGCGCTTTGGCCTGATCGTGCTGTCCGAAATCTCCAGCCGCGCGCTCTCGCCCGCCGTCAACGACCCGGGCACCGCCATCGACATCCTCGGTACGCTGGTCCGCCTGTTCGCCGGCTGGGCTGAAGCCAGCGCCGCAACCCCGCCCGCCCCGCCGCGCTTTGACCGCATCGCCGTGCCCGACCTCGCGCTGGACGATCTGCTCACCGACGCCTTCGGCGGCACGCTGCGCGACGGCGCCGGCTGCGTGGAAGTCGCCATCCACCTGCAAAAGGCTCTGGCCGCCCTGACCCAGATGGGTCACCCGGCCTTGGCCCGCGCCGCCCGCGATCAGGCCGACTATGCGCTGAGTTATGCCGAAGCCAGCTTGAAAATGCCGCAGGAAATTGAGGCTGTGCGGGCGGCGGCGATGGCGGTGGGGAGGGTTTAGCCTGGTGGGGTGTAGGTGCGGATGGCGGGCGGGTGTGGAATAAGATGGATGGTGAGTGATGTCGAAGCTTGGCCAGAGGGTTGGGCCGATATCGCCGCCTACCTAAGAAAAATGAATGACTTACAAGCAGCTTTATTTTTTATCCACCAAGGTGAAATAGTTATGCCCCTAGGAGGGGGTATAAAGACAAGTTGAACGTTATTGGCACCATGCGCTACCTTCTCTACCTCTTATTCCTTTTATCCATGTCTGCTCATGCTGGTAATTTCTTCCCGCCCGAATACAAGTCCTTCCCGTTCAAGGAAGGCGACCTGCTCGTAAGCAAACGACAGGACGGGACCTTCTCTGTTAACAAGATCCTCAAGGTCGATCGCTTTGATATCAGAAAAGGCTCGGCGATCAACATTCAGGGCCAGAAGTTTGTAGCGACCGAGGATGACTTTCTGCTGGTCGTCAGCGCGGCATATGGGGAAAGCGAGTTCAAGTCCTACGAAGACGCCAGCGCCGCAGCAAAAGCAGGCCAGTGGAAGGTGAAGCTCGGGCACGCTCCGAATCGCACCCCGGGAGCGGCTGCGGGACAAACGCTTGTCGGGCACAGCCCAGTTCAGGAATCCGAGCTTGGCGGCTACCGTCAATGGAGACAAGCCTTTGAGCGTGGCGAAGCCGGCGTTTTCTGAAGTGATGCCGTTCAACCCTTCGCTATAGCGGACGGCTTCGCCGCCCGCTGAGCTTGCATGTTAGCCATCATGTCCGTGATTCTCGCCCGCGACTTCTGCCTTGCTGTATCCATGAGTGATTTTGTCACTTGGCTCAGTGACGATGACCATAATTTTGTCGAAAACGCCAGGTTTAAAGCCGCATTGAATGCTCTTGGCCTTACTGTAGATTTGCGGGCGTTGCAAGTGACCTATTTCGAACGAACGCCCGTTGGTACCGGTGATGTCGACGTGTATCAACCAAGCAAAAACAGTAAGAACGTTTTTGCGCTGAATTTGTACCGCGACCTAACAGACCAAATGGACATCGTTTCATTTGGCATTGGCTGCGATGAACACTGCCTTTCCGTCGTCAGAGAAAATCTGCGCGCTTTTTTCGATACTGCTTCATGCCAGATTCACTATGAACAGGCCAGCTACTCATATGATTTTCGCAGCATGATTGATACACAACGGTATCCTGTTCTCATTGAGGATTCCGGCTATCAACAGCTCGTTCATTACACTTATGGCTAGCCATTGCTTCGAGGGACCGCCTGCAAGCTGCACCTGCAGGTATCCTACGGGCTTCGCCCTCCGGGGGTCCCTCAAGCTTCCCCTTTTGAACAGAGACACGGATGGAAAACACGGAATTCCCATCATGGCGCTTTGACGCCGGTTGCCACACCCCGGTGCGGCCAGTTCGGGACGGGGAAGTCCCTTGTATTCGTTAGATGCCATCAGGAGAATATATGAATAAATTGCACTCCCTTAGATTGATCAAAGTAGATGACATGTTCAAACAATTATTTGCTCCATTTATAATTTTTATGGGTGGAATTTGCATTATTTTTTATTTTGGAAAGATATTCGAACTTCCAAATATATTAATCATGCTTTTTGCACTCATGCTCCACTTTTTAATAAATGCATTTTTTAAACCATATCAACCGTTATACATTCGAATTTACAAAGGAACTAGAGAGGGAGATGTTGAAGCCGTAATATCCTACAAGGAAATTAAAATAAAAGGCGTTGTTGTGGAGTCGTCATTTGAAAATAATTCTTTGCAAATTCGAACAGACGGGCATAAGAAATCGGGAAATATTTTAGTTCCAAGCTCTGAACTTGGCGCTGAATTGTCGAAATATATTTCAGAAGTGCCGAGAAATCTCGAAAATTTCGAACCTAATTCAATTTCTGAATATCTAAATGGAACTGACTTTAAATTGGAAAAAGTAAGTAATAATGAGGGCTATAGCATTATACAAATTTATAATGTTAGGCACTTTATGAGTCTAAAGTTTCTTCTTATCCTCACATCAACTATCTACTTTATTTGGCTTTTGAGTCGAATCTAACAAGTCGTTCCAGCCTCGCCACTTCGTGGCTGGATAGTTTGTAAGCCGCAGTTTTTTGGTTTTGCTTCGCAAAAATATTCCATAAACCACAACTTAAAAACTGCCTCTGAACTCAGCGTTACCTGCAGTCAATGGAGATCGAATGACCACCGTCCCAAGCTGGCTAATCTTCAACCTCGCTCTGGTCGCTATCGCTGTCATAGCTGCTACTTGGCTCGTATCCCGTAAGGAGAATGGGTTAGTTCGTACATCCACAATGCTCGCCACAATTGCGCTTGCCATCTTTTATGTGCCGATTTCTTGGCTGCCCTCTGGGTACGTTTCTGGCCTGTTTTTTGCACTATTACCAAAAGAAATCGCAACGCCCGCTGGCTTTTTCGGATTTGCAATAGCCTCTGCAATTCTGAGCGGAACATCCGCATGGCTTATATCGCATGTAATCAAGCGCGCTATCAAATGGCTATGTTGTCAGCGAACTGAGTGTGCAGCCTGACAATTCGTTCAAGCTGACGCCGCTTCGCTGCTCACCTTAATTCAGAAGTTAAGCCGCACAGTTCCAACCGCAGGAGAGAGTTCGTGAGCATAGTGCGAACAGCCAAAATCACTATCGACGCAGCGTACTTGGAAGAATTCAAGGCAGCGCTGAAAGAAGGGGTTGAAACCTCAGTCAGGCTTGAGCCTGGAGTAAAGACCTTGTACGCCACCTTGTCAAAGGCAGAGCCAACACAGTTCACGATTCTCGAAATCTATTCAGATCAAGAGGCCTACGAGGCCCACATCGCAACGCCCCACTTCCTCAAGTACAAGGCAACCACGCAACACATGGTCAAGTCGCTGGAACTTACGGACTGTGTCGCACTGGTTCCAGAAATGAAAATCAAGTGAACTTCATTTCTGGCCTTCAGTACCGAGGCTCAAAAGTTCTACCTCTCTAGCAAAACACGCCAACTGACTGATTTTTCACAGTTTTTCAAGCAACGCTTTCCGAGGGCACGAGCTGCATATCAATCGCTTTGGCCTTCTGGGCGAGGTTGTACAGTACGCCCTGACGGCACCACCCCTCAAATTACAATAATCGAATTCCCGTAAACTAGCCAACTCCAAAGACTAGGTTCACGGTAGCACCCAGAATTTATACCAAAAATATCAACCGACACCAATCATGAGCACCATCCCCAAATGCCCCAAATGCAGTTCAGAATACGGCTACAAAGACGGCAGTCTTTTTATTTGTCCTGAATGTTCTCACGAGTGGACAAGTGAAGCGACTGAAGGAAACTATGAAAAAGAAAATATTGTCCGCGATGCAAACGGCAACATACTGACTGATGGCGACACCGTCACTTTGATCAAAGACCTGAAAGTGAAAGGCTCGTCACTCGTCATAAAAGTTGGCACAAAAGCCAAAAATATTCGGATCATCGAGGGCGATCACGATATTGACTGCAAAATTGACGGCATTGGCGCCATGCAGCTCAAATCGGGCTTTGTTAAAAAAGCATAATGTCAGCAGCCCGATTTCAGTCATTGGGCTGATCGACCGGTATTCCCTGCTGCGTGGCGGCAGCGGGAATGCCTGAGGGCGATTGCCCTGCCCCGAAACCTCCCCCTTAAACCACCAGCCACTCCCGCCGCTGCTCCAGCGACTGGGCCAGATGATCGATCAGGGCGCGGACGCGCTGGGGGATGTGGCGCTGGCTGGGCAGGACGGCGTAGACGCCCAGCGGCGGCGCGCGGTGGCTGTCCAGCACGGCCTCCAGGCGGCCGCTGGCCAGATGCTCGTGCACCAGGAACTGTGGCTGCACCGTCACCCCCAGGCCCGCCAGCGCGGCCTGGACCAGCGCCGATCCGCTGCTGGCCTGCAGCACGGGCTGGACGTCGACCAGCAGCTCGTGCCCGCCTTCCGAGAAGCGCCAGGCGTTGCGCTGGCCCGAGGTGTAGAGCAGCCCGCGGTGCGTGCGCAGCGCCTGGGGATGATCCGGGCGCCCGGTCTGGTCCCAGTAGGCGGGGCTGGCGACCACGCGCAGGTCGATGCTGCCCAGACGGCGGACGATGTCCAGATCGTGCAGATCGCGCGTGATGCGCAGGGCCAGATCGGACTGCTCTTCGATCAGGTTGACGCGGCGGTCGTTGAAATCGAGGTCCAGCGTGATGCCGGGGTGCGCGCACTGGAAGGCGACCAGATCGGGCATCAGCACGTCCAGACCGAAGCTGTGCGGCAGGCTCAGGCGCAGCGGGCCGCGCAGCTCGTGCTGGGTGCAGGCCAGCTGGCTTTCGGCCTCGTCGATGCGCTGCAGGATGTCGCGGCAGGCCGCCAGATAGGATTCGCCCTCGCTGGTCAGCGCCAGGCGGCGCGTGCTGCGCGTCAGCAGCTGCACCTTCAGGTGCGCCTCCAGCTGCGACATCTGGCGGCTGACCCAGGACCTGGGCGCGTCGGCCTGCGCGGCCACCGCCGCAAAAGACTGCATCTCGGCGACCTTGACGAAGGTGCGCATGGCGACGATCAGGTCCACTCGCCCTCCCCCGCCCCGGCGGTCAAAGCCGCCAGCAGACCGCGCAGCGCATGGCGGCAGGCCTGCTGGCGGATGGCGTCGCGGTCGCCGTCAAATCGCAGCGTCTGGCTGCGCACTGCCCCGCCTGGCGCAGCCCATGCGAAGCAGACCTGACCAACCGGCTTGGCCGCCGTGCCACCGCCCGGCCCGGCCACGCCGCTGATGGCCAGCGCCCACAGGTCGTGCGGCGCGGCGCCCTCGGCCAGCGTGGCGCAGGCGCCCTGGGCCATGGCGTACACCACGGGCTCGCTGACGGCGCCGTGCTGCTCAATGAGCGCGGGCGGCACGCCCAGCAGGCGCGATTTGGCCGCGTTGCTGTAAGTGGCCAGACCGGCTTCCAGCCAGCGGCTCGAACCCGGCAGCGCCGTGCACCAGGCGCTGACCAGGCCGCCGGTGCAGCTCTCGGCCGTCACCAGGCGCTGGCCCCGCGTCAGCAGGGCGGCGGCCACAGCCTGCAGCAGGGCCACATCGTCCGCCTGCGGGCTCATGACGGCTGCCTGGCCGGCGCCACGCGCTGCTGCAGGTGGGCCAGCGCCTCCTGCACCTGATCGATCAGGATCAGCGCCAGATCGCCCGGCTGCAGGCGCGACAGCGCCGTGTCGATGGCGGCCATTTCGCCCACGTGTGTGCTGATCTGGCGGGTGCGCAGCGCGCCCGCCAGGCCTTCGCGCAGCAGGCCCACGACCTCGCCCTCGGCGCGGCCACGCTGGCAGGCGTCCTCGTAGATCATCACCTCGTCAAAAGCGGCGCCCAGCAGGCGGGTCTGCTCGCGCAGATCGTCGTCGCGGCGGTCGCCCGCCCCGCTGATCAGCACCAGGCGGCGCTGCGCGGGCAGGTTCTCCACCGCCTGGACCAGCGCGGCGATGGCGTCCGGGTTGTGGCCGTAATCGGCGATGACGGTGGCGCCCCGGTGGTCGAAGAAGTTGAAGCGGCCCGGCACGGCGGCGGCGTCGCTGGTGAAGGTGGCCAGGCCGCGCCCGATCTGCTCCCAGGGCAGATCCAGCGCCCAGGCCGACGCCAGTGCAGCCAGTGCGTTCTCCACCTGAAAACCGATGCGCCCGCCCCGCGTCAGCGGCACCTGCGCCAGCGGCCAGCGCCAGCGCTCGGTGCCTTCGCGGGCGACCAGATCGCCGTCTTCGACATAAACGCCGCGCCGCCCCTGCGCCAGGTGGGCGGCCAGCACGGGCTCGCGCGCGCTGGGCGCGAAGAAAATCACCGGCGACGGGCAATAGCCCGCCATCGCCGCCACGCCCGGATCGGCAGCGTTGAGCACCGCCCAGCCCGTGGGCTCGATGTTGAGCACGATGACGCGCTTGAGCACCGCCAGCTCGTCCACCGTGGTGATGTAGTTCAGGCCCAGGTGATCGCCCGCGCCCAGGTTGGTGACCACGCCGACACGGCAGCGGTCGAAGGCCAGGCCCTCGCGCAGCAGGCCACCGCGCGCGGTTTCGAACACCGCCACATCGACATCCGGGTGCGCCAGCACGTTGCGCGCGCTGCGCGGGCCGCTGCAGTCGCCCGAATCGGTCTGGCGGCCGTTGACGTAAACGCCGTCGGTGTTGGTCAGGCCCACGCGGTGGCCGCCCAGAGCGAACAGGTGGGCGATCAGGCGCGAGGTGGTCGTCTTGCCGTTGGTGCCGGTGACTGCGACGACAGGGATGCGGCCGTCCTGGCCGGTGCCAGCAGGGCCAAACATGTGGTCGATGACCGCATCACCCACCGGGCGCGGTGAGCCGTAAGAGGGGCTCAGGTGCATGCGCAGGCCAGGCGCGGCGTTGACTTCGACGATGCCGCCCGACTGCTCCTGCAGCGGGCGCTGGATGTCCTGGCAGACCACGTCCACGCCGCAGATGTCCACGCCCACCATGCGCGCCGCCGCCACCGCGCTGGCCGCCACCGCCGGGTGAACTTCGGCCGTGACATCGGTGGCCGTACCGCCGGTGGACAGGTTGGCGTTGCTGCGCAGCACCACACGCTGGCCGCGCAAGGGCACGCTGTCGGGCGTCAGGCCCAGGCCGTCCAGGTGGCGCAGGGCGATCTCGTCCAGCGGGATGCGCGTCAGCGAGGTGCCGTGGCCCTGGCCCCGGCGCGGATCCAGGTTGACCAGCTCGACCAGCTCGCGCACCGTGCGCTGGCCGTCGCCCGTGACCATGGGCGGCTCGCGCCGCGCCGCTGCGACCAGCCGGTCGCCCACCACCAGCAGGCGGAAATCGTGGCCCGGCAGATAGCGCTCCAGCAGGACCTCGCCGTAGCGGCTGGCGCTGGCCCAGGCGGCGTCAAACCCGGCCTGATCGCTGATATTGACGGTGACGCCCTTGCCCTGGTTGCCGTCGCGCGGCTTGAGCACCACCGGCAGCCCCAGGCGCTGCGCCGCCACCCAGCCCGACGCCGCATCGGCCACGGGCTCGCCCAGCGGCACGGGCACGCCAGCGGCCAGCAGCAGGGATTTGGTCAGCTCCTTGTCCTGCGCGATGGCTTCGGCGATGGCGCTGGTGGTGTCGGTTTCGGCGGCCTGGATGCGGCGCGCGCGGGCGCCCCAGCCCAGCTGGACCAGCGAGCCCTCGTTCATGCGCCGCACCGGAATGCCGCGCGCCAGCGCCGCCTGGACGATGGCGCCGGTGGAAGGCCCCAGGCGAACGTCCTCGTCCAGCTCGGCCAGTTCGGCCACGGCGGCGGCCACGTCAAAGGGCTGGTCGGCCAGCGCGCTGGCCAGCAGGCGGTGCGCCAGCTCCAGGGCGCGGCGGCCCACCGCCTCTTCGGTGTACTGCACGATCACCTGCGAGACGCCCACCTCGGCGGTCGGCGCTGTCCTGCTGAACGACACCGCGCAGCCGGCCTGCGCCTGCAGGCCCAGGGTGATTTTTTCCAGGACGCGCGCCAGGCTGGTGCGCTGCGGCCAGGCGTGAACCATCACCGGCACGTCGGGGAAGCTGGCGCGCACGCGCTGCAGGAATTCCTCCGTGGCGGCGCGGGCGTCATCCTCGGGGCTGACGGTGACGATGACCTGGATCGCGGTGTGGCGGCTCCAGAGATTGGGACCGCGCAGCGCGCGGATGCGGGAGAGTTCCATGACAGCTCAGGCAGAAAGAGGATGAGCGCTGTGCAGGCCGGTGCGCAGCAGCGGAGCGGGCAGGCCCAGGATCCAGGCCGCCCCGATGGCGGCCAGCAGGTCGGCCGGCGAAGCCGTGGCGGCCAGCTCCGGGCAGGGATCGTCCAGCACCTGCGAGTCGGCCCCCTGCACCAGGTGAACCGAAGGCGGCTGGCCCGCGTGGCCCGGGCGCCACCACAGGGCGCGTCCGCCCCCGCGCACATGGGCGTCCAGCGGCGAGCCCGGCACCGGCACGCGGGCCGAGAACAGCACCACCTCGCCGTCGCAGTGGCGGGCCAGATCCAGCACGCGCGCGTCGTCGGCATTGAGCAGCGCCGCGCCGTGCGGCAGCACCACGTCCACCCAGGTGCGCACAAGGCCGGGCAGCTGGTCGTCCTCGGTGATGTAGAGATCGTCCAGCCCCTGCAGCGCGGGCCAGGCCGCCACCACCGCCACCTGGCAGCGGTCGTAGGGCAGCCCCTGGGTGAGCAGACGGCGCAGCGGCGTGCTGAACAGCGCGGCCTCTGCGCCCGGGTGAATCAGCGCGCGCTGGGCCACGGCCCAGTCGGTGGCATCGACCGCCTCCTGCATCTGGCCGCCGACGCGCAAACCCTGCGCCGAGGCGTAGGCCGTGTGCCAGCCGCGCAGCTGCAGCAGCCAGGCCAGCAGGCGCCCGGCCAGATCGCTCAGGCCCGTGTCCAGCCAGCCGACCACGGGGATGCGTCCGGCGGGCGATTCGCTGCGCCCGGGCGGCCCAAAAAGCTGGCTGACGATGGCCGCGCCCACCGGACGCGGCTCGCCCTGCGCGGGGCGGATGTGCATCAGCAGGCCCGGGCCCGCATTGACTTCGACCAGCGCGCCGCCCACCTCCTGCAGCGGCCGGGTGATGTCGGGCGTGACCAGATCGACCCCGGCGATGTCCAGCCCGACCGCGCGCGCGGCCAGCGTGGCCATGGCGGCGACTTCGGGGTGGACGCGGTCGGTGACGTCGGTGTTCATGGTGCCGGTGCGCTGCAGCAGCACGGTGCGCCCGGCCTGCGGCACGCTGCCGGGCGTCAGGCCCTGGCGGCGCAGCTCCTGCGCGGCCACCGAATCGGGCCCCAGGCGCACGATGTCCAGCACAAAGCCTTCGGCCTCGCCCCGGCGCGGATCGCTGTTGATGTCGCGCTCGACCAGCGCCTCGACGCTCAAAACGCCGTCGCCGGTGACGGTAACGACCTCGCCCGCCGTCGCGGCCACGACCTGGCTGCCGACAACCAGCAGCCGGTGCTCGTGGCCGGGGATGCAGCGCTCGACCAGCACCTCGCTGTCCTCGCGGGCGGCGAACTCGAAGGCGGCCCGCACCTCGTCCTGCGTCGTCAGATCGAGCGACACGCCGCGCGCGTGGTTGCCCGACAGCGGCTTGATGGCCACCGGCAGGCCGATGTCCTGCGCGGCGGACCAGGCGGCTTCAGCGTCGGTCACCACCTCGCCTTCGGGCACGGGCACGCCGCAGCCGGACAGCAGCGCTTTGGTCAGATCCTTGTTGCGCGAAATGCCTTCGGCGATGGCGCTGGTGCCGTCGGTTTCGGCCGTCCAGATGCGGCGCTGGCGCGCGCCGTGGCCCAGCTGGACGAGGTTGCCGTCGTTGAGCCGGATGTGCGGAATGCCACGCCCGGTCGCCGCCTCGACGATGTGGGCGGTGCTGGGCCCCAGGCACCGGCGGTCGATCAGCTCGGCCAGCCCGGCCACCGTGGCGGCCACGTCATAGGGCTGATCCAGCATGGCCGCGGTGACCAGATCGCGAGCGGCGGTCAGGGCGGCGCTGCCCACCTGCTCGTCGCGCGTGCGGATGACCACCTTGTAGACGCCGCGTGGCCCGGCGCTGCGCGCCTTGCCAAAGCCCGTGGGCATGCCCGCGCGGGTCTGCAGCTCCAGCGCAACGTGCTCGATGATGTGCGCGGGCCAGGTGCCCTGGCGCAGGCGCTGCACGAAGCCGCCGCGCTCGCCCACGCTGCAGCGGTGCTCCATCAGGCCGGGCAGCCAGGCCAGCAGGCGGTCGACGTAGCCGGGCAGGCTGTCGGAGGGGCAGTCTTCCCAGTCGCCGATGTCAAGCACGGCCTCGATCACCGGACGGTAAGTCCAGATGTTCGGGCCCCGAAGCGGGGTCATGCGCAGAAAAACAGGGGGCGTTCGGTTCATGATGCAAAACGGCAGGGCGGCCGGGCCGCCGGGGTTCAAACGAGGCCAAGGGGCGAGTTGTACCACTGTTTCCCCCCAATAGGCATGTGCGGACGCGCGGCACCCCCTGCGCTGCGCGACAATGCAGGCCCTGCCCCGTTCACCCCCTTCAGGTATTGCTTTCATGGCCCCTGTTTCCTCCCCTGCAGAACCGGCTTTCGACCTGCCCGACGCGGTCCGGGCGGGCGAGGCCATCCTGTGCAGCCAGGCGCTGGATCTGGACGGCAGCCTGCGCTTCGTGCCCGGCCGGCTGGTGCTGACACCGACGCGGCTGCTGCATCAGGACGGGTCCAGCGGCGCCTGGCAGGCCTGGCCGCTGGGCGCCAGCCACCGCCTGATGCTGGCCGACCATGCCGGCGTGGGCCAGCTGGACCTGGTGGACGGCGAAACCCTGGTCGCCCGCTGGCGCTGCACCCTGGGCCACCAGAGCGGCCTGCAGCGCCTGGCCGACGCCCTGCACGCGCGTGGCAGCGCGGCGCTGACCGGGACTGAATCAGAAGCCAGCACCGATGCTGCAGAACCCGCCGACAGCGCCCCGGTGTCGGGCTGGGTGCTGCTGCGCCTGTGGCGCTTCGCCCGGCCTTATCAGGGCCAGCTGCTGCTGGGTTTTCTGCTGACGCTGGCCGCCACCGCCGCCACGCTGGTCCCGCCCTATCTGACCATCCCGCTGATGGACAAGGTGCTGATCCCCTACCAGAACGGCCACCGCATCGACAGCGGCTATGTCGCCCTGCTGCTGTCCGGCCTGCTGGCCTCGGCGCTGCTGGCCTGGGGCCTGGGCTGGGCCAAGACCTGGGTGCTGGCGCGGGTGTCCGAGCGCATCGGGGCCGATCTGCGCACCACCACCTACGACCACCTGCTGCGCCTGTCGCTGGAGTATTTTGGCGGGCGGCGCACCGGCGATCTCATGGCACGCATCGGCAGCGAGACCGACCGCATCAACGTCTTCCTGTCGCTGCACCTGCTGGATTTCGCCACCGACGTGCTGATGATCGCCATGACGGCGGTCATCCTGTTCAGCATTCACCCCTCGCTGGCGCTGGCCACGCTGGTGCCCCTGCCCTTCATCGGCTGGATGATCCACCTGGTGCGCGACCGCCTGCGCACGGGCTTCGAGAAAATCGACCGCGTCTGGTCCGAAGTGACCAATGTACTGGCCGACACCATCCCGGGCATCCGCGTGGTCAAGGCCTTCGCGCAGGAGGGCCGCGAATCGGGCCGCTTCCACACCGCCAACCACCACAACCTGCAGGTCAACGACCGCCTGAACCGGCTGTGGTCGCTGTTCTCGCCCACCGTCACGCTGCTGACCGAAATCGGCCTGCTGGTGGTCTGGGGCTTTGGCATCTGGCTGGTCAGCGCCAGCCACATCACGGTGGGCGTGCTGACCGCCTTCCTGGCCTACATCGGGCGCTTTTACACGCGCCTGGATTCCATGAGCCGCATCGTCTCGGTGACGCAGAAGGCCGCCTCGGGCGCACGGCGCATCTTCGACATCCTGGACCACGTCTCCAGCGTGCCCGAACCCGCGCAGCCGCGCGAACTCGGCACCGTGCACGGCCACATCCGCGTCGCGGGCGTGGGCTTTCGCTACGGCAACCGCCGCGTGATCCACGACCTGGATCTGGACATCCGCCCGGGCGAAATGATCGGCCTGGTCGGCCACAGCGGATCGGGCAAGAGCACGCTGGTCAACCTGATCTGCCGCTTTTACGACGTCAGCGAGGGCCGCATCGAGCTGGACGGCCAGGACATCCGCCAGCTGCGCGTCGCCGACTACCGCCGCCAGATTGGCCTGGTGCTGCAGGAACCCTTCCTGTTTTTTGGCACCATCGCCGAGAACATCGCCTACGGCCGCCCGGACGCCACACGCTCTGAAATCGTGGCCGCCGCGCGCGCCGCGCACGCGCACGAGTTCATCCTGCGCCTGCCCCAGGGCTACGACAGCCTGGTCGGCGAGCGCGGCCAGGGCCTGTCGGGCGGCGAGCGCCAGCGCATCAGCATCGCGCGCGCGCTGCTGATCGATCCGAAGATCCTCATCCTGGACGAAGCCACCTCCAGCGTGGACACCGAGACCGAAAAAGAGATCCAGAACGCGCTGGACAACCTGGTGCGCGGCCGCACCACCATCGCCATCGCCCACCGCCTGTCCACCCTGCGCAAGGCCGACCGCCTGGTGGTGATGGACAAGGGCGAGCTGGTCGAAGAAGGGTCGCACGACGGGCTGCTCGCCCTCCAGGGCGCGTACTGGCGCCTGTACGAGGCGCAGGCCCGCCAGGCCAAAGACGATTACCGCATGGCCACCGGCGACATCACCCCCGGAGAGACCGCATGACCGCCACCGCCCTGCCCGCCGCGTTCAGCCTGGTCCAGGACGCCCAGGGGCGCTGGGTCTACACCGGACCCGACGGCATCGCGCACGCGGGCGTCAGCGCCGTGCGCGCTTTTCCGGTCTCCGGCCGCGACCAGGGCTTTGCGCTGGTCAGCGCCCAAGGCCGCGAGCTGCTCTGGATCGACCGCCTGGACGACCTGCCCGCCGCCGCCCGCGACGCCGTGCAGCAGGCGCTGCAGTCGCGCGAGTTCATGCCCGTCATCCTGCGCCTGACCGGCATCAGCCGTGCCAGCGCTCCCTGCGTCTGGCAGATCGAGACCGACCGCGGCCCGGCGCAGCTGGATCTCAAGGGCGAAGAAGACATCCGCCGCATCAGCGCCGACGTGCTGCTGGTCAGCGACCGCCACGGCGTCCAGTTCCTGATCCGCCACCCCGCCCGCATGGACCGCTACAGCCGAAGGCTGCTGGACCGGTTTTTGTGATGCCTGGCTTCGCCACTGGATATATGCACAGCAGCGAACGGGTCAGCATATGAACAAGAAACCACTGGCCGCAAGAGTTTTTTCAAAATTAAACACTTATCCAACCAGTATTGTCGGCTTACTTTGGCCACCCATCGTTGCTCTGATGGCAGGAGCATCTTATTGCGGCATGATGGGCTTATGCACATTATTAGCAGGTTCAGAGCTTAAAGACGGCACTGCTTCATGGAGCGCTCTACTATTCGGATTTTTGGGAATCCTTCTGGTGCCTGAACATCTTCAGCAAAGTCTTGGAACAACCCCGTTTCTTTTGCTGATCTTTTTTTGTCATGGGGCAGCTCTTGGGCTCATCGTTGGCATACTTTTCTATTTTTATATTCTATCCAAGGTGCCAGACCACGATTGGCAGTGCCGGTCATGCCAGAAAATAAATCTCGCGAGGCGTGGCTGGTGCCGATTCTGCTATTGCTCTGCATACCCAACAGACAAGCAGATTGAATTCTGTCGGAAACAGTCATGCAGCAAGCAGACTGAAAACCCTGCGCCGTTACATCGATCTGAGAGTGAAGCGCCACCGGGCACCAACACCGGATGACCCGTCATCTTCCAGCCTAAGTCTCAAGCGCTGGACAGAACTACCACGGTTGTACCCGGTCCATCACAAAGACGTCGGCGACAACGGCGAGAAATAATCCGCAACGGTTTTTGAAAAAACAAGCAGTCCCGCCATTGTCAAATAAACAACTGACACAACAGCGAGAACAATCATTTTCTCAGATCCAACTTGACCCGCAATCATCATCGAAGCAGAAAACATCACAGCAAGCACAAGGAAAACCACAGTGCACCATCGCGCCCAGCTTCTCCCTTTGAACAGAAACCAGCATAGAACACCGTTAATACAAAGCCTGCCAAGATCCTTAGGCTGAGGCGACGGGAACCAGCTCAGCACCGAGAGGACGAGAAAAACAACAATAATTGAAAAAATAATTTTTCGTGCTGCGGTGTGGTTCATAACTTGACTTGGTATTAAAAATAAACTGAAATTTTCGAGGCTCAGGCACAAAGATCACCGGCGGAACGTTCACGAACGGAAAAACCAAGTGAAAATCGAAACATTTCCGCCTTTTCGCGCAGGCCCTGCAGAATGATGGATTAGGTGATTTCTTTTCATCGACAACCTGAAAAATATGCATCTCTGAGAGCACTGTCGTAGGATTGTCCTACCAGTGCTTTTGGCCAGATTATTTCTTCGGAGCTTTTTTATTTTCCTGAAATACAACGACTATTTATACTTCAATGCTGACAGCCATTCCCTTTTGAAAGGAACTGGCGCGCGTCAGCGCGTCCGACAGAGGCCCGAAGGGCCGGAGTGTAGTTGACCGCATTGTTAGCGGTTTTCTGTAAGTGTGATTGATTTCCCATCACCAAATCCATCGTGAATCCAAACTTCAACTTTTATGGGATACGACCAACCGCTCGCTTTCCACCAACATTCAGCAAACCAAGATTTAACAGTATTTGCAACAATTGCGAGACCTCCAAACGATTCGTCTGTGAAGTATCTCTCATCGAAATCGTTTGCCCCCTCTATTTGGAGTGCAAGATCCAACGCCCGCCCAGGAAAGATTGATTGGTCTTTATGATCTATTTTTTTGTTTTTACCATCGAAATAAATCCAGGCATTCGGCGTGCTTAGCCCGTCATCTTCGAAAAATATTTGTACCTCTGCGGATGTAACGCTGGCAGGCACAGGGGTCTTTAGTACTTCCCTGAGTTGGCTAATGAATTTAATAGACGCAAGTTCAAGAAACTTGCGGTAGCGAGAAATGAATTGTTCTTGTGTAAGGCCAAAAGAAATCATGCTGCTTTAACTGCTAACGTTTGAGCTAACCGGACCGTTGCGGCGTGTGGCTAAAGGCCCAGAATGAAATGGCGGGCCTTTAGCCGCATGCCGCATGCCGCAATGGGTCCGATTGAGCGAATGGTTAGGCCGCACTGTGCGCTAGCGAGTCAGGTTGTGATTGACAGCGAAGAGCTTGCCCTTATCCGTCAAATACAAGTCGCCCGCCCCGTCCAAAGTCACCAAGCCTTGCGCCTTTGCTTGCTTGATCGCCATGTCTAGCAAAATCCTTGACATGTCGACACCCTTAACGACATCTTTGTACAAGACGAATTCGTAGGCGTGGGATTCAAAGTCTGAAACTACAAATCGCATTAAGTCCAGAACCGCATCCGCGGAGCGCTCTACTGGCGTTTCCGAAACTGGCTTAAACGGTGTGTTGCCGATCGGTGGCTTTTGAAAAAGTGGCGCATTGACAAGGCAGCGAACTAGCTCGTCAAATGAGAATTCCGCCTGATCCTCGCGAGAAAAATCAATGTAGAGTTTGGTTTTCAGGAATGTAGGAACATTTCGGGTCCCGGGCTGACGGATGATTGGTATGACCTTGTTTGAATCGATCGATTGCATCATGTTGGATGTGACGATCATCTTCTCGTAACCGACACCGCCAGTGCCCGAATTGGCCTTTGCAACATACTCATCTGTACAAATCATCAGCACCTTGTCCGCCGACGCAAGATTTCGCTCCACGAAATGTGGAATATCGTCGCCGGGCCTGAGATCCCATTGATCGAGAATTGCATCGATTCCACAGTTGCGGAGTCGGATCGCAAACTCTAGCACCCACTTCTTATGGGTTTGCGAATCATGGGAGTAGGAAACAAATGCTCGTGGTGTGGTCATGTTCTCGATGGCGCTTGAAAGTGGTTGTGCGGCCTAACGTAAAGCTCACCTGTAAACCAATTTAGACGCGCCGCAGGCGCGGCCAAATTGGTTTGTCAGGTGCAACGGCCTGTTAGCCTCGGAGCCAACTCTTTAATTAGCAAGTGACTTATAAAAATTCCTATAGTTCGGGGGAATGTTATCTATGGTGTGTCCCCATTTGTTGAGGTGCTAGCGAGATTTATGTATTCTGCAATAGCATCAGTTACTACTTTAATAGAAACAAATTTAATAATTTTTGCATTACCGGTTGAGAAAACTCCGACAGGAATCGATTCAATACCGGTACGATTTATGTTTGGTATAAACTCAATTATAGGTGACCCACTAAATCCATCCATGCCGCCATTAGAACTTTTCCAATTTATATTGTCTATTGTATAATTTAGTTTATCGTCACTCGCTGAGCTCAAGCAACCAACAATCCCCCGAGGCTGAATGGTGCTTTGCCTGGTATCGTAGTTTATTTGCTTTTCTTCTGTTCCAGGGCATCCAACTGCCCTTAATTTTCCTTTGATACTCAATACATAATCTAAAATATTATCAACATCTTCTTGGTGCAGCAACCGTAAACATCTATCTTTTAATAAATCAAATTGGTTCTCAAAAGAAATATCAACGACATATATTATTATGTCATCGAAGTCGGCATCATTATTTGTTTTGGCTAATAAATAATGAGAAAAAATTATCTTTTTATTGCATTCGCTGTTTTGTTGAAGTGGTACTCCTACAATTCCTTTGGGACTATTGTCATGATTTAGAGTGCAATGCTTTGCTGTAATAAAATAAATAGAATTGTAAGGATTGAATTTAACAAAAAATCCTGTTCCAGAAAAAAATGGAAACTCAGGAAATTCTTCATTTTTGATTAAAATTGGGGCGATACTTTGGAATGGCATAAGATGAGCGAAGTTCATATAATAAATATTATAGAGGTTGACTGTGGGGGATGAGTAATTTTAGGGTGATTTGCAGTAAATATGTTTCGATCTAATGGGCTAATTCTGTGCGCTGATAATATTTTATATTGGCTAACTTGTTTTTATACACCCTCCCGGGTGTATAACTCAAAAAAATTTGGTGGACAACATCGCATCACAGTCGTAACTCATTGTTTTCACTGATCAAGCGAAAAATAGCACACCACCTGACCTATCCAAACGCCCCAAGCCTTCCAGCGCGCCTATTTGCTACACATTCTATCCATCACAAACCACGCCACTCACCCGCTTTTCCTGCTAAATCGGGCCAGCAAAACAAAAACGCCCTCCATCACTGGAAGGCGCTTCGCAAGCTGTCCGCAAAACTGAGCAGCCACGTAGTCTGAGCATCGATTCAAACTGTCTTTAACGGCAAACCCGCCACAGCACTTACTCCTCCAACCCCATCCCCCACCTTTGCCATTGCGACACGTCGCGGCGCTCTCGTTTGGTGGGGCGGCCCTGGCCGGGGTCGCGGTGAGGGTCGGGGGCGAGGCGGCGCTGGTCCAGCCAGAGGCTGCGGCGCTCCAGGCTGGAGGGCAGTTCGCGGTAGAGCCGCTGGGCCACGGGGGCTGGGCCGCGCTGGGCGCTGAGGGCCAGGACCTCGACTTCGCGCAGGGGCTGGCCGGGCAGGTGCAGGCCCAGCACGTCGCCGACTTTGACGCTGTAGGACGCCTTGATGCGCTGGCCGTTGGCCTCGATGCGCTGCAGGTCCAGCTCGTCGCTGGCCAGCGCCCGGGTCTTGAAAAAGCGCGCGGCCCACAGCCATTTGTCGATGCGCACGCGCACCTCTGCGGCCGGGGCGGACGGCGCGGCGGAAGAGGTTTTGACCTTGCTCATGGCCGCCTCCTGCCTCAGCGTCCGGCGGTGTTGCTCGCGGCCAGGGCGGCGGCGACGGCCGCGTGGCGCTCGCGCTGCACGGCGGATTCGCCCGCCACCGGGCCAGCACCGGGCGTGCCCGAACCGGGCCAGCCCGCGATCTGCTGCTGGGCCAGCGCGGTGAGGGCATCCAGCCATTCGGGGCTGTCGTTCAGGCAGGGGATGTAGGCGAAATGCGTGCCGCCCGCTGCCAGAAAGGCCTCGCGCGCTTCCATATTGATTTCTTCCAGCGTTTCGATGCAGTCGGCGACAAAGCCGGGGCAGATGACATCGACCGAGCGCACGCCCTGCCCGGCCAGTTTCACCAGCGTGGGCTCGGTGTAGGGCTGCAGCCATTTGGCGCGGCCGAAGCGGCTCTGGAAGGTGACCACCGCTGTGCCGGGCGCCAGTTCCAGCGCCTGCTCCAGCAGGCGGGCGGTCTTGTAGCACTGGCAGTGGTAGGGATCGCCCTTGTCCAGGCTGAAGGCCGGCATGCCGTGAAAGCTCATCACCAGGCGCTCGCCGCGCGCGCCCTGCGTGGCCCAGTGCGCCCGCACGCGGGCGGCCAGGGCGGCGATATAGCCCGCATCACCGGCGTAATCGCGCAGCCAGCGCAGGTGGGGCTGATGGCGCTGGCGCGACAGCCAGGCCGCAGCCACGTCCACCGCCGTGGCCGTTGTGGCGGCGCAGTACTGCGGGTAGAGCGGCAGCAGCGCGATGTGGCTGTGCCCGCTGGCCTTGAGGCCGTCCAGCACCGTCGCCAGGTTGGGTTTGCCGTAGCGCATCGCCCAGGTCACCGTCACGTCCTGCCCTTGCGCGGTCAGGCGCTCGCCCAGAGCGTCGGCCTGGCGCTTCGTCCAGACGGCCAGCGGCGAGCCCTCTTCCATCCAGATGCTGGCGTATTTGGCCGCCGATTTGCGCGGACGCACACGCAGGATGATGCCGTGCAGCACGGGCCACCAGATCAGGCGGGGAATTTCGATGACGCGCGGGTCAGACAGGAACTCGGCCAGGTAGCGCCGCACGGAAGGCGTGTCGGGCGCATCGGGCGTACCCAGGTTGATCAGGACCAAGGCAGTGCGCGGGGGCTGGCCGTGGCGGTAGGCGGGTTCGGGAGCAAAACGCATGAGCATTGACGCAGGGCGGAGGGTTTAACTGGCGCCATCGTACAGCGGAGCGAATTGGGTCTCGGCCAAAGAGACGACTTCAAACAGCACGCAGGCCGCCGGATCGTGGGCGGGATGCGAGCCCAGGCCCAGCACGCCGCTGCCATACAGGCGACAGGTGCCCCGGCGCAGGTAGACGACCTCGCCCGCGTCGCCCAGTCGCACCCAGGTGCCGTTGAAGCTGCAGTCAAAGAGCTGGAAATCGCCGCCGTGCCAGTCCACGCGGGCGTGCACGCGGGACGCGCGCGCGTAATCCAGCCGCGCCTGCGCCTGCGGGCTGCGCCCCAAGATGATGGGCAGATCGTCGCTGGCAAAAACGCGCTCTTGCCCGGCCACCACCAGGCGCAACACCTCGGAGTGCTGGCCCACGGTGCCCAGGCTCGTGCCGTACTGCGTCAGCAGCGCATCGGCGCTGCGCCGCCCCAGCACGTAGACCTGAACCGGGTCGGCGCGACCGCGCAGGTGCAGCCACTCCAGCGGGCGAAAACGCCGCTGCAGCGCCTGCGGCAGCGCCACCAGCGTGTCGTGGTTGATCAGGGTTTCGTCGTCGCCCGCGTGGTCCAGCAGGCGTGCACCCACATTTACGGCGTCGCCGTAACAGTCGCCACCGACCTCGACCACCTCGCCGGTCACCAGGGTGATCTGCAGGTTGAGTCGCACCGCCTGCAGCGCGTCGCCCAGCGCGTGGATCTGGCGGTACAGGTCGCCCAGCGCCTGGTGCATGCGCAGCGCGGCGTCGGCGCCCTGCACGGCGGTGGCAAACACCGCCAGCAGGCCATCGCCCAGAGTCTTGATGACGGTGCCGCCTTCGGCCTCGACGCGCGGCACCAGCACCGACATGGCGCGCATCACCACCTCGGTGGCTGCTGAATTGCCCAGCGTGCGAAACAGCGACGTGCTGCCGCGCAGGTCGGCAAACAGCACGGTGCGGCGGGCGATCACTGGCGCTGCTGTCATGGCGGTCCCGCTGCGCCCGGCCGCGATCTCAGCTGCCGCCGGCCACGAAGGTGCGCAGCTTGTCGCTGCGCGACGGGTGCTTGATCTTGCGCAGGGCCTTGGCCTCGATCTGGCGGATGCGTTCGCGCGTCACGTCGAACTGCTTGCCGACCTCTTCCAGCGTGTGGTCGGACTGCATCTCGATGCCGAAGCGCATGCGCAGCACCTTGGCTTCGCGCGCGGTCAGCGTGTCCAGGATTTCCTTGACCACCTCGCGCAGGCTGGCCTGCATGGCCGCGTCGATGGGCGCGGTGTTGTTGCTGTCCTCGATGAAGTCGCCCAGGTGCGAATCGTCGTCGTCGCCCACCGGGGTTTCCATGGAGATGGGCTCCTTGGCGATCTTCATGATCTTGCGGATCTTGTCCTCGGGGATCTCCATTTTCTCGGCCAGCGTCGGGGCGTCGGGCTCGAAGCCGAACTCCTGCAGGTGCTGGCGGGAGATGCGGTTCATCTTGTTGATCGTCTCGATCATGTGCACCGGGATGCGGATGGTGCGCGCCTGATCGGCGATGGAGCGCGTGATCGCCTGGCGAATCCACCACGTGGCGTAGGTCGAGAATTTGTAGCCGCGGCGGTATTCGAACTTGTCCACCGCCTTCATCAGGCCGATGTTGCCTTCCTGGATCAGGTCCAGGAACTGCAGGCCGCGATTGGTGTACTTTTTGGCGATGGAGATGACCAGGCGCAGGTTGGCCTCGATCATTTCCTTCTTGGCGTCGCGGCTGGACTTCTCGCCCTTGTTCATGCGCTTGTTGATGTCCTTGAGCTCTTCCAGCGGCACCACGGCGGCGGTCTGGATGTCCAGCAGACGCTGCTGGCATTCCTGGACGGCCGGCAAGTTGCGGCTGAGCACGGCGCTGTAGGCTTTTTTCTCGGCCACCAGGCGCTCGGCCCAGGTCAGGTCCATGCTGTGCGGCGGGAAGGTCTTGATGAATTCGGCCTGGCTCATGCCGCAGCGGTCCACCACGATGCGGCGAATCTCGCGCTCCATGCGGCGCACTTCCTCGACCTGGTTGCGCAACAGCTCGCACAGGCGCTCGATGGTTTTCACCGTGAAGCGGATGGTCATCAGGTCGCCGGAAATGGCGGCCTGCGCCTGGCGGTAAGCGGGGGCGTTGTAGCCGCCCTTTTTATAGGCAGCCATCATGGCGGTGTAGTGCTGGCGCAGTTCCTCGAACTTGCCCAGCGCCTGCTGGCGCAGCTCTTCGAGCTTGCGGCTCAGCGCCTTGCTGCCGCCGTTGCCATCGTCGTCGTCCTCTTCGTCGTACTCGTCGAAATCTTCCTCGGCGACGTAGTCGTCGGCCTCGTCGGCCTGGACAAAGCCGTCGACCACGTCAGAAATCTGCACCTGGCCAGCAGCGATCTGCTCGGCAATGTGCAGGATCTCGGCGATGGTCGCGGGCGACGCCGAAATGGCGTACATCATGTCTTGCAGGCCACCTTCGATGCGCTTGGCGATCTCAATTTCGCCCTCGCGGGTCAGCAGTTCGACGGTGCCCATTTCACGCATGTACATGCGCACCGGGTCGGTCGTGCGACCGAACTCGGATTCCACGGTGGACAGCGCGGCCTCGGCGGCTTCTTCGGCCTCTTCCTCGGTCGCGGTGTTGTCGGCGCCGCCGGAGATCAGCAGCGTGGCGTCGTCGGGGGCCTGCTCGTAGACTGACACGCCCATGTCGCCCAGCATGGAGACAATCGCCTCCAGAATTTCGGTATCGACCAGCTTTTCGGGCAGGTGATCGTTGATCTGCTGGTGGGTCAGGAAGCCGCGCGTCTTGCCCATCTTGATGAGCGTTTTGAGCTCATTGCGGCGCTTGGAGACTTCTTCTTCGGTCAACGTGGCCTCATCCAGGCCGAACTCGCGCATCAGCGCGCGCTCTTTGGCGCGGCTGACCTTCATGCGCAGCGGCTTAGCCTTGGGCTTGTCGGCGGCCACTTCAGCGGCTTCGGGCACGTCGGCGACCACTTCAGTGTCGGAGTCGGCGCTGGCGTCATCGTCCAGATCACTGACGTCGTCCGCGCTGATGTCGTCCAGATCGCCGGTGAGATCGTCGTCCAGATCGTCGTCAGCCGCCGCGACACGCGCTGGGCCGGTTTTGGCGGCGGGGGCCTTGGTGGCTGATTTGCTGCTGGTTTTGGCCGCGGCTTTGCCTGCAGTTTTGGCCGGTGCTTTGGCGGCTTTGGCTTTGGCCGGGGTTTTCCCGACGGCCTCAGTCACATCGGCCGTCTGGGCAGTGGCTTTGGCTGTCGCGGTTTTGGCGGCGGCTTTTTTCGGGGCCACGGCGACTTCGGGCGACGGCGCGACGGCGCTCACCACGGCCTTGGCCTTGCTCACTTTGGCGCCCTTCACGGATGGTGCCAGGGCTTTTTCGGCCTCGGCGTTCACCGGCTTGGCCACTTTGGCGGTTTTAGCGGACGTCGTGTCCTTCACAGCAGTCTCGACCGCCTCGGGTGCGGCCGCAGCGGCGGCGGTTTTGGTGGGCTTTTTGGCTGCAGGGCGCGGAGCAGTGGTCATATCAGCGTGTCTTTCAAACAGGCGGCAGAGGCAGACCCGGTGGCGGCGAAGTGCCAGAAACCGGGCCGGAGCGGCTGGCCAGACAGAGGCAGGCCGACGATACGGCCCACAACAGAAAAGGCACCCCGGTGGAAAGGTGCCCTGTACCGCAATGATGCTGACTGCAAGTGGTGTAAACCGTGGCCGTGCGAGAGAGTGTGACGTGCCGAACTGAGCGCATAAATTGCGAAATGGATTATACCAGATGCGGCTGCGTGAATTGGACTCTGAAGAATGATCAGATGAGGTTTCAGTCGGCGCTGACCTGGGGCCTCAGACCGGCCTGATGCACAACCGCATTCCACTTTTCAGCCTCGGCAATCAGAAGATCATGCAGGACTCCCGGCGTCGAGGTCTGCACGCGCGCACCGTCGGCCTGCATGCGCGCTGCGGTTTCAGGATCGCCCAAAACGCGGTTCAACGCCTCGTTAAGCTGGCGCACTACGGCGGGTGGCGTCTTGGACGGGGCGAACAGCGCATACCACTGCGTCATTTCAACGCCCTGCACGCCCGCCTCGCTCAAAGTGGGCAGGTCCGGCCAGGCCGTCAGACGTTCGGGACCCGCCACGGCCAGAGCTTTCAGCTTGCCGCTGCGCAAATAGGGCTGGGCGGTGAACAGGCTGGGAAACATCAGCTGGACGTTCCCGCTGGCCACTTCGGCGATGGCGGGTCCAGCCCCCGAAAATTCCGCTTTCTGCAGCCGGGTAGCAGTCTGAAGCTGAAAAAGCTCGGCTGCAAAATGGGGCACCGTCCCCTCGCCCGCCGAGGCGTAGCTCAGGCGGGTGCGGGAATCACGCAGCATCTGGACCAGCTCCACCACGCTATTAACTGCAAGATCGGCCGGAACAACCAGCAGCGTCGGCGAATGACCGATCAGGCCTATGGGCGCGAAATCCGCCACCGGGTCGTAGCGCAGGCGCTGCAGGGCAGGATGGATGGCGTGGGTTGCAATGTAGCCAAAGAGCAGCGTGTGACCATCAGCCGGGGCTGACGCGACGTATTCGCTGGCAATGCTGCCATTGGCCCCTGCCCGGTTGTCCACCAGTACAGACTGCCCAAGTACCGGCCCTAAGCTACGGGTGAGGTGACGCGCGATGGTGTCATTGCCGCCCCCAGCACTGGTGGGAACGATGATGTGTACTTCCCGCTGCGGAAATGAGCGCAGGCCTTGTCCACCGGTCTTCTCGGGCTGACTGGGCGCTGTCGGCGGGAAAACATAACCCGGCAGATGCAACACGCCTTGCATGATCTTGCGCACCGTACGCACCAGGGCTGCGCTGGTCACGGTTGCCGCATCGCCCTGCCCGTCCACGGTGACTTCGACATCGATCTGGCCGGCCGGATGCAGGACCACCAGACCATGAGCCCCCGGAGCCAATTCAGGCCCGCTGGCTACTGTACCAGGAAGGGCAAATGCCGTGGCAACGCCGATGGCACCCGTCACGGCATGTGAGGCATGGCAGCGATGCGGCGTGAAATAGCGCGACGTGATGCTGTTGGGGGTATTGCCCGGGCTGACCAGCACCGGCTTGGGGATAACACTGTCGCTGACATCGCCCAGACCCATGCGATGGCCCGCTTCCAGACGCAAGGCTTCCAGCCGCTTCAGGAGAGATGTGTTGGCATCCAGCTCGGCAGGACGCTCGCGCCCGCTCAGACCCAGATCGCTGGCACGCAGCATCATCAGCGGCATGGCTGAATCGATGCAGGTGACATCTATACCATCGATCCGGTCAATGCGTTGTCCGGTCGGAAACAGTGACCCTGTCACCGCACCAGCGGCATCCAGAAAATTCAGCAGCACGGGCGCCGCAGTCCCGGCTACGCCGTCGATGCGCGCGTCACCCTCGTAGGTGACCTGTCCGCCCGGGGTAGACACCTTGACTTCCACCAGCGAGCTGGTGTTGACGTTGAACACGCGGACTGTCGTGGTATCGCCCTGCGCTTCGATCAGCCCTTGGTCAATGGCAAAGGGTGCCACCCCAGACAGCATGTTGCCGCAGTTGGGCCGGGTATCGACCGACTGGTGCCCCACGCCAACCTGAGCGAAAAGATAATCCACGTCCGCATCGGAACGGGTCGATCGCGACACGATCGCCACCTTGCTGTTGAGCGTGCTACCACCGCCCAAACCGTCGAGCTGCAGCGGGTCGCTGGCACCGATGGCACCGATCAGGGCCTGATCGCGGGCTTCATCGCCCGCAGGCAGCCAGTCGCGCAGGAAAAAAGGGCCACGGGACGTGCCCGCGCGCATCAGCACGCAGGGAATGGACAGGGACATGGGTGTCTCCGGTTCGGGAAAGGGGAAGACTTAATGCGTGCCATGCGTCATGCGGCGTGCGGCCAGCACGCGATCCACCATCACACCGGCCTGCCCCAGGTGATTGATGGGGTCAAACAGGGCCTCGATCTGGGCGCGGCTGACATGGCGGCTGATTTCCGGATGCGCTTCCAGGATATCGATCAGCGGGCGGTTTTCCTCTAGCGCCTGGCGGCACAGGTCGTAAACCAGATCGTGCGCGTACTCTCTCCCAAGGAAAGGCCCCAAACCCATCATTACGGCTTCAGACATGACCAGTCCGTGGGTGACATCCATGTTGGCCCGCATGCGCCTGGCATCCACCTCCAGCCCTTGCAGCACAAACTTGGTCTGCTTCAGGGCCCCTGACATCAGGCAGAAAATCTCTGGCAGCACCACCCACTCGATTTCCCACGGACCGGTCGAGCGCTCGTGATCGGCCACCATGGCATCCATCAGCGCTGCGGCGTGCTGGCGGACGACAGACACGTTGGCGTGGATGTAAAGACAGGAGATCGGATTGCGCTTTTGCGGCATGGTGCTCGACGAGCCACGTCCCGGCGCAAAGGGCTCAAACACTTCGGCCACTTCGGTCTGCATCATGAGCTTGATGTCCATGGCGATCTTGCCCAGTGAGCCTCCCACCAGTCCCAGAAAAGCACCCACCTCGGCAATCGTGTCGCGCACGGTGTGCCAGGAGATCAGCGGCTGGGCCAGCCCGAGCTCTTTCATCAGGGCCGCCTGAGTTTCCATGGCCCCATTTTTCAGCGATGACAATGTGCCCGAAGCCCCGCCGAACTCACCCGTCAGAACGCGGGGAAGCATCTGAGTCAGCCGCTCGCGGTGGCGCTCGATGCCCGCCAGAATGCTGGCCATCTTATAGCCAAAGGTGATCGGCGTGGCCTGCTGCAAGTTAGAGCGGCCGATGATGGGCGTGTCACGGTGGCGCTGCGCCAGATCAGCCAGCGCGGCCGAAATATCGGCCAGATCCTGCCCGACCAGTGCCAGACCTTCGCGCATCTGCAGCACAGTGGCCGTGTCGGTAATGTCCTGGGTGGTAGCGCCCCAGTGGCAGTACTCGCCCAGACGGTCGCGGCAGTTGGCGTTGATCTGGTTGACCACGGCAATGATGGGGTAGCCGATCTGCTCGGTCTTGGCCTTGAGCCTGTCCCAGTCGATCATGGACAGCTCGCAGTTTTTGACAATTTCGTCAGCAGCCTCCTTCGGGATTAGACCCAGGCCCCCCTGGACTTTGGCCAACGCCCGTTCAATGTCCAGGTATTTGGCGGTCCGGTTTTCATCGGACCAGACTCGACGCATGCGTTCGTCGCTGAACATGTCGCCAAAAATTTTCGAATCGATCAGTGTGGCTGCCATGGAGTACCTCTTTTGAAAATATTCATTGGGTCTGGCCGCTGGAGGCCAGAATACGTTGTGCCCTGAGAAGAACCGGCCTGTCGACCATATGACCATCCACCTGAAGAGCGCCTGCATCGGCCTGCCCCTGCCAGGCGCTGACCACGCGCCGGGCCCAGGCCAGCTGGTCCGCGTCAGGCACAAGTGCCTTGTGAACGGCCGCGACCTGCATGGGGTGGATGCACAGCTTGGCCCCAAACCCCAAACTGCGGGCGTGAGCCCAGTCGGACTGAACCTGCTCGTCATGGAGCGCTGCGGTCACCCCGGCCACCGGGGACGCAAGCCCCCCTGCGCGCGAGACCAGCACCAGCGAAAACGCCGCCATGTCCACGGCGCTGCCCGGACCGGGCAGGTCCAGATCCAGCATGAAATCCAGAGAACCGAAAACCAGCCGGGACACCGCGCCAGACGCGGCCAGCTCTGGTGCAGCAAGTACGCCCTTGGCCGTTTCGACCAGAGCCAGCACTTCCGCCCCGGGGGCGAGACACGCTTTCACCGCCTGCACCTGCCCGACGGACTCGCATTTGGACAGCATCACCGCGCACAGCCCTCGGCCTTTGAGCCAGTCCAAATCCTGCGAGTGGCATTCGCTGTGGGCGTCATTGATGCGCACGACCAGCCGCGAAACCTCGGCCGGATCAAGCGTAATCAGCCAGTCGGCCACCTGCTGGCGGGCACCGGCTTTGTCTGTGGCAGCGACCGCATCCTCCAGATCAAGCACCACACGATCGGCCCCGGCCGACAGGGCCTTGGCAAATCGCCCGGGCCGGTTACCGGGAACAAACAGATAGGTGCGCGGGATCAAATGGCCTCCTCGGCCCGCAAGCCTGCAATCTGTGCTGCGCTATAACCTAGGCTGTGCAGGATGGCTTCGGTGTGCTGGCCGAGAGCAGGCACAGCGTCCATGCGCGGCGGACCTTTCGTCCAGGAACCCGGCGGCAGCAGGGCCGGAACCGTGCCGACGGATGTTTCGACGCTGGACCAGCGCTGGCGCGCCTGCAGCTGGGGATGCTCCCAGACGGCCTGCATGTCGTTGACCTGCGCGTTAGCGATCTGCGCCTGCTCCAGCCGCTCCAGCACCTGCGCGGCGGTCAGCTCTGAAAACGCGTCAACTATCAGCCCGTAAAGCGCCTGGCGCTGGGCCACACGCCGGGGATTGCTGGAAAACCGCTCGTCGGCGGCCAGCTCGGGGCGCTGAAGCACCTGCTCGCAGAAGGATTTCCACTCTCTCTCGTTTTGCAGGCCCAGCATCACAGTCCGGCCATCCCCAGCCGGAAACGGGCCGTAGGGATAAATCGTCGCGTGGCTGGCTCCAGTGCGGGGCGGCGGTGCTGCACCGTCGATGGCGTAGTAAAGCGGGTAGCCCATCCACTCGACCAGGGATTCGAGCATGGACACGTCGATGCGCTGGCCTTCGCCGGTCTGCTGCCGGTGCATCAGCGCCACCAGGATGTTGGTGTAGGCGTACATGCCCGCTGAAATGTCAGCAATCGAGGGCCCCGCCTTGGAGGGGGTTTCCTCAGTTCCGGTGACAGAAACAAACCCGGCCTCACTCTGGATCAGCAGGTCGTAGGCCTTCTTGTCGCGGTAAGGGCCATCGCTGCCGTAGCCCGAGATATCACAGACGATGATGCCTGGCTTGATCGCGCTCAGGGCCTCGTACGACAGACCCAGCCGCGACGCCGCCCCAGGCGCCAGGTTCTGCACAACCACATCGGCCTCCTCCAGGATGATGCGTTTGAGAATGGCCTGGGCTTCCGGGTGTTTGACATCCAGGGTCAGGCTTTCCTTGCTGCGGTTGGTCCACACAAAATGCGAAGCGATGCCGCGTACCCGTGTGTCGTAGCCCCGGGCAAAGTCGCCCACACCCGGGCGTTCGATTTTGATGACGCGCGCGCCCAGATCCGCCAGCTGGCGGGTGGCAAAGGGCGCCGCAATGGCGTGCTCCAGCGTGACGACTGTGATGCCTTTCAAAGGTTGCATGCTGTTCTCCTTAGCGGATGACCGCTGTGGCCTCCATGGTCAGCCAGCCCTCGTGATCCTGGGCCCAGAGCCGGAAGGTCCGACCATCCGGCTGCGGCTCACAGCACACATTAAAAGGGTGGATATCGAACAGTGGACGCACGGCCCGGAACTCGTAACTGGCCACCACGGCATCTGGTCGATGATCACGCAGCAAATCCAGCAGCAGCGTGGCCACCATAGGGCCATGGACAACCAGGCCCGGATACCCCTCCACACTGGTCACATATTTGCGGTCGAAATGAATGCGATGCCCGTTGAAGGTGAGCGCCGAATAGCGGAACAGCAGCACATCGTCGGGCACCCAGTGCTTTTGCCATATGGCAGTGCCCGGAGCAGCCTTCGGTGGAGATGCCACGTCGTCAGGGCGGGCGGCCTCACGGTACACGATGTCGTGGAACTCGGTCAGCGCTATGTCCGTCTCGCCATTCCGGCAGATTTCATGGCGTACCTTCACGAACACCAGCGTGCCAGTCCGGCCCTGCTTTTCAGTGACCGAATCAATGGTCGAGGTGCGGGTCATAGCATCGCCAATACGCAGCGGCTGGTGGAAATGGAATTGGCTGCCCGCCCACATGCGTCGGGGCAGCGGCACCGGCGGCAGGAAACCCCCTCGTTTGGCATGCCCGTCGGGTCCGATTTCAGACTGTCGGTGCAAGGGGAGGAAATACAGCCAGTGCCACAACGCAGGCAAGGGAGTGCCTTCAGCAGGGCGTTCAGTGGACCGGTCAAAAGTGGCCGAGAGTGCGGCGTAGGGGGTGGCAGTGGCCATGTCGGAAACAGTTTCCGAACGGCCGACCCAATCCTGAAGGTAATTTGCTGTCATACGGTATGACGCCCTGTTTCCAGTGCGTTGCCTTCCTGAATAATTTCATTGTCAAAATCTGTGCGGTCCAACTCGGCCATAAGTATCTCCCGGTCACAGGCACCTTCCCAGATGGAGACCACGACGCTCACAACCACATTACTCATCGTACTGGTCAGGGCGCGAGCCTCTGACATAAAGCGGTCGATGCCCACAATAATTGCCACACCCGCCACTGGCAGATCCGGCATGACGGTCAGTGTGGCCACTAAGGCCACAAAACCGCTGCCTGTCACCCCAGCTGCTCCTTTTGAAGTCAGCAGCATCACGCCCAGCATGGAGATAATCTGCCACGTGCTTAAATGAATATCACAGGCCTGAGCAATAAACAGCGATGCCAAAGTCAGATAAATTGCCGTACCATCCAGATTGAACGAGTAACCCATGGGCAGAACGAGTCCGACCACTCCTTTTTTACAGCCCAATTTCTGCAGCTTTTCCAGAAGACGCGGCAGCACAGGCTCAGATGAAGAAGTCCCGAGAACCACCAGCAGTTCCTCGCGGACATAGCGCAGCAGCTTCCACAGGCTGAAACCGTGCATCCTGGCCAGAGTACCCAATACCACCATTACAAAAAATCCGCATGCCACATAAAACGTAACGATCAGCATACCCAGAGAACCGATGGAGCCCACACCATACTTGCCCACAGTGAAAGCCATGGCACCAAATGCCCCCAGCGGAGCCAACCGCATGATGAAACCAAATACCGAGAAAAGCACACTGGAAAATGACTCGATCGAGTTTTTTGCCATTTCACCAGCCTGACCCGCTCGCGTAATACCAAAGCCCACCAGAATGGCCAGCAGGAGGACCGGAAGAACCTCGCCTTCGGCAAATGCACCAAAGAAGGCACTTGGAATAATATGCAACAGAAAAGGTACAAATCCGAGCGAACCTTCAGTCTTGGTGTATTTGGTCACCACGGAAGGATCCAGGTGCGCCGGATCAATATGAAGACCCACGCCAGGACCAATCAAATCTACTGCACCCCATCCAACCAGCAAGGCTATCAAAGTCAGCACATAAAAAATACCCATCGATTTGAGCATGGTTTTCCCAACCTGTCGGGAATCTGACAGGCTGGAAATCCCACTGACTATCGTACAGAAAACAACCGGTGCGATCATCATTTTGACGAGCTTGACAAACGCATCCCCCAAAGGTTTTAGGGAGGCCCCGAACTCCGGCCAGAAATGGCCAACCGCGATACCGATCGCGACGGCCACCAGCACCTGAAAATACAGTGCCTTATAAATTGCCTGCTTTTTCATTTTCTCCCCCCGGCGTGGGTGGAAGAGCGCAGTATCGCAAGGCGTAGTGGTGGCATGGGTGTCTCCGGAATAATGGCAGTGTCGTCATGCGCCGTGGGCCTGCGCAGAACCTGCGGTTGATGAATGGGTCCATCATCGCGGCCCACGATACGGTTGTGAATTGCATTGTTCCGATGAATTGATCGACAATGCGCATCAATCCACTGACGAGAAGGAGCTGCAACCCCATGGCCAGAAACTTTGATCTTGACGATCTGCTCGCTTTCAGGGCAGTTGCAGAGCTGGGCAGCTTTCGCAAAGCCGCAGAATCGGTCCACATCTCCCAGCCAGCTTTCAGCCGCCGCATCGAAAAGCTTGAGCAAGCACTGGGCACACGGCTGCTGGATCGCACCACTCGCCAAGTCAGCCTGACGGCCATCGGGCGGGACTTCGACCGCCAGCTGCGCCAGATTCTGGATGCGCTGGACACCACGCTACTGGGCATTCGGGGCGTGGCTGCCACACGGATGGGCGAAGTCACGGTGGCCTGCGTGCCTTCAGCCGTCAATTACTTCCTGACCCGGGTGATCGCCATTTACCGCGAACGCTACCCGAAGGTTCGAGTGCGCATTCTCGACGACAGCGCGAACGAAGTCCTGCAGTCGGTCGCCGGAGGCGATGCCGATTTCGGACTGAATTTCATTGGTTCGCAGGACCGCGAAGTGGAGTTTGAAACACTGCTGGAAGAGCGTTTTGTTGCGGCATGCTGCCGCGACCATCCGATCGCAAAACTGGCTGAAGTCAGCTGGAAGGATTTGGCCCAGTACGACTACATCGCAGTAGGAAAAAGCTCAGGCAACCGGCTGCTGCTGGATCAGGCACTGGCAGGAGTAGCCGAGCAGCCAGCTAGCCTGTATGAAACCCAGCACGGCACAACCATGGTGGGCCTTGTGGAAGCCGGTCTGGGAATTGCCGCACTCCCGGCCATGGCCATGCCTGGAACTGACCATCCGCTGCTGGTCAGCGTTCCCCTCGTGGATCCGGTGGTCACCCGGAAAATGGGACTGATCAAGCGGCGGTCCATGCCGCTTTCGCCTGCAGCCCGGCAACTTTACGACCTTTGCGCGGAACTCAGCGGAAGCCGCCACACAGGGGTCTAGCTCCTCATCAAACCGCCCCACTGCTCTTGCGCGGCATCAGTGCCAGAAACTCGCGGCGCAGGTTGGCGTCGCGCAGGAAGGCGCCGCGCATCACGCTGTTGGTCATGGCGCTGTCGCTATCCTTGACGCCGCGCCAGTGCATGCAGAAGTGGTCGGCCTCCATCACCACGGCCAGGCCGTCGGGGCGCACGCGGCGCTCCAGGATGTCGGCCAGAAGCACGACCGCTTCTTCCTGGATCTGCGGTCGTGACATCACCCATTCGCACAGGCGGGCGTATTTGGACAGGCCGATCAGGTCGGACGTTTCGTTGGGCAGGATGCCGATCCACACCCGGCCGATGATGGGGCAGAAGTGGTGCGAGCAGGCGCTGCGCACCTGGATGGGGCCGACGATCATCAGCTCGTTCAGGCGAGACACGTTGGGGAAGGCCGTCACGGCAGGCGCCTGGCGATAGCGTCCGGCAAAGACCTCGTCCAGGTACATTTTGGCCACGCGGCGCGCGGTGTCCTGGGTGTTGTGATCGTTGTCGGTGTCGATCACCAGCGACTGCAGCACGGCGTGCATGCGCCCGGCGACCTCGTCGCGCAGGGCGTCGATCTCGCCGGGTTCAATGTAGTCGGCGATATTGTCGTTGGCGAAAAAGCGCTGACCGGCCTGCTGCAGGCGGTAGCGGATGCGGCCGGACACAGGGCCCGTCGAGGTGTTGGCGCTGGAGGCGCCCGGGGCGCTGGTCGTGTCGTTCATTGTGAGGACGTGCGGGGGCACGGAGAGTTGGTCTGACTGGATGTGGGCCAATATAACCAGGCTGCAATACACTTGCACGGTCATGACGCCACCCCCTACAGCCGCTGCGCCCCTGCACGAACTCCTGACCCACACCAGCCTGGCCCTGGCCGGGGTTGAGCGCGGACGATCGCTGTCGCGCGAACTGGCCCGCACCGGCGCCGAAAGCCCTGCCGCGCGCGCAGGCAGCCTGGCGCTGGCCAGCCACGCCCTGCGCCACTGGCCGCTGCTGCTGTCCCTGCGCCAGCACCTGCTGCGCCGCCCGCCCAGCCCCGATCTGGGCGCGCTGATCGCGGCTGCGCTGGCGCTGCTGCTGCCCGCAGGTGCGGTGGCCACCGGCAGCCAGCGCCCCAGCTACGACGCACACACCGTGGTCAACGAGGCCGTGCAGGCCGCGAAGGCGCTGGCGCGCAAGCCCGCGCTGGTGCAGCCCGGCGCCAGCCTGGTCAACGCCGTGCTGCGCCGCTTCCTGCGCGAACAGGACGCGCTGCTGGCTCAGGCGCTCGCCAAACCCGAAAGCCGTCACGGCCATCCCGCATGGTGGCTGAAACAGCTGCAGCGGGACTGGCCGCAGCAGTGGGAAGACATGGCGCGCGAAGGGCTGGCCCACCCGCCCTTCACCCTGCGCGCCCATGCCGCGCGGCTGACCCCGCCGCAGGCGCTGCAAAAGCTTGAGCAGGCCGACCTGCCCGCCCGCCTGAACCGGGATTTGGCCCTGACGCTGGCCAGCGCCGTGCCCGTGCAGCGGCTGCCGAGCTTCGATCAAGGCGATCTGTCGGTGCAGGATCTGGCCGCGCAGTGGGGCGCCTGGCTGACGGTGTGCGCCAGCCCCCCGCTGAATGGCGTGGGTGCTGTCAGCGATCTGCCACCCGGCGCCCGCATCCTGGACGCCTGCGCCGCGCCGGGGGGCAAGACCCTGCACCTGATGGAGCTGGGCGAACACCTCACCCCCGCCGGATCGCCGCCCTGGCAGATCACCGCACTGGACCGCGATCCGCAGCGCCTGGCGCGCATCGAGGACAACCTGGCGCGAAGCACGGCCGGTGCGGCGCCCGCTGCAGCCCGCCCCGAACTGATCCTGCGCTGCGCCGATGCCGCCGACACCGCCGCCTGGTGGGACGGCCAGCCCTTCGACGCCATCCTGCTGGACGCCCCCTGCAGCGGCTCGGGCGTGGTGCGCCGCCACCCCGACATCCTGGCCCTGCGGCACAGCAGCGACATCGCCACGCTGCACGATCAGCAGCAGCGTCTTTTGCACGCGCTGTGGCCACTTCTGAAGCCAGGCGGGCGTTTGATTTACGCCACGTGTTCGGTTTTCCGGGATGAAGGTGAGCACAGCATCCGGCATTTTGCGCAAGAATGGGTCCGCCACCAGCCGTCCAGCGCGCCCATCACCGATCTGGACGGTCACCCCTGGCTGGGCCACCACGTG